>JARYMK010000068.1 GCA_029907165.1 Anaerolineae bacterium
GTGTGCGTACGATTTATCAGCAGGAGATGGAACCGAGTCCAACTGCCGCCGAGAGTTGGCAGGACGCGCAAGGGCGTGTATAATGCCCTCGTCATCACGTCAGGAGGCAAGCGTATGGAGCCGGTACTCGTTGGCGTCATCGGTGGAAGCGGTGTCTACGAGATGGAGGGGCTGACCCAGGTTGAGGAAATCCGCGTCAAGACCCCGTTTGGCGACCCCAGCGATGCCATCATCGTGGGTACGCTGGAGGGAGTGCGCGTGGCCTTCCTGCCCCGCCACGGGCGCGGTCATTACATCTCCCCCACTGAGTTGCCCGCACGGGCGAATATCTACGCCCTCAAGAGCCTGGGAGTCCAGCGCATCATCGCCGTCAGCGCCTGCGGGAGCATGAAAGAGGAAAACGCCCCGCTCCACATCGTCATCCCAGACCAGATTTTTGACCGAACCAAGGCGCGACCCAGCACGTTTTTCGGCGATGGGGTGGTTGTCCACATCAGTTTCGCCGAGCCGTTCTGCCCCGACATGCGGCAGAAACTCTACGCCGCGGCGCAGAAAGCGGGGGCAACCGTCCACAAAGACGGGACGATGGTTGTCATGGAAGGGCCACAGTTCTCCACCAAGGCGGAATCGCGCATCTACCGCTCGTGGGGCGTGGACGTCATCGGCATGACAGCGCTCCCCGAAGCCAAACTGGCGCGCGAGGCGGAAATCTGCTACGCCACGCTCGCGCTCGTTACGGACTATGACGTGTGGCACGAGTCCGAGGAGCCCGTTACGGTGGAGATGATCGTGCAGAACCTTCAGCGGAACGTGGAAATGGCCAAGAAGATCATCCGACTGGCTGTCCCCACGCTGGGCAAGCCGGAGACCTGCCCCTGCCCCCATGCGCTGGAGAATGCCATCATCACCAACCTGGCTAAGATTCCGGCGGCGACCCGCCAGAAACTCGCCCTCCTGCTGGACAAGTACCTGAAGTAGCGCCGCGTCGGCCATGCCTGTACAACAAAAGGCCCTTCCTTTGGGAAGGGCCTTTCCATTCCAGCCGCTGCGAATCCGGCCCGTGCAGAATCAGAAGTCCACGTACTCCTTCCGCACGATTTGCTCGGATGAAACACCCATGACGCCGAGCATCTCGCCGATGAGTCCCGCCTTCGCCAGCGCATCCTTCGCCGACCACGTGCGGCTCTTTATCTCTAGGAAGAGGTCATCGTAGGCAGGTCGGAAGAGGCGATCCGCGTTGATTTCAAAGTCCACGCCTTTGTATTGGACACGCCAGCGGCGTCGCTCCTTGTTCACCTCTTTGATGCGGTCGGGCTGGAAGTACTCCCTGTAGAAACGTAGCGAACGGTCGGCCACGGCGCTGAACCGCGAGCGCGACAGGATGACCGAGTTCTCATAGACGCGCTCCACGGTCGGCCCTCTCAGCGTCAGCCCATAGCGCGGCACCAGCGAGCCGTCGGGCTGGATCACGTTGTCCTCGCGGTACCGCACATGCCCTTTGCCGGGATCGTCAAACAGGAAGTAGGTGTCATACTGGCGGCGCACGCTTTCGCGAATGACGTTGACATCCTTGTGGCCCAGCAGATGGCGGAGCGCGCGCTCGTTGGGCAGGCGCACCTTCACCTGCACCTCAAAGGTCTCCTGCTGCTCCACGCCGCCAACGCCCACGATCTTGTCTACCAGGTTTTCCTCGCGGGCGGCCAGGAAGCGGTCAATGCGGCTGGCCATGGCCTCGGCGTCGGATTGGACGGCAGGCACATCTATGGTCAGCAATTCGCGGTCGCGCATCAGGAAGCGCCCCGCCACCGCCACATCGCGGACGTCGGCGCTCTTGGCCGCGTACACCAGTTGCGAGTACACGTTGTTGTCCGATAACGCAAACTTGGGCGTCTCGTGCACGGTGTCCAGGTTTACCACGATGATGTCCGCCCACTTCCCCGGCTCCAGCGACCCAATCTCCCCGTCCAGGTACAAGGTGCGCGCACCCTCCAGCGTCGCCATCTCCACCGCCACCCGCGCGGGCAGCGCCGTCGGATCGCCGGAGACGCCCTTGGGGAGCAGCGCCGCAAGCCGCATCTCCTCAAACATGTCCAGGTCGTTGTTGCTGGCGCATCCGTCCGTGCCCAGGCCCACGTTGACGCCGCTCCCGCGCAGCGCCATAACCCGCGCGATGCCGCTGGCCAACTTCAGGTTGCTGGTCGGGTTGTGAGCCACGCCGATGTGTCGCTCGGCCAGCAGGCGCATCTCGGCGTCGGTGAGGTGAACGCCGTGGGCAACCAGCATCTTTCCCACAAGAAGCCCCTGCTTCTGCATCCACAGGACCGGCGCCTCGCCCAGTTTCTCCACCAGTTCGCGGACTTCCAAATCAGTCTCGGCGATATGAATCAACTGCGGGACGTCGTACTTCAAGCCGAGCATGGACGTGGCGTGCAGAATCTCCGGCGTGCAGAGGTATATGGAGTGCGGCCCGAACGCAGGGGTGATCAACGGGTGATGCTGCCACTTTTCCACGAACCGCTGGGCGTAGTCCAGGCTCTCATCGTAACTCTCGGCATCAGGGGTGGGAATCTTCATGATGGTCTCGGCGCAAACGCCCCGCAATCCGACCTCGGCCACCGTCTCGGCGATGGTGTCCTCGTAGTAGTACATGTCGGCCAGGCAGGTAACGCCGGAGCGGATGAGTTCCGCGCACGAGAGCAGCGTGCCCACGCGGCAGAAGCGCTCGTCGGTGAACTCGCGTTCCACCGGCAGCATGTAGCCATACAGCCACACGTCCAGGCGCAAGTCATCCACCAAGCCGCGCAAAAGGCTCATGGGCAGGTGCGTGTGGGTATTCACCAGGCCGGGCATGACGATGCACCCGCCGCAGTCCCGCACCTCCCGCGCAGACCAGTGGGCGCGGACATCCTCCAATGTCCCGACGGCCACAATCCGACCGTCGCGCACGGCCACCGCTCCGTCCCGAATAACTTGCCGCCGGGCGTCCATCGTAACGACGACGCCACCGGCAAATAGGATATCCGCGTCCATCATCCTCTCCGTGTCAATGGAATGCAGGCCCCGAAACCGAGACCGGCGCCCTAGAACGGCTCATCGTCCCAGTCCTCGTCCTCTTCCTCTTCCTCCTCCCACTCGTCCAAGTCCTCATCATCCAGAGGGACTTCCAGATCCTCATCCTCGTCCAGGATTTCCTCCGCCGTCTCGCACGCCCCGTCATGATCCAGGTCAATCTCGGTCGCGCTGCATGTGCCCCGTTCGTTGAAGGTGCACCGTTTGTTCTGGCATCGCACTCTCGTCATGTAACACCTCCCTCAGCAATTCTCCCTCACTGCCGGAGGTAAAGCCGCTCAAGGAGATTCACAATTCCCTCCACGTCGTCCAAATCAAACTGCGGCACCCGCACATCGTGCTTGTGGTCGGTAGCCAGGGCGATCAGTTCGTCCTCCGTGCACAGGAGTCCGGTGCCCCTGGCCGCGCGCGACACCTCAATTTTGGGCTTGTCGCCTCGCTTGTACCCTTCGGTCAGCACGATGTCCACCTCGGGAAGGGTAGCCACGATTTCGTCCAGCGTCAACTCGCGGTCCACGCGGCGTATCATGGCCAGCCGGTCGGGCGACGACACGACCACGCAGTCGCTGCCGGCCTCGGCGTGTTTCCACGAATCTTTGCCGGGGGTGTCCATCTGGAAACCGTGCACGTCGTGCTTGATGGTCGCCACACGATAACCCCGCCGCGTGAGTTCGCGGATCAACTTGACCATCAGCGTGGTCTTGCCCACATTGGAAAAACCCACAACCGAGATGACGGGGGGCTTGGCCACGGCTACTCCTCCTCCGGCCAGTCCAGCATCTCCACGTCCACTTCCTCGCCGGCGCGGAGTACCTTCGTCCCCTCCGGGATGATGGCAAGACCGTTAGCCTTCACCATAGAGGTAAGGATGCCAGATCCCTGCTCGCCCGTCAAGCGCGCGTAATACGTGTTGCCGACCCGTTCCACGATGGCGCGCTTGAACTCGCGGCGGTCGCCGCCCTGCACGTCCTCGCGCAGAATCGCGCGGATGACCGGCTTGCGCAACCTGCGTTTGCCCTGCATCTTGAGGATCGCAGGCCGCGCAAACCGCTCAAACGACACCATGGACGAGACCGGGTTCCCCGGAAAGCCGATGAGGGGAATGCCCTGTATGAAACCGAATGCAAGCGGCTTGCCCGGCTTCATCCGCACCTGCCAGAAGTCCATCTGCCCCAGCGAGTTCAGCACGTCCTTGACGACATCGTACTCGCCCACCGACACGCCCGCCGACGTCAGAATCAGGTCCACCTTCAAGTCCACCGCCTGTCGGAGTTTCGCCGTCAGGTCTTCCACCGTGTCGCGGGCGATGCCCAGTGGGATGGGGATGCCCCCGTACTTCTGCACCAGCGCAGCGTTGGTATAGGCATTGGAGTTGCGAATCTTGCCCGGCGTCAGCGGCTCGTTCGGCTCTACCAGTTCGTCGCCAGTCGCCAGCACGGCCACGCGAGGCCGCCGATAGGCCAGGAATTCCACGCGCCCCACTGACGCCAGGACGCCCAACTCCGCAGGGCGCAACTCCGTTCCGGCGGCGAGCACTCTCTCGCCGGCGCGGATGTCCTCGCCCGCCTCCCGCACGTTCTCGTTCACCTCAACGGGAACGTATATTGCCACTTCGTCGGGATGCGCGGTTCCGGTCATGCGCGCATTGCCCCCGCCTTCAGACGTGTTCTCAAACCGCACGACGGCGTCCGCGCCGGGCGGCATGGGAGCGCCCGTCATGATGCGGATGGCCGTCCCCGGCTCCACCGCTTGGTCGGGCGCGCTGCCAGCGGCCAGTGTCCCCTTCACCTTCAGTCGCACGGGGTTCTCGCGCGTCGCGCCTGCTGTGTCCGCTGCGCGCACCGCGTAGCCGTCCATGGCCGAATTGGGGAACGGCGGGATGTTGACATCGGCGTACACATCCTCGGCAAGCACCCTGCCCAGGCCATCCCTCAACGAGACCTTTTCCGCCTCCAGAGGATGAAAAGCCTGCATAATCCGTTCATAGGCTTCTTCAACTGTGATCATCGTCCCTGCTCCAAAGATGGTGTGAATACGAGAATCACCCGCCCTGCCTTGCGCGAATCGCCTCGCGCAGGCGCTCCTTGCGAATCGGGATGCGGGTAAGCCGAACGCCGGTCGCATCGTAGATGGCGTTGACAATCGCCGGCACCGTCGCGATGGACGGGATCTCGCCCACGCCCTTCGCGCCGAACGGGCCTTCCGCGGCCGGTGATTCCACCAGAATCGGGATGATTTCGGGCACATCGGCGACCGTCGGGATTTTGTATTTCGCCAGCGAGTCCGACACAATCCGGCCGTCCTGCAGCACCAACTCTTCTTTCAACGCCAGGCCGACGCCCATCACCACGCCGCCTTCAATCTGGCCCTCCACCGCCCCGGGGTTGATGGCCTTGCCCACGTCATGGGCGGCGGCGATCCGCAGCACGCGAACGTCGCCTGTCTCCAGGTCCACCTCTACCTCGGCGACCTGGGTGGCATACCCGTAGGCGAAATGCACGTCGCCCTCCTGGCCCAGCGGCACCGTTCGCGGGGGCGTGTACACGCGCCGCACCGCTGGACGGCGGCCCTCCCTGCGCGCCGCCTCGGCCAGCACCCGCAGGCTGACGCGGCCCTTGCCGCTGACCGCATGCCCGTCCACAAACTCCACGGCCTCGGGCGACGAGTCCAGCATCTCGGCGGCGGTCTGGGCGAGCATCGCCCTCAGGTCCAGGGCGGCAAGGCGTACAGCATTGCCCGTGATGAACGTCTGGCGGGATGCCGTCGTTGCGCCCCCGTCCGGCGTGAGGCTCGTATCGCCGACCACCAGGCGGACGTCCTCGGCCTGCACCCCCATGACCTCGCCGACAATCTGAGAGGCCACGCCCACAAGCCCCTGGCCCACCTCCGCCGCGCCGATTCGCACCTCCACCACGCCGTCCTCGCAGAGTTCCACCTCGGCGCCGGCCGAATCGGCCACGCCGCCGCCCAGCCCCACGTTCTTGAACGCGCACGCCATCCCCCAGCCGCGCACTTTGCGCCCCTGGGCGGCTCCTCGCTGCCATGTCCGGCGAGCGTCGCCCAGCGCCTGTGCTTCAGGGATGGCCGCCACCGCGCGCTCTATCGTGTCGGGCAGGCCCACGCTCTCGCGCAGGAGTTGCCCCGTGGCCGTTACCGCGCCCACGCGGAGCGCGTTGCGCCTGCGAATCTCCAGCGGCGAGATGCCAAGCCGCTCGGCCAGGATGTCCATCTGGCACTCGGCCGCGAAATGGGCCTGCGTGGCCCCAAACCCGCGAAACGCGCCTGCGGGCGGGTTGTTGGTGTACACCGTGTACGAGATGATGTCCACGTTGGGAATTTCATAGGGGCCAGACACGTGGGTAGCAGCCCGCTTTATGACATGGGGACCCAGCGAGGCGTAAGCGCCGGTGTCGCCCCAGATGCGCGCCTTCATCCCCAGCAGGCGCCCATCCGCCGCCGCTGCGGTCTTCAGCCAGATGCGCGTCGCATGGCGCTTCGGGTGCACCCGAATGGACTCCCGCCGCGAAAGGGTCAACTTCACGGGCCGCCCCGTGGCCTGCGCCAGCAGCGCGGCGTGAATCTGGGTGCTGATGTCCTCTTTGCCGCCGAACGCCCCGCCGACCGCCGTCTGGACGATGCGGACTTTCTCCACCGGCAGATTCAGCGAGGCAGCCACCTGCGCCTGATCCGAGAACGGAATCTGCGAACCCACATAGACCGTCATTTCGCCGTCCTCGCCGGGCACGGCGACCGAGGTTTCGGGTTCCAGAAACGCATGTTCGTTGAAGGGCGTCTCATAGACCTGCTCAACGACCACAGCGGCAGCGCGGAAGGCTTCTTCCACATCCCCCCGCAAGACCTTGGCTTCCGAGACGAGGTTGCCGCTATCGTGAACCTTGGGCGCGCCCTCCTCAAGCGCCGCCACCGGGTCTGTAACCACCGGCAGCGGCTCGTACTCCACGCGGATGCGCTCCAGAGCCGCCCGCGCGACTTCCGGCGTCTCCGCAGCCACGGCGGCAATGGCGTCGCCCACGTAGCGCACTTTGTCCCACGCAAAGACAGGCCAGTCCTCCACGACCAGGCCGTGCGTCTTGCGCCCGGGCACATCTTCCGCAGTCAGGACGGCATGGACGCCTGCCATGACCCGCGCCTCGCTCACGTCCACGCGGATCAGGCGGGCGTGGGGGTACTCGCTCCGCAAGACCGCGCCGTACAACATGCCATCAAAGAACAAGTCGGCGGCGTACTGCGCCTTGCCGGTGGCCTTGGCGACGGCGTCCGGCCGGGCCACGGATTTGCCCACGCCGGTGCCCGCCGTTCCCGTCGGGGATTCGCGCCCCGCCATCAGGTTGGCCGCCAGTTCTACGGCCTGGATGATCTTCACGTAGCCCGTACAGCGGCACAGGTTCACTTTCAGCGCATCGGCGATCTCCTCGCGCGTCGGGCGCGGGTTCTCGCCCAACAGAGCCGTCGCGGCCATGATCATGCCGGGCGTGCAGAACCCGCACTGAATGGCGCCCGTGGCCACAAACGCCTGCTGAACGGGGTGCAAATGCCCCTGCGCCGCCAGCCCCTCTATCGTCCAGACGCTGCTGCCGTCCAGCCGCGCGGCGCGGGTGATGCAGGCGCGACGGGCCTTGCCGTCCACGATCACCGTGCAGGCCCCGCAGTGGCCCTCGCCGCAGCCGTTCTTCGTGCCGGTCAGGTGCAGGCGCTCGCGGAGCACGTCCAGCAGGGACTCCTTCTCGCCCACCTCCAGCACGCGCCAGTCGCCATTGACTTGCAGTCTTACGGTCGGCATGATTCAAGCTCCTGTTCTACTCCTCCACGATGCGGAAGGACGTCGTGATCTTCGCCACCTTGTTCATCATGGCCGCCGCCGAGCAGTACTTCTCCTCCGACAGCGCGATGGCCTGTTCCACAGCCTTCTCGGACACGCCCTTGCCGTACACGACGTATTCCACGTGGATGTCGGTGTAGATGTTGGGCGGCTCCTCTCGCTGCTCGCCGTGTACGTTCACCTCCACGCCGTGGAACGGCTGGCGCTTCTTGCCGAGGATGTTGACCACATCCATGGCCGTGCACCCTGCCAGCCCCACGAGGAGGAGCTCCATGGGGCTTGGCCCGGTGTTTCGCCCACCGCCAGACGCGGGCGCGTCCACCACAATGGCGTGGCCCGAACCCGTCTCGCCGACGAACTGCATCCCGTTCACCCAACGAACTTTTGCCTGCTTTGCCATGATGATCTCCTTCTACGCTTGTGTCTTGTGCGCCTCAAGAATGGCCTGCATCCGAGCCAAATCCTCGGGCACATTGAGATTGAAGAACGAATGCAAATCGGGGTCAAGAATCCGGATTTCATCTTCCCGGACGTCGCGGACGCGCACCTGCGCCAGGAACGAGATGATTCGCCGCTCGCCCGCGTCCAGGGCAGCCTTGATGGCGGGGGCGCACGCCTTGGCATACACCGCATGCAGGGGTTCTGGCTCGCCGCGGACGTAGGGGATGACCACGTCGTACCCAGGCGCGAGGAGAACCATGTAGCGGATGAGGTTCAAGTCCAGGAACGGCATGTCGCAGGCCGCGCAGAACACGTAGGGATGGCGGCAAGCCTCCACCGCCGTGTACACGCCGCCCAGCGCGCCCGCGCCCTGCACCCGGTCTTCAACCAAGCGCGCCCGCACGCCCTCAAAGCGCCCCAGGTTGTTGCCTACGATGAGCACGTCGTTGGATATCTTGCTCAGGCGGGCTACAACGCGCTGAATGAGCATCTGGCCGTCCACTTGTAAGAGCGCCTTGTCGCTGCCGAAGCGAGAACTGGTTCCGCCGGCAAGCACCGCGCACGATACCTCTCGCATGTCCACCTCAACCTGGCTCCGACCTCTACGGTGGAGATTGCTTCGGGCGCTGCGCCCTCGCAAGGACGCTGCCTTCTTCTGTCATTGCGAGCGGAGCGAAGCAATCCCACACATGGGGAGATTGCTTCGTCGCTGCGCCCTCGCAATGACGGTTGCCAACAGACTCTGGAACTGCACTCCCACCTGGGTGGTCTTGACAACATCGGCGAGCACAGGCAGTATACTTTAGGCGCGAATGACGCGCAAACCGCGACGTCGCGCACAGACAGCAAACCTTAGGGAACGACCATGGGGAAACTCATCCTGCTCACGGGCTTGCCTGGGTCGGGCAAGACCACCGTCATTGAGCGCACGCTGGAACTCCTGGAAGACCTGAAGCAGGGCGGGTTCATCACGCGCGAGATTCGCAGCCACGCGGGTCAGCGCCTGGGGTTTGAAATCCGCACGCTGGACGGGGAGACCGCCGTCCTGGCCCACATCCGCATACAGTCGCCCCACCGGGTGGGCAAGTACGGCGTGGACATCCGCGCGCTGGAACAGACCGGCGTGGCCGCGATTCGCCGCGCCATTCAGGATGCGGACTTCGTGGTCGTGGACGAAATCGGCAAGATGGAACTCCTGTCGCCCGCGTTCCGCGAGGTCATGCAGGCGGCCGTGCGCTCGCCCAAGCCCGCGCTCGCGACCATCATGCTGAGGAGCCACCCGTTCGCCGACGCGCTGAAACAGATGCCCGACGCGGAAATGAGGATCGTTACGCCCCAATCCCGCGAGGCGCTTCCGGCGTGGGCGGCCGAGCGCATTCGCCGCGCCCTCGCGCCTTAGTGCTCTGCCACAGGGATGCTTGCTGGTGTGTCATCGCTTTGGGTACGGAGCGCCCGAAGCAATCTCCACGCCCTGGGATTGCTTCGCTTCGCTCGCAATGACAACAGGCCTGGGATTGCTTCGCTTCGCTCGCAATGACAGACGCGGGATTGCTTCGCTTCGCTCGCAATGACAGACGCGGGATTGCTTCGCTTCGCTCGCAATGACAACAGGCGTGAGATTGCTTCGCTTCGCTCGCAATGACAACAGGCCTGGGATTGCTTCGCTTCGCTCGCAATGACAGACGCGAGATGCTTCGCTCGCGATGACAACGGGCAATTTTCTCCGTGGTCAAGTACGAGCAGATCGCAGGCCAGTGCCCGCGCCAGCGTCAGGCGTACCGCTCTTCCTTCCACGGGTCGGCGCTATTGTTGTACCCGTACTGCTCCCAGAAGCCCAGCCGATCCTGGGCCATGAACTCCACACCGCGCACCCACTTCGCGCTCTTCCAGAAGTAGCGCTTGGGCACCACCGCCCGCAGCGGGAATCCGTGTTCCGGCGTCAGCGGTTTGTCGTCGTACTTCCACGCCAGGAGCACGTCGTCGTCCATGACCACGTCCAGCGGCAGGTTCGCGGTGAACCCGTACTCGCAGTGGAACATCACGTAGCGGGCTTCCGGCTTCGGAACCACCAGCGCCGCCAGGTCGCGGAACAAGACTCCTTCCCACACGGTGTCCAGTTTGCTCCAGCCGGTAACGCAGTGGATGTCGGCCACGATGCGCGTGGTGGGCAGCGCCGTGAACTCCTCGTAGCGGAAGACCCGCTCGCGCTCCACCAGACCGAACACGCGCAGCGTCCACGTGGCCGGGTCAAAGCGAGGCACCTGCCCGTAGTGCAGGACAGGGAAGCGGTCGGTCAACCGCTGTCCAGGTGGTACGCGATTTTGTGTCGGCATAGACGCCTCCAAATCGGTGATTATCTATCTTCTGCAACAAGCACGGCACGGGCAGGTGCGCCGTCGCTGCCCTCAACCTTCAGCGGCAAGCAGTACAGACTGTACCACCCGCTGCTCACCTCCGACAGGTTGAGTCCTTCCAGCACGACTACGCCCGCCGCCAGCAGAATCTCGTGGGTGGAGCCGTCGCCTGTGAACGCCTCCACCGACAGGTAGTCCACGCCCACCAAGCGGATGCCACGCTCCACAACCCAGCGGGCCGCGTCCGGCGTCAGATGGGCGAAGTCGGGGCAGAACTCGGGCCGCCCCCACAGCGCCGAATTGGGCGTCTTCAGCAGGAGCCGCTCTGTGCCTGGGGGCACGCCAACGCGCGCGAGGTCGTGCGTCGTGATCGGGCCGGCCGTCTCCACCTGCGCCACCCACGCCGGCCCGATGAGCGCATCCAACGCAAGGGTCTCCACGCCCGCTGCGCCCGCGATGAAATGGCATGGGGCATCTACGTGCGTCCCCGTGTGCAGGCCCAGGTGCGCAGCCGACACGTTGGCGCGGCTGCCGTCCGCCTGGCTGCGAACCATCTCTACGACGACGTCCGCATCACCGGGCCACACGACCATGCCCGAACGGATGGGCACGGACACATCATAGATTCGCACGGGCGCCCTCCTTGCCGCAACCCGGCTTCGCCAGGATGGCCACCAACAGGCGCGCCACCTCTTCCAACTGCTCGCGGTCGGTCTCGTCAAATGCCGCCTCGTCGTCGCTGTCTATATCAATCTCGCCGTACACGCAGTCGCCGTCCAGAATCGGCACGACGATTTCCGAGCGCGTCTCCAGGCTACAGGCGATGTAGCGCGGGTCCTGCCGCACGTCGGGCACGTTGACGGTCTCTCGCGTGCGCGCGGCCAGGCCGCAGATTCCCTCGCCAATGGGGATGCGCGTGTGAATCGTGGGCTTGCCGCGGTAGGGGCCGAGCACCAGCACATCGCCAACCAGCAGGTAGATGCCCACCCAGTGGTACTTGGGGTTGGCGGCGTGCAGCGCGGCCACGACCTCATCCAGAATCCGGTCACGGCTCCAGCCTTCGCGGATTCCACGGTAGATGGCGTCCATAGCAGGCTTGTTCATCGGAGCGTCTCCCTTGCATAGGATTTCCCGCCCTTCTTGTACCACGTCAGGCAGATCGTGTCAAAGTCCCATATACAAAAACGTGCGGCCCCTCATCGGAAGGCCGCACGTTCAGATACCAGCGTCGCCGGGCTACTTCTTCCCGTTCTTGGGGACGATGGCGTTGGCGACCAACTCGGCCATGCCCATGACGCGCACGTTCAGGCCGTAGTGCTCGTTGATCTCGCCCAACTGGTGCCGGCAGTTGTCGCACGACGCGACCACCGCCTCCGCACCGGTCGCGCGGATTTGGTCCGCCTTGGGTTTCCCCGCCTCCAAGCGGATGTCCTGCCATTCGGGGATGGCGACCAGGCCGCCCCCGCCGCCGCAACAGTAGTTGCGCTCGCGGTTCGGCGTCATTTCCCGGAAATCCTCCACGCAGGCCGCCAGGATGCGCCTCGGCTCGTCAAACAGGCCGCTGTTGCGCCCTAGGTTGCACGAATCGTGGTAGGTAACCGAGAACGGGTTGCGCGCCGGATCAACCTGGATGCGCCCTGTCTGGATGTACTCGTCCATTACTTCCAGGATGCTGCGCACACGGAAGTTCCACGGCTGATCCTTGAACCACTTGGGCGCCTCCCACCGCGACACGGCGTAGGCATGGCCGCACTCGGTGATGATGATTTCCTGGACCTTCAGTCGCTCGGCCTCGCGGATGATGCGCTCGGTGATGCGCTTGGAGCGCACCGGGTCGTTGAGGAAGATGCCGTAGTTGGCAGCCTCAAACATGCTCAGCGTCCACGACTCGCCGGCGTGGTAGAAAATCTCGGCTGCGGGCATGATGGTGTGCGCACCCGAAAGCGGGACGTACAGGAAGCGCGCCCCTTCTACATCCACGGGAATCCGCGCCTCGGGGTCGCCCACCTTCTTCTGCAACTCCGCTTCCAGTTCCTTGATCTGCTCCAGGTAGAAGTCCTTGAAGAACTCCAGGTTCTCCTCGCGTGCGATAGCCGCGTCCGCGAGTTGCACCAGGATTTCCGGAGCCTTGCCGACGGCTGTGAGGACGCCCCGCGCGGTCGCAAGGACCAGCGGAGTGTCCACGCCCAGCGGGCAGTTCACCACGCACCGCTGGCACATGGAGCAGTTGCGGAAGGCGGCTTCCACCCACTTGTCCAGGTCTTCCTCGGTCAGTTCCTTCGCCCCGGTCCACCAGGGGAAGATGCGGCGCAGCCAGTCGTGCTCGGCCTTGACCACGCGGCGGACCTGCTCGGCCTTGGCCACCGGGCTGATGTGGGGATCGCGCGTCGCCACGAAGTAGTGGCACTGATCCACGCACAGCCCGCAGTGCACGCACAGGTTGGAGGCTGCCACGGCCAGGGTGCGGCTGAATCGTTTCTCCAGTTCTTCTTTGGCCTGCTCAACGAGAGTCTTCTGCTCTTCCATGGGTTACGCCTTCTTTCCTGCAATGATGCCGCGTCGCCCGTAGCGCAGGCCGAAGAACACGCGAGCGAAGAACCAGTACACGTAGTGAGAAATCTTGCTGAACGGCACGTAGAACAGGAAGGCCGCCGTGATGAGGAAGTAGGCGATCATCCAGCCCCTGGCCTCGGTGATGAGGGCCATCGCCGTGAAGAAGAAGAACACCTCCACGGCAGCCAGCGAGAAGTAGTCGTCCGGCGTGCTCACGACCCGCAGTTCGGGAGCGAGGATGCGCCGCGCCAGTTTGATGGCCCCCACGATGAAGCCGCCGATGACCAGCACCGCCATGGTCAGGCTCACGGGCCGGGTCATGATCGCGGGCCAGAACGGGATGGTGAACGTGCCCAGGATCGCAGCGCCCGCGCCCAAATGGTACAGCGCGAACTCCACCCACCGCCCCAGGTGTTGCGTCGTGCTGCTCATGGACCAGGGGAAGAACAGCCAGGCGAAGGAGTACACCACGCCCAGTTCCTCGCTCCCACGCCGAGGCCCCATCTCCTTAGGCCAGGGCAGTTTCATCAACTGGTACACCTTCAGGGCGTACAGCAGCGCGAACACCGAAAGGGCGATGATCTGCAAGTCAAACTTCACGAACTCAAGAAACCGGTCCTCCATGTGCGCTCCTCGCTACTTGAGCCGCTTGACCCAGAAACGGATGACCTTGCCCTCTTTTTCCACCTTGAGCATTTCGTTGCCGGTGCTCTTGGCCCAGGCGGGGATGTCCGCCATGACGCCAGGGTCCGTCGCCGTAGCCTCAATGATGCCGCCCACGGGCACGTTCTTGATGGCCTGGCTGATTTTGACCACAGGCAACGGGCACATCAGCCCCTGCAGATTCAGTTCCAAATCGGCTTTGATCGTCTCAGACATGGGAAGCTCTCCTTGTTCTTGATAGATTAGATAAACAGGTTGATCTGTGAATCGCCGGCTTCGCCAATGAAGGCCGCGACGCCGACCACGTCGGCCACTTCGTCAATGAGGTCTTCGCGGGAAATCTCCATGACATCCATGCTCATCTGGCAGGCCAGCAGTTTGACGCCCAGGTCAATGGCGGTCTGGCGCAACTGGGCAAGCGGCGTTACGCCCTTGTCGCTCATCATCTTCTTGAACATCCAGCGGCCAATGCCGCCGAAGTTGAAGCGCGAAGGGCCGATGCGGTCAATGCCGCCGCGGTTCATGATGCCCAGCATCTTGCCGAAGAAGCCCTTGCCGGTGCGGTTGCCTTTCTGGATGGCCTTCAGGCCCCAGAAGGTGAAGAACATCGTGGTCTCGTAGCCCATGGCCGCCGCGCCGGTGGCGATGATGAACGCGGCCATCACCTTGTCCATGTCGCCGCTGAAGACAACCATTGACGCTTTTTTCTTTTCCTCGCTCATTGGAATCCTCCTCCTGTTGTGAATTGTGTGGACTAAACCCGGGTCATTTCCGCTATGCGCTCCAAGCGGCCCAGCAGCGCGAGCCGCTCATCACCGATTTCGGCAAGGGTAACCGACATTCGCTGAACCAGACGGGCAACCCGCGAGACGTCCGAGGGCCCTAGCACCCGCACAGCCGCCCAACGCGCCACGAGATCCGCTTCGTCCAGGCCGAGTTCTGCGGCCAAACGGCGCAAGTCTGGAGTCCGGCCGTCGCCTGCGCCGTTCGCCTCAGCGAACTGGCAGGCCGAGAAAACCGCCACAGGACTCCCGCCCACCCGCACCGGAACGCTGATGCAGGCCAGGCCTGCATGGCATGGCCGCACCAGGGGCGAGGAAGCACTGGCGCCCGCCCGCCAGGTCTCCGCGCAACGCCTGCGCCCCTCCGCGCTGGACAGGATGGCATCGCAAAACGCACACGGGTGGCTGAGGCGCGTCAGGGGATTGCCGGCAAGGTCAGTGGTTACCGCGGCGATGTCCAGGGCTTCCGCGAAAACATCCTGCACGTTCTGGACACACCGAAGAGGCAGGGGAACGGGCACAGGGGTGGGGACAGCAGCCGCTTCGTCCGCCAGCGCGAGGGCGTCGCGCTGGGCTTCCAGCCACTCCTCAATCTCGCGGCGGGAGAAACGCCACTGGCCGCCCACCTTGAACCCGGGCAGGCGGCCCTGTTCCAGCATGCGGTAGATGGTGATGCGATCCACCTTGAGGAGGTTCTGAAGTTCGCGCGTTGTCAGCAGTTCACCCACAGTCAGCCCTGACCCGATTCCGGTATGCTCGTTCGCCCAGCGTGTGCATTCTAGCACAAAGGCGCAGGCTTGTCAAATTGCCGATATTTCAAGTTATAACAAATTATCACAATTAGCAATCAGATCAGGGCTGACCCGTCTAGCGGTGGTGAATCTCGCTCCGCACCTCCAGTCCGCGCAGACGCGCCTCGGCCACGATTGCATCGCCAGGAGCCGCGCGTTCCACGGGAATCGCACCCCTCGGGACGACGCCCCGCGCCGCGAGAATGGCCATGATGGACGCGTGCCAGCCGGTCAGGCGCTCCATCGCCCGGAACCCCGTCGTTTCGTCATACCGATCTACCAGGGACACCACAGCCTCGGCAGGCGAACCTGCCTTGATGCCCTTGCACCGGACGTAGATGATGTCGTCCTCGCGCACCTGGAAGTTGGTCTGGGAGACGCCGCGGTACAGGACCTGCTTGGTCTCGCAGATGTAGATGCGCGGCTTCACGG
This sequence comes from Anaerolineae bacterium, assembly GCA_029907165.1. Taxonomy (GTDB): domain Bacteria; phylum Chloroflexota; class Anaerolineae; order DTLA01; family DTLA01; genus DTLA01. The sequence continues at coordinate 15,926 of JARYMK010000068.1, forward strand.
GATCGGAGCGGATCAGCAGCACCTGGCTCTTGGAGGTGATCGGGTTCATG
>JARYMK010000069.1 GCA_029907165.1 Anaerolineae bacterium
CCTGGGCCGCGCCGACGATGAAGGCCAGCGGCTCCAGGCCCAGCGCCCGCGCCTCGGCCTCGTCCATGAGCACAAGGGCCGCAGCGCCGTCGTTGAGGCCCGGCGCGTTGCCCGCCGTTACCGTCCCCTCGGGCGAGAAGGCCGGGGGCAGGGCGGCCAGTTTCTCCAGCGTGGTGTCAGCGCGGGGCTGTTCGTCGGCGTCCAGGACGGTCTCCGACTTGCCGACCTTGACCGTGGCGGGGAGGATTTCGTCGCGGAACGCCCCCGCCTCCTTGGCGGCGAAGTAGCGGCGATGGCTGCGGAGCGCCCACTCGTCCTGCATGGCGCGGGTGATGCCGTAGGCTCGGGCGGCGTCGTTGGCGTAGTCGCCCATGTGCTTGCCCTGGAGCGGGCAGGTGAGCGACGCGGTCAGGTCGTCCACCAGCGGGCCGTCGCCCAGGCGGTAGCCCCAGCGGGCGCGGGGCAGGATGTAGGGCGACTGGCTCATGTTCTCCATGCCGCCGGCGACGACCCAGCGGGCGCGGCCGGTCTGGATGAGCAGGTCGCCCCAGATGACGGCGTTGAGTGCCGAGGTGCACGCCGTGTTCAGAGACATGGCGTTCATGGCCACGGGCAGGCCGGCGCGCAGGGCGGCTTGGCGCGCGGGCACCTGGCCCACGCCTCCGCCTACGCAGTGGCCCAGGATGAGGTGGTCGCGCTCGCCGGGCGCGAGGACCACGCGGGAACAGGCGGCCCGGATGGCCCACGCCCCCAGTTCCACAGCGGGCACGTCCTTTAGCGCGCCGCCGAAACGCCCGAACGGCGTCCGAACGGCGGATACGATGACCGTTGCCATGCGCTCGTCCCTTCGCGGTGCGGGTTCTCGCCTCCGAGGGTTTGGGCGGCGGGCCGCGTTGGCCCCCGGAGGCGCAGACCTAGCCTTACCCCTGGATGATGTTGCGAGCCTTGAGCCGGCTCAAAATCTGGCGCGCGGCCTCTTCGGGCGGCGCGGTGATGGTCTCGCCGGGCTCCTTAGCCGGCGGGCTGAAGGAGCGCCGCACCTGCGTGGGCGAGCCTTCCAGGCCCAGCGTACCGGGCTCCGCGTCCAGGTCTTTGGACGTCCACAGCGTTACCTGGCGCGCGCGGTAGGCCGTGATGATGCCCGGCGCCGTGGGGTACCGGGGCTTGTTGGCCTCCTTGGTGATGGTGAGCAGAGCAGGCAACGGCGCTTCAATGATTTCGTAGCCGTCCTCCAGTTTGCGCTTGGCGCGCACGCTGCCGTTGGTGAGCGTGAGTTCGGTTACGTAGGTGATCTGGGGGATGCCCAGATACTCGGCCAACTGCGGCCCGACCTGCGCCGTGTCGCCGTCAATGGCCTGGCGGCCGGCGAGGATGAGGTCATACCCGCCGATCTTCTTGATGGCCATGCCCAAGGTCGTGGCGGTGGCCCAGGTGTCGGCGCCCGCGAAGGCGCGGTCGGACAGCAGGATGGCTTCGTCGGCGCCCATGGCTAGCGCCTCGCGCAGCGCATCGTCGGCCTGGGGCGGGCCCATGGTGATGACCACCACGTGCGCGCCCAGGGTATCCTTGAGTTTCAGCGCCTCTTCCAGCGCGTTCTTGTCCTCGGGGTTGATGATGCTGGGCACCCCTTCGCGGATGAGCGTGCCGGTGCGGGGGTCCAGTTTGACTTCGGTGGTATCGGGTACCTGTTTGATGGTTACAACGATCTTCATATTTGGCCCTCCTGGTGATTGCTCCTGCGCGGCTCGCTCTAGCGGATGCGGACGCCGACTTTGCGGAACAGGTTGGTGGCGATGACAAGGCGCTGGATTTCGTTGGTGCCCTCAAAGATGCGGGTGATGCGGGCGTCGCGGTACATCCGCTCCACGGGGTACTTCTTCATGTAGCCCATGCCTCCGTGGATTTGCACGCACTTGTCCACGCAGCGATCCAACACTTCGGAGCCGAAGACCTTGCACATGGCGGCGTAGGTGCTGAACTCGCGGTCCATGTGGCCCGAGTCCATCATCCAGGCGGTGCGGTACACGAGCGAGCGCAGCGCCTCAATCTCGGTGGCCATGTCGGCGATCATCCACTGGATGGCCTGCTTCTGGGCGATGGGCTGGCCGAACTGGTAGCGGTTCTTGGCGAAGTCAATGGCCGCCTCCAGGGCCGCCTGCGCGCCGCCAAGACAGCCCGCGCCTAGGCTGATGCGCCCCACGTCCAGCGTCTTCAGGGCGGTGAGGAACCCCGCGCCAAATTGCCCCAGGACGTTCTCCTTGGGCACGACGCAGTCCTCAAAGATGATTTCCGCGGTGGACGAGCCGCGGATGCCCATCTTGGTCTCCTTGGTGCCCACGCGGAAGCCGGGGAAGGTGTTCTCCACGATGAAGGCGGTAACGCCACCGCGCGCGCCGAGGGCCGGGTCCGTTACGGCGAACACGGTGATGATGTCGGCGATGTCGCCGTTGGTGATCCAGATTTTCGTGCCGTTGAGGATGAAGTTGTCGCCGTCGCGCACGGCGCGGGTCTGGATGGCGGCGGCATCCGAGCCGGCGTTGGGTTCGGTGAGGGCGAAGGCGGCGATCTTCTCACCACGGGCCAGCGGCGTGAGGTACTTCTCCTTCTGCTCCGGCGTGCCGTCCAGGTAGATGGCCATGGCGCCGATGCCGGTGTGGGCGCCGATGACGGTGGCCGTGGACGCGCAGACCTTGTTGAGTTCCTCCATGAGGATGCAATAGCCGATTTCGCCTGCGCCCGCGCCTCCGTACTCCTGGGGGAAGGGCACGCCCATCAGGCCCAGTTTGCCCGCCTTGCGGATGACGTCCATGGGGACTTTTTCTTCAACGTCCACTTCCTCGGCGATGGGCGCGACTTCGTTCTGCGCAAACTCGCGGATCATGCGGCGAAGGAGTTCGTATTCTTTGGGAAATGTGAAGTCCATAGATGCGCTCCTTATGCTGTGCGTTGGGCCTCCGAGGCCTTGGGAACCTCGGAGGCCCGGGAGGTGGCTTGGCTACCGGTCTTCAAACTTGGCCTGGCGCTTCTGCAGGAAGGCAGCCACGCCTTCGCGCATGTCATGCGTCTCGCAGAGTTTGGCGAAGTGCTCGGCCTCGTAGAGCAGGGCGTCTTGCAGGTCCATTTCCAGGCCCTTGTTCACCGCGTCAATGATGGCGGCGAGGGGCAGGGCCGACTTGGACACGATCTTCTTGGCGAGGCCCTTGGCTTCCTTGATGACGTCGCCGGCCGGCACGACCTTGTTCACCAGGCCGATGCGGGCGGCTTCCTGGGCGGTGATCATGTCGCCCGTGAACAGGAGTTCAAACGCCTTACCCTTGCCGACGTAGCGCGGGAGGCGCTGGGTGCCGCCCCAGCCGGGGATGATGCCCAGGTTGATTTCGGGCTGGCCGAAGCGGGCGCGGTCCGAGGCGATGCGGATGTGGCAGGCCATGGCCAACTCGTTGCCGCCGCCCAGGCACACGGCGTTGATGGCGGCGATGACCGGCTTGGGGCTGGCCTCAATCTTGCTGAACAGCTGCTGGCCCTTGACGACGACCTCCTTCGCGTCGTCGTGGCCTTTCAGGGCGTTGATCTCGTTGATGTCGGCCCCCGCGACGAACGCGAACTGCCCTGCGCCGGTGATGATGATGGCCTTGACCTCGGGGTTCGCCAGCACCTCGTCAAAGGCGGCGTTGAGGTCCATCACCGTTCGGGTATCAAAGGCGTTGGCCGGCGGATGGTCAATGGTCAGGATGGCGATGCGCTCCTCAATGGAGACCTTGACATACTGATACTCACCCATGGTTACACTCCTTTCTGTTTATGTTGTGTGTAAGCCCTTGGCTGCTGGATTGGGCGCGGGGCGGGGATTGCCGCCCCACGCCTGTTGAGACAACGCGCTAGGTCGTGTATTCCATGAAGCCCTTGCCCACCTTTTTGCCGAGGTGGCCGGCGCGGACCTTGGTCTTGAGCAGGCGGGCCGGGCGGAACCGCGGGCCGTACTTGGCCGTGAACTCCTCCAGTTTCTGCAGGACGTAGTCCAGGCCCAGGGTGTCGGCCAACTGGAGCGGGCCCATGCGCTCGCCCTTGTAGGTCATGCCGGTGCCCGCGATCATGGCCATGTCAATGTCGTTCACGGCGGCGATGTGCTCGGTTACGCACAGGATGGCCTCGTTGATCATGGGCATGATGAGCCGCTCCCACGAGAACTCGGTGCCCGTCTGGGCCTTGCCCTCGGCCTGCACTTCCTTGATCATCTTGATGACGGCCTCGGAGTCGCCGGTGCCCGGGTAATCGTAGAACCCGGCGCCGGTCTTCTCGCCGAAGCGCTTGGCCTGCACGAGTTTGAAGAACAGGTAGGCTGGGGTCATGCGCTCGCCGTACTCGGAGTACAGGTACTCGCCCACGTCGGCGCAGATGTCAATCCCCAGCATGTCCATGAGTTGGAACGGGCCCATGGGCCAGCCGAAGTCGCGCATGGCGGCGTCAATGTTGGTGGCTGTCTCGGTGCCTTCCTGCAGGGCGTACACGGCCTCGTTCAGGTAGGGCATCAGCAGGCGGTTGACCAGGAAGCCGGGGCACTCCTGCACGACCACCGGAATCTTGCGCAGGCTTTCGGTGAACATCACCACGTCGTCAATGGTCTCCTGGGTGGTGTCCAGGCCGGGGATGATCTCCACCAGTTTCATGACGTGGGCGGGGTTGAAGAAGTGCATCCCGATGACCTTGCCCGGGCGCTTGGTAGCCGCGCCCATCTCCGAGATGGACAGGGCGCTGGTATTGGAGGCGAAGATGGTGTGCTCGGGGCAGACCTCATCCAATTCGGCGAAGACGCGCTTCTTGATGGCCATCTTCTCGGGAACGGCCTCAATCACGATGTCCACGTCCTCAAATCCGTCGTAGGTGAGGGTGGACGTAACGAGGTCCAGTTTGCTCTGCATTTCACCCGCACTCATCTTGCCTTTTTCCACGCGGCTCTGGTAGATGTGGCGAATGGTCTCCATGCCCTTGTCCAGGGCGGCCTGGTCAATGTCCTTGAGGACAACGGGCAGGCCGGAGAAACTGATGACCTGGGCGATGCCCCCGCCCATAGCGCCAGCGCCTACCACTGCGGCTTTGAAAATGTACATCTTCGTACCCTCCTCTTGCGTGTATTGTGGGCCGACCGCCCGTCCGCGCGGCCGGCAAAGGTTGCTACCAGGTTTTCAGCGGGATGTTCGCGTCGGGCTGGCCGATGCGCACGAACAGCACCCAGGTGTCGGGGTGCTTCTGGAACATGGCTTTGTTGGCCTTGCCCAGGGTCTTGCCCACGGCGTGGTCGCCGCTGTTGGGTTCAATGGCAACGATTTCGCCGTTGTGGGTAGGTTCCAACTGGGCCTTGAGCGAGTTGTAGATTTCCAGGCCCTTGCCGATGAACGCCTGGCGGGTTGCCTTGTCTTTGTACATTGCCATCACGTCGGTCATGCTACGCCTCCTTCTCCGTGCCGTGCTATTTGCGCTCAATGATGATGGTGCCGCCCAGCCCGCCGCCGACGCAGGCGGTGGCGAGGCCGAACTGGACGTCGCGCTTGATCATCTCGTGCATCAGGGTAACGACGATGCGGGTGCCGGTGCAGCCGACGGGGTGGCCCAGGGCGATGGCGCCGCCGTTGACGTTGACCTTGCTCCAGTCCCAGCCCTCGTCTTCCAACTCGCGGCCGCAGGCAATGGTCTGCGCAGCGAAGGCCTCGTTGATTTCAATCAGGTCTATGTCCTTGAGCGTGAGGCCCGCCTTCTTCAGGGCGATGGGGGTGGAGATCGCCGGGCCCAGACCCATGATCTCCGGCGGCAGGCCGGCGTAGGCGTAGGCGCGGACGTAGGCCCACGGTTTGAGGCCCAGCGCGTCGGCTTTCTCCTTGGACATGACGAGGGTGGCCGCCGCGCCGTCGCTGATAGGGCAGGCGTTGGCCGGGGTTACGACGCCGCCTTTCTTAAACACGGTGGGGTACAGCGCCGCCTTCTGCACCGACAGGGCCGGGTTGATGCACTCGTCCTGTACGATCTCCTCGTAGGCCACTTCCTGGCCAGCCACCTTCTTGGAGACGCGGAAGGGGACGATTTCATCCTTGAAGCGGCCGGTGCGGGTGGCCATGAAGGCTTTCTTGTGAGATTCCACCGCGTATTTGTCCAGTTCCTCGCGGGTGAGACCGTACATCATGGCGAGGTTCTCGGCGGTGTAGCCCATGATCATGTCGCACACGGGGTCGGTGAGGCCCTCCCACAGGGTGTCAATGAAGGTGGTGGAGCGGAGTTTCAGGCCCCAGCGGGCGCCGCGCACGCAGTAGGGTGCGGTGGACATGCTCTCCACGCCGGCGCACAGGTACAGGTCCCCGTCTCCGGCCTTGATGGCCTGGGCGGCGTTGGTAATGGCCATCATGCCCGACACGCAGTTGCGCTGGACGGTGTAGCCGGGGACGTGGGTGGGGATGCCCGCCATGAGGGCGGCGACCCGACCGATGTTGGGCGCATCGCTCTGCTGGCCGATGCACCCCATGATCACGTCGTCAATCTGGTTGGCGTCCACGCCGGTGCGCTGGATGACCTCCCGCAGCACCGCGGCTGCCAGGTCCTGCGCCGGCACGTCGCGGAACGCTCCCCCATGGCTCCCGATGGCCGTTCTGACTCCTCCGACGATGACAACTTCTTTCATGCGCGCCTCCTTTGCGACAGAATGAGAATACGGCTTGGCCCATTCCGGTGTGAGGTAAAGACACGTGTTTGCCAAACGGGACGCTCAAATCCCGTCATGTGCCCAAGGTCGGCGCGGGAGCCTGGTCAGGAATGCCTCAGGCCGGGCGCGGGACGGCCCCCGCTTCAGGTTTCGTCAGCCGGTCATTTGGTTCGTCTCGGTGCCAGAGAATGCCGGTACAATACAAAAAGCACGGGGAAGTGGTGCGGACGGGCTATCCCACATCCTCGTGCTCGCTGATTCGTGAAGGACGCGCACAGGCGCGAAGGACGGTCGCGGAGTGTAACCGAATCCGGTTGCTAGTCAGACTGGCTAGCATGCAAACTCCCTCGTTCATGGCGAGCCGCCGGCGCTCGTCGGTTGTCTTGGCCTGGTCTGCGCGTACACCTTATTTTAGCACAGGTTGGCGATTTTTGCAAGTTTACATAAAAATCGATTGAGGCCGAAGTTCTAGGTGCGACGCAACTCCCAGGTGTGTCGCACCTAATTACATTTTCGGGTCTTCGCGTTGGGGTTTCCTGCTTGTCGCCTTCTTCGCCCGGGATGGGGGAACGCCCTTTATGAAGGCGGGGGTGAGGTTGGCCGTTTTCTCTTCCCCTGTCCGCCCTGAATGGGAGGGCCACCCACAAACTGTGGGCCCGGGTCTAAAAGTGCGGTTTTGCCTCTTTTGGCGGGCCCAGTACGGGCTGCCCATTCCTTGCCTCGTCATGCTGAGCCGACACCCTCCGCACAGCGTTCAGGGGCGGACAGGCTCAAAGGGACAGGTCTAGGTGCGACGCACCTCCCAGGTGCGTCGCACCTAGCTGGCTTTTCCTATACTGTCATTGCGAGCGAAGCGAAGCAATCCCCTACCTATGGGAGATTGCTTCGGGCGCTTCGCGCCCTCGCAATGACAGTACCAACAGATGTTGGAACCGAATATAAACACCCACAACGGTCGGCTTCATCGGCGAGGGCGCCGGACGTCTGGAATACATCCGCATGGGTCATCTGTGCAACCCCGGTAGCCGTAGGGCCGCGTCGGCGGTTGTGCCTACTCTACCAGCCCGAGCCTTCGCGCGGCAACTACCAGCCCAAAGGGGCCTGTCATCATCATGTCGCCGTGGGGCGCGGCAGTGTGCCATCCCATCCCCGCTGCCATGTGACGATTGGGCCCCGTAACCACCGTGTGCGCGAAGGGCTCCTCTCGCGGATAGTCGTCCCGAACGTAGCAGCCATGCCCGTTGTCGGCGAGGACTTCCTCGTTGGGTAAAGCAGCGACGCGGAAACGCTGGATGAAATCCCGAAGCCGCTCCGGGTTGAGGATGACGGTGTGGTGTTCAAAGACGCCGTAAACGGTCTCGCCGCGAACGAGGAAGGCGATGGTGTGCTGGTTGCCGAGGTTGATGACCAAGATTCCCTCGGACTGGTGCTGGGCGGCAAAGGGGTCTTGGAGCGCCCCCAGGATTGCCGCCGGACCGGTGTCCATGAGCAGGGCGCCGGGCACCTGCTCTTGCACGGCCCGCATGCGTGTGAGGTGCGGCGGGATCTCTCGGTAGGCCAGGGCGTCCAGGTGTCCGCCGCTGTCAATAAACTGCTCCCACTGACGGAACCGGAACCGGCGCTGACTCTCGGTGAATGTCTCACCGTGATCTTGCACGGCAACAGCGAACTGGTTGGGCATATCCACCTCAAACAGGGCCAATGCCTGGCGAATCGCTGCCAGATCTACGTCGCCTGTCTGGATGGGCAGCGCATGGGCGGGGGCTTGGTCCACGATCTCAATTCCCAAGGCTCGCACCTCTTCGGGATTGTCGCGGATGGTCTTGGCGGCCTCGGGCGTCGCAAAGACGCGCAGCCCGGCCCGAATGTGCCTCTTCATCGCCGAGACGCACGGCCCACCACCCATCAGCCTGCCGTGCAGGAAGACATCCACGTGGGCCTCGGTGGCCTTGCGGATGCGCTTGGCAACAATGGTGGTCTGCGAGGGGAGCACTAACTGGTAACAGTTCTCAATTGGTTTATCGGCATCGTACACGAGGATGTCCTGCGTCCCCGCCCCGACATCAATGGCTAGCAACTGGCGATTGGGCGATGTCAATGAAACCCTCCCTGGTCAAACGAGATCCGGTCGTTTACCTCGCATCGGCGGCGTCCATGCCCAGAACGCGCGCCAGAGCAGGCAGCGTGGCAAACCAGAAGAAACCGTCCTTGAAGAATGCGAGGAAATGCACCGGCCCCACGTGCGTGATATCGGCATACTGGCCGTATAGCGTGCCAAAGTTGACCAACGCCACGATGAATGCTAAGAGCACCGTTCTCGCGTTGGGGCGGAAGGCCTTCTGGATTACGTAGAAACTTGCCAGTGCTCCCAGCACCTCGCACACCAGGAGTGTAGCGAAAATGGCCCACACGTTGGGGTCATTCTCAAGGATGGCCGACGCGATGCCCGAGAGAGGCGACGACACGGCTGCTTTCAGTTCGCCGGTGTCCAGCCAGACCACCGCCATCCCCAGCGCAATGAGCAGCAGAGCCAGCAGCACCGGCCCGAACCCTTTCTTCATGCGAGTCCCTCCTGCCTCCGTCTACATCTATGGATGCAAGCCCATCATACCCGCTTGGGGGCATATCTGTCAAAGCCGGATGCGCTTCCAGGGGCCGACAGCGAGCGCGCGCACGGAATTCTGCCGTTCATGCGTGGTGGAGACAGGATAGCCGCATCGCAGTTCGCTGGCACCTCGGATTATGGGGCAAGGACGTTGAAATCGGCGGTGAGCGACTGCCCGGCCCGGATGGTCAGCATCCGCTTGGCGAGGACGGTGTTCTCGCCGTGGACGATTTCCAGCAGATACTGGCCGTAGGCGAGTTGCACGCTGTACTTGCCGTCGGCGTCGGGGGTGAGTTCAAACAGTGCCTCGCCCTGGATGAAGACGGGCTGGCCGCCGGAGTGTTTCGGCTGCTCCAGCAGGCTGATGCGAACCTTCACGTCGGTGGCGGGCTGGCCGATGTTGGACTTGTCGGTCAGGGGCTTGTCGGCCGACCGCGCGTAGGTTACCTTCCCCGATACGGTTCCGTAGATGGTGTTGGGCTGGCTCTTGCAGGCGACGGCAAAAACGGTGCACAGGATGAGCAGCAACACCACTGTCTTCTTCATGATTTCGGTTCCTCCGAATAGCAGCGCGGGCCTTGCGTTTCCCGCGGCTTCAGGGTATGATTGCGCCGCGAATTATAGCACAGGGGCCGGATTGCGGGAAAAGAGGAGAGGGTATGCGGCTGGAGTTTGACATCCTGACCCTGTTCCCCAACATGTTCCAGGGGCCACTGCAGGAGAGCATCCTCAAGCGGGCGATGGAGGCGGGCATCGTCGCGGTGCGGGTGCACAACATCCGCGACTACGCGCCGGGCAAGCACCGCCAGACCGACGACACGCCCTACGGCGGCGGTGGCGGGATGGTCATGAAACCCGAACCTATCTGGAACGCGGCGGAGGCGGTGCTGGGCGAGGACATGGCCCGCCGGGGACAGGACGTGGCGGTGGTGCTGATGAGTCCGCAGGGGCGGCTGTTCTCGCATGCCGTGGCCCGCGAGTTGGCCCGCTATCGGCGCATCGTGCTCATCTGCGGGCGGTACGAGGGTGTGGATGAGCGCATCCGCGAACTCCTGGCCACCGACGAAATCTCCATCGGCGACTACGTGCTTTCGGGGGGCGAACTGCCCGCGATGGTGGTAGTGGAGGCGGTAACGCGGTTGCTGCCCGGGGTGCTGGGCGATCCGGGCGCGACGTTTGAGGATTCCCACGCCGAGGGCCTGCTGGAGTATCCCCAGTACACGCGGCCCGCCGAGTTTCGCGGGCTGAAGGTGCCGGAGGCGCTTGTGTCGGGCAACCACGCCGAGGTGGTGCGCTGGCGGCGCGAGCAGTCGCTTCGGCGGACGCTGGAGCGGCGTCCCGACCTGCTGAAGAAGGCGAACCTCACGGCGGCGGATCGGGAGTTCCTGCGGCGCTTGGGCTGGGGCGAGGGCGAAGACGCACACGGGCAGGACTGATTTGCGGAAATTGGGGCAACAGACTATAATGTGTCTTTGCCATTATGACCGGAGGTTGCACAGCATGAGCGAACTCTTGAAATCTGTGGAGCGGCTTGAGCCGAATCCGAATATACCCCCGTTGGCCCCTGGCGACACGGTGCGCGTTCACAGCCGCATCGTGGAGGGCGACCGCGAGCGCATTCAGTTGGTGCAGGGTGTGGTGATCCGCATCAAGAAGGGCGGGCCTGCGGCCAGTTTCACGGTGCGCCGAATCGGGGCGCACGGCGTGGGCGTGGAGCGCACGTTCCCCTTCCATTCGCCTCGCGTGGAGAAGGTGGAAGTCCTGCGCCACGGCAAGGTGCGCCGAGCCAAACTGTACTTCCTGCGCGGACGCGGCGGCAAGTCCGCACGCCTGCGCGAGCGCCGGGTTGAGACGCCCGCCGAATAGCGGGCCGTTCGCGCTCGTTGCGCCCTTATGACGCCGCACCGCCCGGCTCCCACCCTGACCGAAGAACAGGCCCTGCTGGCGGCAGGGTACCGCGTCATCGCGGGGCTGGACGAGGCGGGCCGGGGGACATGGGCCGGGCCGGTGGCCGCCGCAGCGGTGGTGCTTCCGCTGGACAGCGCCGACAGACTGGCTGCGCTGGAGGGCGTGTGCGATTCCAAGATGCTCCACCCGCACAGGCGTGAGGAGTTGGAGGCGCGGATTGCGGAAGCGGCGGTGGCCGTGGGGTTCGGTCTGGCGTCGGCGCAGGAGATTGACGACCTGGGCATCCTGCCCGCGACGCGCCTGGCTATGCGGCGAGCCATCGCCAACCTGGGTATTCCGGCGGAGTTCCTGCTCATTGACGCAGTGAAACTGCCACAGGAAAAGACACATCAGAAGAGCATCGTCCGAGGCGATGCTCTTTGTTTTTCTGTGGCGGCAGCGTCCATCGTGGCCAAGGTGCGCCGCGACCGCCTCATGGCCGAACTGGACGCCCTGTACCCGGGATACGGATTCGCGCGGCACAAGGGGTACGGGACAGCGCAGCACCTGGCGGCTCTGCGGGCGCTGGGGCCGTGTCCGATCCACCGGCGAACGTTTGCGCCGGTGCAGGTGCTTCTGGAAACGCCGACGCGGAGCGGGCAGCCATGAGCACGCGGCAGCAGCGGCTGGGCGCTTTCGGCGAGGAGGTGGCCGTCGGCAGGCTTCTGGAGTTGGGCTACCGGGTGCTGGAACGCAACTACCGCTGTGCCGCCGGCGAGATTGACATCGTGGCCATGGATGGCGAGGTGCTGGCGTTTGTGGAAGTGCGCACGCGGCGCGGCAACCGCATGGGGACGCCGGAGGAGTCGGTCGGCCCCCGCAAGCAGCGCAAGATGATTGAAGTCGCCCAGACCTACGTGGCCGAGCATGGATACACGGGCGAGTGGCGGCTGGATGTGGTGGCCGTGGCGGTGGATGCGCAGGGTCGCGTGGAACGGTGCGAGGTGATCGCCAATGCCGTGGGAGAGTAGAGGCCCGCTCATCCTTGTCGTTGGGCCGACGGCGGTGGGCAAGACGGCGCTCTCCATCCGCCTAGCCGAGCGGTTCGGTGGGGAAATCGTGTCCGCCGACTCGCGCCAGATTTACCGAGGCATGGACATCGGCACGGCCAAGGCCACGCCCGAAGAGCGCGCCCGCGTGCCCCACCACCTGCTGGACATCGTGTCACCCGACCAATGGTACACCGTCGCCGAGTTTCAGCAGGCGGCGACGCAGGCCATCGCCGACATTCACGGGCGCGGGCGCTTGCCATTCCTGGTGGGGGGGAGCGGCCTCTATGTTCGCGCCGTGGCCGAGGGGCTGGAGATTCCCCGCGTTCCGCCCAACCCCGAATTGCGCGCCGAGTTGGAGGCGCTGGCCGTCACGAACCCCGACGCCTTGCGCGCGCGGCTGGCCAGATTGGACCCTCAGGCAGCGACCCGCATTGACCCCCGGAACGTGCGCCGCGTGATCCGTGCGCTGGAGGTGTGCCTGAGCACAGGGAAGCCGATTACGCAGTTGCAGACCAAACGCCCTCCGAACTATCGGATGCTCTGGATTGGGCTGACGCTGCCGCGTGCGGAGTTGTACAGGCGGATTGACGCGCGCGTGGAGCGCATGCTAGAATTGGGCCTCGTGGAGGAGGTGCGGCGGTTGACCATGCAGGGCTACTCGTGGGATGCACCCGCCATGACCGGCGTGGGCTACCGCCAGATCGGGGCCTATCTCCGGGGCGAGTGCTCGCTGGACGAGGCGGTGCGCGAGATCAAGCGGGCGACCCGCCGCTTTGTGCGCCAGCAGGCGAACTGGTTCCGAGCGGACGATCCTAGGATTCACTGGCTGCGCAGCGACGAGGACGCGGAAAGACAAGCCACCGCGTTGATCCAGGGCTTCCTGGAAGGCAAGGAGGAAGTGTGAGAAAATTCCTAGCCGGTCTGCTGGCTCTGGTGTTCGTAGGCGGTTTCGCGCTCGGCGTGATCGGGTGGGCTGCGCTGGATGCCCTGTTCTCGCCGGACACGTACACGGGCATTATCCGGAATCCCCGGTTCGTGAGCGTTGCGACAGACCTGGCGCGCGAGCAGGTGTCGTCCCGACTATTGGGGCTGGGGCGTGTCCTGGGGCCGCTGTTCACCGCCGACGATGCTGATTGGGTTGCGGAGCAAATCATTGCAGGCCCATGGATCACGGCTCAGATGGAGCGTTGGCTTGAGGTGCTGTTTGACAGCCTCAAGAGCAACAGCCCCCAGCCGCAATTGATCCTCTCGCTGGCCGAACTGAAGCGAGAGGTCCCTAGCCTCGCAGAGACGCTCCTGGCCCGGAAACTACGACAACTGCCCCCGTGCACATTGGAGCGAGTGGCCCAGGCACTGGTGGCGCTGTTGAACGGCAGCGAAATCCCCGCTTGCCTGCCGCCGAACTTTGACGTGGACGGGTTTGTGCGCTCCGACATTTTCAACCTGCGCGACAGGATGGCAGAGGAGATATGGTCCGTTCCCGACAGCGTGGATATCCTCTCGCTTGACGAGGGCGAGAGCGCGGCTTCGCTGGCGGAGGGGCTGAACCAGATTCGCCAGGCGCGGCTGGATGCGCGGCACTATCTCACGCTGTTGGGCGTGGCGTTGCTGGGGTTGTTCCTGCTCATCGGCCTGCTGCGCTTGAAGCCCGCGCGCGCCCTGTTGCAGTGGTGGGGCTGGACGTTGCTCCTGGGCGGCGGGTTGGCGCTGGTTGGGTTTGGGATGGTCTACGCCGCGCGGGGGGCGCTGTGGCAGTGGATGGCCACGTCTCCCAACGGCGCGCTGCCGGCGGGCGTTGCGCAGATGGCACAGGCGGCCTTTGATGGAATCCTGGCGGCGGTGTGGAGCCGGGTGCTGCTTCTGGGCGGGGCAGGAGCGGGGGCCGGGCTGGTGCTGGCGGCGCTTTCGTTCGCGCTCCCGCGGGGACAGCAGCACGCGTGAGAGAGCATCCGTGAACGACACGAATCGCTGCGAATAGGGTAAGGTGTCGCGGGGCGTTGTGCCCAGCGGTTGACCACACAGCGAACTGCCGTTGTCATTGCGAGCGGAGCGAAGCAATCTCGCGCCCTGAGATTGCTTCGTCGCTGCGCTCCTCGCAATGACAGGTCATCCTCCCTCCCCCTGCAGTGAGGACGTGTTTCACCGCGGAGACGCGGAGTGCGCAGAGAGCGGCCGGAGATTTGGATCGCGAAGGGCGCGAACCTCCTTTCGCGCCTTTCGCGCTCTTTCGCGGTTTTCGTGTTCCAAACCCTCTGCCTGCCATGCTGAGCGAAGCATCTCGTTTAGCGAGATTGCTTCGTCGCTGCGCTCCTCGCAATGACAAAGGGGATGTCATTGCGAGCGAAGCGAAGCAATCTCGCCCCCCAGGGATTGCTTCGGGCGTTCTGCGCCCTCGCGATGACACGCCATCAAGAATCCCTGCGGTAAAGTACCAGGCTGTCCATTGGGGCTGTCATGGCACGGGGCTACAGCAGGCGCGGCCCCAGGGCCTGGAGGAACAGGGCCGGCTTGCGGGTGCGGATGCCGTCCGCGCCCCGCTCTATCCACTCCAACATGTCTTCCCGGGTGTCCAGCACGCCCACGTACACGCGGATGCGCTTCTCCCACGACAGGAGCATCACTTCCTCGTCGGCGACCTGGGGCCCGCACACAATGGCATCCACAGCCTGACGCTGGATGAAATCCTTGGCCGTCTCGGGGTCCTCGGTCTCCAGGGCGATGGCGATGCGGTGCTCTGTCAGGGACGTTACCTGCATCACACCCACGTGCAGGGCGATGAACGTGAAGCGGGGGCTGGTGTCGGTGTCCTTGGTGAGGCGAATTAGCGGCATGGCGGCCAGGCTATCGGGGACGTGGACGTGGATGCCCACGCGCTCGGGAAGCACCTCCAGGAGCCGCGCCATGGGCACAGGCCCGTGGCGGGTTACCACGGCGAGATCCTTGGTCGTGGGCTGCACCAGCGCGCACTCCACGGCGTCCACGTGCTCGGCGATGCCGTCGTTCGGGCCGCCGAGTTCCAGCCAGGGCGCGTAAGCGTGGAGAAGGGCGATGCAGGCGATATCTGCTGGCGGGCGGCGGCTAGCGTTCATGCAACTCCACCGCCGAAAACGCGAGGGCCGCGGCTCCCAGAAGTCCGGCGTCGTCCCCAAGGGCCGCAGGGACGATGTCCACGCCCTTGCGGAAGGCGAGGGGCGCGCGGGCGTCCACCGTCTGGCGGATGGGGCCGAACAGGAGGTCGCCGGCGAAACTCACGCCCCCGCCGATGACCACGCGCCCCGGGTTCAGGATGTGCAGCAGGTTGACGATGCCGACGCCGATGTAGAAGCCGGCCTGGGCCAGGAGTTCAATGGCCAGCGCGTCGCCGGCTCTGGCCGCGTCGGTTACGATGTGGGCGGTGATTTTGTCCGGGTCGCGGTCTGGCGTCAGGTCCAGGATGCCGGTGGGGCGGCCCGAGGCGATGGCGGCGCGGGCGTTGCGGGCGATGGCCGGGCCCGCCGCCAAGGCCTCCAGGCAGCCGATGTTGCCGCAGTTGCAGCGGGGGCCGTCGGCCAGGATCGTATGGTGTCCGACCTCGGCGGCGAAGCCGCGCGCGCCGACGAGCATGCGGTCGTCGATGATGATACCGCCGCCGATGCCG
>JARYMK010000006.1 GCA_029907165.1 Anaerolineae bacterium
AAATCCCAGTGCAGGGGGTGGTACTCCACCGGCTGGGGGTCAAAGGGATTCCACGTCTGGCGGCGCAGCACGTAGCGGGCGATGGCCTTGAGGTTGCGTTTGTTGGCGAACTCCAGGACGTAGATGCCGCCGGGCGCGAGAATGCGGGCGATTTCGTCCATGAGGGCGGGCAGGTCTTCGGCGTGGTGGAGGACGCGGACGGTCAGGATGGCGTCAAACGAGGCGTCGGCGAAAGGCATGTGGTACCAGTTGGCCGCCACGTACTGGATGCCGTCGTCCCCCCAGGTGCGGCGGGCGTCGCGCAGCTGATCGTCCGAGTAGTCCAGCAGGACCACCTCACGGAAGTGGCGATAGAGCGAGACCAACCTACCGAACCCCGCGCCGATTTCCAGAACCCGCGCGCCCTGCAGGGGGATAAGCCGCCGAAGCGCAAATCGTTCGGCGCGGTCCTCGTATTCGCGGCCCTCACCCCAGAAATCCCGCTTGTACGTGCTCTCGCCGTAGTCTATGATCCTCGGCTCGCCCTTGCCTCCCACCTTACCCTCCGATGTTTCACGTGAAACATGACAACCTCACCGCAAAGGCGCAAAGAGCGCAGAGAAAGCAAAAGGCAAACCCCTTGATCTCCGCGCATCCTGGAGTGAACAAGTAGTCGTTCCGGTGAACCTGTCGCTGTCGCCCCCGCGTTACCCTTGGGCCAAGCAAACCGCGAGCCTCGCGCCGACCTCGGCGTTGCGGGCCAGCAGCGCCAGATTCGCCTCCAGCGACCGCCCCTCGGTAATCTGCGACACCCGCGCCAGCAGGTACGGCGTGATGGCCTTCCCGCGCACCCCTTCGCGCTCGGCCTCGGCCAGTGCCCGCGCGATGGCCTCCTCCACGAGGGCATCGGGCAGTGCGGAGTCTTCGGGAACGGGTACGCCCACAAGCACCGCTGTTGACAGGCCGGCGTCCCGATGGGCGCGGACGAAATCAGCCAGTGCCTCGGGCGTGTCCACGCGGATGTCCACGGGCAGGCCACTGTCGCGGCAGTAGAAGGCGGGGAACCGGTCGGTCTGGTATCCCACCACAGGCACGCCGTGCGTTTCCAGCCACTCCAGCGTGAGCGGCAGGTCCAGGATACTCTTCGCGCCTGAGCACACGATGGCCATCGGAATCCGTGCCAGCGCGGGCAGGTCCGCCGACACGTCAAACGGCTGCCCGCGGTGCACCCCGCCGATGCCGCCCGTGGCGAACACGCGAATCCCGGCCCCGTGTGCCAGGTGCATGGTCGCGGCCACGGTCGTGCCGCCGTCCTCGCCCCTCACGGCGCACGCCGCCAGGTCCCGCAGGCTCACCTTGCGTGGGCGAGGGCTTTCGGCCAGGCGCACGAGTTCGTCGTCCCGCAGGCCCACGCAAGGCTTGCCCCCGAGCACCGCCACCGTCGCGGGGACTGCGCCGTGCTCGCGGACGATGCGCTCCAGGTGGCGAGCGGTGTCCAGATTCTGGGGGCGCGGCAGGCCGTGGGTGATGACGGCGGACTCCAGCGCCACAACGGGCTTGCCCGCTCGGAGAGCCGCTTGCACTTCAGAGGATACTTGAATATTCATACCACTAATCTTTCATACAGGATATCCACGCTCAGGTCGGGGCAGACCGATTCCTTGCACTGGATGGTGGCGGCGGCCGCGGCCAACCCCAGACGCACCGCGTCGTCCACGTCCATGTCGTTGAGCAGGCCGAAGATGACGGCAGCCGTCAGCGCGTCGCCCGCCCCCGTTAGGTCCACGATGTCGCACGGCACGGCGGGCAGGGTCCCGCTGGCCTCGCTGGTGGCATAGCACAGCCCCTTCTCGGCCAGCGTAACGATGGCCAGCCGCACGCCCATGGAGACCAGCGCCTTGGCCGCACGCAACGCCTTGCTCTTGTTGGTAACGGGCAAACCCGTCAGCACCTCGGCCTCGGCGGCGTTGGGCGTGATCATGTACAACTCGTTCAGGTAGGGCTTCAGGCGCGGCGCAAGGCCCGTGGTTGTCGGATCCGCGCACACGCGAATCTTGTGCTTGCGCGCCAGGGCGAACAGCGACCGCAACGCGCGCGGCGACAGGTTGGCGTCCACAGCGATCAGCGCCGCCTCAGCGATGATGCGACGGTTGTAGTACAGGTACTGGGGCGTGATCAGCGACAGGATGTCCATGTCATGGATGGAGTAGGCCGGCTCGCCCCGCTCGTCGTAGATGGTCATGTAGGCGGCGGTGTGGAACTCGTCGGTGAAGATGGCGCGGTCCACGTTGATGCCACTCTCCTGGGCCTGGGCGAGGATGCGCCTGCCCGACCCATCCTTGCCGACGGCGGTGAGGAGCGTCGTGGGCACGCCCAGCCGGGCCAGGTTCTCGGCGATGTTCCGCGCCGACCCGCCCACGCTGATGCGGATGTCGCCCTCGCAGGACGTGCCCGGCTTCAGTCCTTTGTCGGGCCTGCCCTTGGTGTCCATTGCCGCCGCGCCCACCACAACCACCGGTGGATACTCGTCCATGTCGCTCCCTCCCTTCGCCGCCTATTGGCCGCTGCCCAAGGATAGCCGAGTTCACTCCGCAAGTCAAACGGACGCAGCGGCTTTGCCGCGCCGATAGTCCTACGCTATAATGACATCACGGTACCGAATCCCGCCACAAGGAGGCAGGACATGTCCGCTGGGAAGATTATCGGCTACATCTTCGCCGGAATCGCCATCCTGTTCGGCGTTCTGTTCCTCATCGCCGCTTTTGACGGCAGGCCCGTCGCCCAGGCTATCAGCAACTTCATCATCGCGGCCGTGCTCATCGGCATCGGCGTGGTCATCATCATCGCCATCAAAATGCGTGAACCGAAGCCGAAACAGGAGATCATCCAAAAGATTGACGTGTCGGGCGAGATCGCCATGGAGCGCCTGAAATGCAAGAACTGCGGCGCTCTTCTGGACAAGGACAGCATCAAACTGGCCGAGGGCGCCGTCGTCATCTCGTGCCCCTACTGCGGCACAACGTACCAAATGGTAGAAGAACCGAAGTGGTAGCCGACCCCGTCGGCTGAGTCTGGAGGTTGGCCCATGCGAACTGGCCCGAAATGGATATTACGAGTCGCGCTCGTCATCCTGGCGGTTGTCCTCGTCGCGGTCCCTGCCGCCGCGCAGGACTACCGTTTCCGGGTGAACGAGCGGCTCGTCCATGTGTACATCAACGACGACGGCTCCATCTGGATTGACTACACCATCACCTTCACCGCCGATCCGGGGTCGCACCCCATAGACATCGTGGACATCGGCCTGCCCAACTACGACTACAACCTGGCCGAGGTCAAGGCCGATGTGGGTGGCGTGGAGATCAAGGACATCCGCCATTCGGAGTATGTGAAGCCCGGTGTGGAAATCCACATGGGCAAGTTCACCATCCCGCCTGGCGGCACCGGCACGCTCCACGTCCTGGCGCGGGTGCGGAACATGGTCTTCCAGGACACCTCGGACCCCAACTATGCCAGCATGGAGTTCATCCCGCACTGGTACGATAGCGCCAACGCCCACGGGACGATGCACCTGGAAATCGTGGTGCATTTCCCGGAGGGCGTAACCAGCGAGGAATCCCGCTATCACGATACCAAGTTCACCGACGCTGCCATCGTGGACAATCGGGTAACCTACGCCTGGATATATCCCGATGCCTCGCCCAGCCGACCGTACAAGGTGGGCGTCTCCTTCCCCAAGAAGTACCTCAAGAGCGGAGTTGAACTGAAGGTAACGCCCGAACCGCTGCCCCCCGCCGCGGGCGGAACCGACATCACCGACATCCTTTGCAGCGGGCCGATGTGCGTCATCCTGGGCATCCTGGGGTTCATCGCGTTCATCGTCCTCAGCACCCGCGGAGCCAACGTCCGCAAGATGAAGTACCTGCCGCCGGCGGTGGGCGTGGAGGGCGCGGGCGTGAAGCGCGGCCTCACCGCGGTGGAGGCGGCCCTCCTCTTGGAAGCGCCCCTGAACCGCGTCCTGACCATGATCCTGTTCGGCCTGTTGAAGAAGGGCGCGGTTACCGTGTTGTCCGACAATCCGCTGCGCTTGCAGGCCAACGTACCCGCCCCCGAGGACTTGCGCGACTACGAAAAGAAGTTTCTCGCGTCCATCGTGGACGACCAACTAGACGAGAAGAAACTCCGTCAGATGATGGTCGGCCTGGTCAAATCGGTGAACGAGAAGATGAAAGGGTTCAGCCGCAAGGACTCCGTGGCCTACTACAAGGACCTGGTCAGCCGAGCCTGGCAACAGGTGGAAGCCGCCGAGACGCCGGAGGTGAAGGCGCAACGGCTGGACGACGGGCTGGAGTGGACCATGCTGGACGACGACTGGAACAAGAAGGTGGGGCGCACCTTCGGCGACGAGCCGGTGCTCCTGCCCCGCTGGTGGGGCTACTACCGTCCCTGGGCCACCAGCACGAGCACCGCGTCGGGCGGCACGCAGACGGTTTCCACGCCCCGAACGGCCACGGGCGACGCGGGCCGCACCCCAACCATGCCCACCCTGCCGGGCGCGGCCTTCGCCAACACCATCGTGTCGGGCGTGGAGAGCCTGTCCAACCGCGTCGTGTCCAGCGTGGAGAGGTTCACGGGCAGCATCTCGTCGGTAACCAACCCGCCGCCCCCACCGCCCAGAACCAGCAGCAGCGGGCGCTGGAGAAGCGGCGGCGGTGGCGGTTGCGCTTGCGCGTGTGCATGCGCCTGCGCGGGCTGCGCCTGCGCGTGCGCGGGAGGAGGCCGCTAGCATGGGCATCGTAGATAGAATCCGCGATTGGTTCACGCCGCAGAAGCCGCTCCAGAGGGGCATCTACCACTACCGATCGCCCGCGGGCCAGGAGGAGCG
The DNA here is from genome assembly GCA_029907165.1 of Anaerolineae bacterium. Classification (GTDB taxonomy): domain Bacteria; phylum Chloroflexota; class Anaerolineae; order DTLA01; family DTLA01; genus DTLA01. The sequence continues at coordinate 4,862 of JARYMK010000006.1, forward strand.
GTTCCGCCTGCACCTGCGCGTGGAGGAGGATGGGCGCGGCATCCTGGTCATCAATGCCGCCAAGGTGCTGCACCTCAATCAGACAGCCACCGAGCACGCCCGCCTCATCCTGCAGGAGAAGTCGCCCGAAGAGGCCGTCCGCGAGATCACTCGCCGCTACCGCGTCAGCAAGGAGCAGGCCCGCAAGGACTACGAGAGCCTGCGTGACACGATTCTGACCATGACGCGCACCGATGACGTGTGCCCCATCACGTACCTGGACGTGGAGCGGATTGACCCGTTCAAGACGCCGGTTTCGGCTCCATACCGCATGGACCTGGCACTCACGTACCGGTGCAACGACGACTGTCCCCACTGCTACGTGGCCCGCGACCGCAACTTCCCCGAGATGCCCACCGAATCGTGGAAGCGCGTTATTGACCGGCTGTGGGACATCGGCGTGCCCCACGTAACCTTCACCGGCGGTGAGGCCACCCTGCGCAGCGACCTGCCGGAACTCATCCAGTACGCCGAGGACGTGGGCCTGGTAACCGGCCTGCTCACCAACGGGCGCAAACTGGCGGACAAAGCGTACCTGCAGCGCCTGCTGGACGCCGGCCTGGACCACATCCAGATCACGCTAGAATCCCACGACGAGGCGATCCACAACAAGATGGTGGGGTGCTCCGGCGCGTGGGCCGAGACCGTGGCGGGCATCGCCAACGCCGTCGCCGCCGATGTGTACGTCATCACCAACACGACCCTCACCCATGACAACGTCCCCACCATTGAGGACACAATAGACTTTTTGGCCGAACTGGGCATCCGCACTTTCGCGTGCAACGGCATGATCTACTCGGGCAGGGGAAAGGTGGTGGGCACCGGCTTCACCGAGGCCGAGTTGCAGGACATCGTCCTGCGCGTGAAGGACGCTGCGGCGCGGAATGGAATGCGCCTCATCTGGTACACGCCCACCCAGTACTGCGAACTGGACCCCATCAAACTGGAACTGGGCATCAAGACGTGCACCGCCGCCGAGTTCAACATGTGCGTGGAGCCCAACGGCGACGTGATCCCGTGCCAGAGTTACTACAAGTCCCTGGGCAACATCCTCACCGATGACTGGCACTCCATCTGGAACCACGAGACGGCCCGCTGCCTGCGCGACCGCACCTGGATTCCGGAGAAATGCAAGGATTGCCCGGACCTGGACCTGTGCGGCGGGGGCTGTCCCCTGTACGTGGAGGAGCACGCCTACCGCTGCCTGGATACCCAGTCCAACGCGGTGTGAGGATTTCATCGGGAGATCGCGGAGAGGACATAAATTCCTCTGCGGTCTCCGCGTTCTCTGCGGTGAAGAGTTTCAGAGGCGGGAACCCCCATGGAGCCAGCCCTGACTCCGGCCGAGTGGGCCGAACACTTCCGGCGGCAGGCCGAATGGACCCGCGCGGCGCGGAATTACCTGTACCGCCGCGCCGACCTACTGCGCGCCCGCCGCGTGCTGGACGTGGGCTGCGGCACGGGCGTCATCACCGAGGAGATGGCGGCGCGGACGCGGGGCCGCGTCGTGGGCCTGGACATCAACCCCCAGTTTCTGCGCCTCCGCGAAGGGCGCGGGGCAGACTACATCCTCGGCGGCGCGCTCTGTCTCCCTTTCGCCAGCGGCGCGTTTGATGTGGTGGTTTGCCACTTTGTGCTCATGTGGCTGCGCGACCCTCGGCGGGGCATGGCAGAGATGGTGCGCGTAACCCGCGCGGGCGGTTGGGTGCTTCTCTGCGCCGAGCCAGACTACGGCGCGCGGTTGGACTACCCCGACCTGCCCCACGCGGCATGGCACATTGAGGCGCTGCGGCGCGAGGGCGCCGATCCGTTCATGGGGCGCAAACTGCGCGCCTTGTGCGCCGAGCAGGGATTGGGTGCCGAGGTTGGTTGCCTGTCCGCGCCGTGGACGGCCGAAGCCATCCGCGATTCGCTGGACGGCGAATGGGCGATGCTGACCCGCATCACGCGCGAATTCGTGGGCGAAAACGAGCGGCGTGCGGTGCGGGCGCGAGAGGAAGTCGCCATCGCCCGCGGCGAGCGGTTCGTGTTCATGCCGGTCTTCTACGCGGCGGCGCGAGTTCCCGGTTGATCGGGCGGGGCGTCCTGTCCGGTCAAAATCGCCTCGGCCACCGCGTCGGGCGCTTCCTCCTGCACATTGTGCCCCGCGCCAGGGACTACGACCAGCCGCGCCAAGGGCTGCGCTTCCGCCAGCGCCCGCCCCATTGCCACCGGGTTGATGCGGTCGGCCTCGCCCCAGATGACCAGGGTCGGCACGGCCAGGCCCGCAAGCCGTTCCCGCAGCCCCCGCTGCTGCGCAGGAAGCCACAGGGCTAGCCGTCGCAGTGTGGAGAAGAACGCGCGGCGCTGGGCGTCGTCGGCCACGCGCTGGTTTACCCGCTGGTGCAGGAACTCCCGCTCGGGCTCCGGCAGGCCATCCAGGTGCGCGTAGTACGGCTCCAGCGAACGGTACGCCGCGTTGGCGTCCTTCTGGAAGCGGCGGTACAGGGATTCGCCCACGCCGGGAATGAGGAAAAGCAGCATGGCCGCGTCCAGTTTCTGCGACGGGGCGAACAGGCTGCCCGACACCAGAACGAGTTGTTCCGCGCGGTCTGGGCGTTGCAGCGCGGCGAAGTGGGCAATGACCGCACCAAGGGAATGCCCCACAAGCCCCACCCGCGCAATCCCCAGCGCGTCCAGCAGTTCAAACAGCGCGTCGCAGAAGAACGGCACGGTGTACGCGCGCCGTGGCTTGTCGCTGCGGCCAAAGCCGGGCAGGTCCACGGCGATGACGCGGAACCGCTCCGCCAGACGGGGAATCACGTAGCGCCACGTATCGGCCTCGTTGCCCAGGCCGTGGATGAGAAGCAGAGGCGACCCTTCGGCAGGGCCTGCGTCGTACAGGAACAGCGACGCCGCGCTCCCCGGAAGCGCCACCCTGCGGGCGTGCGCCTCCAGCGCGGGCCAGGGGGCCATGGCGTGCGTCTGGGTGCTCATGCCGGCATTCCTCCTCTCGTCGTCTGCTATCCAGACCGCCGAGTGCGGCGCGCCCGCCTGATCACTGCGTCGCTTGCCGCTGTGGCTCCGCCCACAGGGACAGGGCGTTGCCCTGAATCTCCCACAGGTGGCGGTACAGCCCGTCGCGGGCCATCAGTTCCTCGTGGGTTCCCTGCTCCACGATGCGGCTTTCGTCCAGCACCACGATTTTGTCCGCGTTCCGGACCGTGGACAGGCGGTGCGCGATGACAATCGTCGTGCGCCCCTGCATCAACCGCTCCAGCGCCTGCTGGATGAGAGCCTCGGTCTCGGTATCCACCGACGAAGTCGCCTCGTCCAGTATGAGGATGGGCGCGTCCTTGAGCACCGCCCGCGCGATGGCGAGCCGCTGCCGCTGCCCGCCCGACAGTTTCACGCCGCGCTCGCCGATGAGGGTGTCGTACCCATCGGGCAGTTGCGCGATGAACTCGTGGGCGTTGGCGATTTGGGCCGCGCGAATCATCTCCTCTTCGGTCGCGTCGGGGCGGCCAAACAGGATGTTCTCGCGCACGGTTCCGTGGAACAGGAACACGTCCTGCAAAACGATGCTGATCTGCTGGCGCAGGCTCTTGAGCGTCAGGTCGCGGATGTCGTGGCCGTCCAGGGTGATGCGCCCCTCGCAGACGTCGTAGAACCGTGGGATGAGGCTTGCCAGCGTCGTCTTGCCCACGCCCGTGGGCCCCACCAGCGCGACGACAGTCCCGGGCGCGATGTGCAGATTGATGCCGTCCAGCACCTTATCGCCGGGCCGGTACCAGAAACTCACGTTCTCAAAGCGGATTTCGCCGCGCGCCCGCCCCTTGAGTTCCACCGCGTCGGGCCTGTCCACCATGTCCGGTTGCTGGGCCAGGAGTTCGCTCACGCGCTCTGCGCCGGCCAGCGACTGCTGCACGCTCTCCCACACGCCGCTCAGGGCGCGCACGGGCTGGTAGAACATCTCCAGGTATAGGAAGAACGCCACCAGGTCGGCCAGGGGCAGCGCCTGCTTCAGCACCAGTTGCCCGCCGAAGTACACCAGCACGATGGTGCCCAGCGACGAGGCGAACTCCACGAACGGGTGGAACATGGCCATCAGGCGCAGGGCCCGGAGCAGCGAGTCGCGGTACTTGACGATGTGCCCCCAGATGTGGGCCGCCTCGGCGTCCTCGCGTGTGAACGCCTTGATCTCGCGGATGCCCGACAGGTTGTCGTTCAGCGCGGCGTTGAGTTCGCCCAGTTCCACCTGCCGCGCGCGGAACGCCGGCCGCACGTAGCGCGTGATTCCCCGCATCGCCAGCGCAATGAGCGGGATGGGAATCATGCTCAGGAGCGTCAACTGCCAACTCATGCTGAGCAGCACCGCGGTTACGCCGATGAACATCAGGACGTTGACCAGCGCGTCGGGCACTGCGTGGGCAATCAACTGCTCCAGCAAGTCCGAGTCGTTGACCACCCGCGACATCAACTGCCCGGTCTGCTTGTCCTCGTAGAAGCGCAGCGACAACCGTTGCAGGTGCCGGTACAGGTCGGCGCGAACATCGGCAACCACGTTCCAGCCCGCCACGTGGGCCATGTAACTGCGCAGGAAACTGAAGAAGCCCCGCGCCACGAAGACCGCCAGAGCCAGCAGGGCCAGCCGGGTAACCGTGCGCATGGTCTCCGGCCCCGCGCCGGGTTCGGTAACGGCGGCAATCATCGTCTTGACGATCCACGGCGCGACCAGTTGCACGCCCACCAGGGCCAACATGCTCGCGATGGTGATCGCCAGCGCCCGCGAGTAGCGGCGGGCGCATCGGAATGCAAACCGAAGGGATTTCACGGGAATGTCCTCCAACTCGCAGGAACTACGGCGCAAGTTTACCACCAAACCGCAGGCGGGCAAAAGGCGCGTTCCTGTACGTGTTACGCACCTCGCAGGTACGTCGCACGTACACAAATGCTGTGCCATTCTGCGTAGATACCTGCTACAGCGCCAGATTGTGCAGCGCGTGAATCAGGAACGACGGCAGCAGGCTCCGCGTCTTGGCAAAGACCACGCCCAGCAGCATGCCCAGAACCGTCAGGGACGCCACCGAGAGGATATCCACCGACGCCGCTGCTTTGCCAGGGACCAAGTAGTGTACGTAGTAGTGATAGAAGCCAAAGACTAGTCCCGACACCACCCATGACCGCGCGGCTCCCAGCGCCGACTCCAGCCGGGTCTGGATCACGCCGCGGAACATCGCCTCTTCCAGGAGTGCAAAGAGGAGGCTGTTGGAGACGAAAGTCTGCAAGTTGAATTGATAGCCTCTGCCCTGCGCAATGGGCCATGCCAGCCGCGCGACCAGATACAGCGCCAGCAGGACCGCTACCCACGCCAGCGCCCGCTTGTTCTGAGGCATGCGAAAGCCTATGGCAGACAGCGAGCGCCGCCGCACGATCCACTCCATGATTGGAGGAGCGATCAGCAGAAATGCCAGATAGGCGCTGATCCAGCCGGAGAACCAGAACAGGTTGAACTTGATGAACGGGACGATGAGCAGGCCAATGATGACAAGGGCCACTTCCAGGTATTCCCTGGCAGGCCTGCGGGTGGGGGCGAGGGCGGCGGAATACTTGCCGCGCTGGATCAGCACGATGAACACCGAGTGGATGGCGATCAATGCGATAGATGTGCCCATTGAATCACCCCCTGCAGCACAACTCTGGGCAGACGACAGAACCTGCCCCTATCTCAATACCACTCCAGCCAGCGCGTTTCGCCCGCGGGCACGAGGACAGCCCCCTTGCCCGGCGCCGCGCCCTCTTGCCGCATGACCAGCACCTGCCAGGCCAGGCGGTGATCGGCGGCGTCGGCGGGCGGGCGCAGTTCGGCAGGCAGCCGCCATGCGTTAGCCTTCGTCCAGTGTTCGCCTACGACATCGTCGCCCCGGTACACGCGCACCACGTACCACTCGTCGGCGGCCAGCAGCCCCACCGAGGCCCACTGCACGAACACGTTCGCCCTATCGCCGCGGTATACCGTCCCGTCGGGCGGCCACAGCAGGGCGGGCGCAGGGTACGGTGGGCCGGGCGTGGGCGTGCTGGTGGGGCGGAATGTGGGCGTCGGTAGCGGCGTGGGCGTGCCCGCCGGGATGATGATCGTCTGCCCCACGCGCAGGAGCGACGGGTCTTTGATGTTGTTGCGGCTCATCAGCAGGTTGACACTGGTGTTGAACTTCTTAGCGATGCCTGACAGGGTGTCGCCCGACTCCACGGTGTACGCCTGCTCGCCAGGGGCCAGCGGGGGCGCGCCCGTGGCCGATGGCGTGCTCGCGGGCAGCGTCGCCTGCTGGGGCTGCGTCGCGGCAGGCTCCGGCGTCGGCGTCGGGCGCGGGATGATCAACTCCTGGCCGATGCGGATGATGGAGTCCGCCTGCAACCCGTTGGCCTCCAGGACGGCGCGCTCCGAGACCCCGTACTGCTTGGCGATGATCCCCACCGACTCGCCCTTCTGCACGATGTGGATGATGGGCGGCAGGGGCGTGAACGTCTGGGTGGGCGTCGCCGTGGCCGTGGGCGAAGGCGTGCGCGTCGGGCGGGGCGATGGCGATGGCGACTCTGCCGCCGCAGTCGCCGCCGGCGTGGGCGATGCCACCGTCGGCTGTTCCGCCGCCCTAGGCAGAATCGCCGCCAGTGCAGTCAGGGCCACCAGGGCCGCCAGCACCAGGGCAATGGGCAAAGCCGATTCGCGTTGTCGCGCGTCCATGTCCCCCTAACCCTGGGCGAGCGAGCCGTCAATGCCCAACGGAGCGGCCACCGACTTGAGCGCGTCAATCACGGTGGCGATGTGTTCGTCCAGGTCCACGCCCAGTTCCGCCGCACCCTGCTCAATCTCCTCGCGGTTGACAGCGCGCGCGAAGGCCTTGTCCTTCCACTTCTTGCGGACCGACTTCACCTCCACGTCGGCGATGTTCTTGCTAGGGCGCACCAGGGCCACCGCGATGACCAGGCCCGTGAGTTCATCCACGGCGAACAGGGCCTTCTCCAGGGGCGTCTGGCGCGGGACGCCGCTATAGTTGGCGTGGGAACGCACCGCGCGCACGATTTCCGCGGGCCAGCCCATGTCCTCCAGCATCTGCGCGCCAAAGAACGGGTGCCCGTCGGGTCCCATCGTCGGGTGCTCCTCGTAGTCCAGGTCGTGGATAAGGCCCACGATTCCCCACAGGTCCTCGTCCTCGCCAAACTTGCGGGCGTAGGCGCGCATGGCCGCCTCCACGGCGATGGCGTGCTTGATGTGCTCGGGTTCCTTGTTGTGCTCGTTGAGCAACCGCCAGGCTTCCTCTCGTGTTACCATGTTCACCCCTTCTGTCCTTCTGAGCGGCGAAGCCGCGAAGAATCTCATGTAGCCGGTTGCGATTCACCTGCGTAAATGACAAGGGCAGGGGCTCCATGCCCTCACCCTAACCCTCTCCCATGGGGCGAAGGGACTGTCGCCGCCGCGCGAGTTGCTGCTCCACGAAGGCCGCGAGTTGCCTCCGAAACTGCTCCACGCTGAAGCGGGCGGCATTGGCCCGCAACACGTCGGCGTCAAACTCCGCCTGCTCGCACCGCGCCACGGCCTCCATCAGCGATTCGGGCGTCTGCTCGCGGAACAGGATGCCGGTGCGCCCGTCCTGCACGGTGTCCAGCGCGCCGCCGCCGGCGAAGGCGATGACGGGCCGCCCCGCCGCCTGCGCCTCCACGGGCGTGATGCCGAAATCCTCCAGCCCCGGGAAGATCAGCGCCCGGCACCGCGCCATGTGATCGCGGACCTGTTCAAATGGTAGCCGCCCCAGGAAGGTAACGTTGGGCCGGGCCAGGGCCTCCAGCGCCTTGCGGTCGCGCCCCTCGCCGATGATGACTAGCGGCCTGCCCAGGCGGTTGAACGCCTCCACTGCCAGGTCTATCCGTTTGTACGGCACGAGGCGCGACACGACGAGGTAGTAGTCGTCGTGCTTTGCGGCCGGCTCAAACCGCTCGGTGTGCACTGGCGGGTAAATGACCACCGAGTCGCGCCGGTAGTATTTGGCGATGCGCTGGCGTACCGCCTCGGAGATGGCGACGAACGCATCCACGCGGTCCGCCGCCAGCCGGTCCCACATCCGCAATTGCGCCAGGAACGGCACCAGCGCCGCCTGGGCCAGTTTCCCCAGTCCCTCGCGGCGGATGTAGTTGGCGGTGTCCCACAGGTAGCGCGTGGGCGTCAGGCAGTAGCAGATGTGCAACGTCTCCGGCGGCGTGATGATGCCGTGGCAGAAACCGCTCTTGTTGCTGATGACCACATCGTACCCTGCAAAGTCAAACCGCTCAAAGGCCAGCGGGTAGAAGGGCAGGAATACCTGGTGTTTGCGCTTCACCAGGGGCCAGCGGTCCATAAACGACGTGCGGATGTCCCAGTGCCTGTACGCATCCGGCATGCGTTCGCGCCAGTAGATGGATGTGTAGAGTGGGGCATCCGGATACATGTCCATCAGGACTTCCAGGACCCCCTCGGCTCCGCCCATCTGGTTCAGCCAGTCGTGGACAATGGCGACGTTCACGAGTCCCCCTCAGAGACAGGCGCGGGCCCGATTTGCGGCCCGCATCGCGCGGCAGTATATCATAACCCGCGAGGCAGGGCAAGCGCGGCGGGGGTTTGACACCCACGCGCTGCCTGGCTACCATTCGGGCAGGATTCACTCAAGCGCGGCCGTCAGCCCGTGCCCTTCAACCGCCCAGGGCGCGAGGCCAGAGGCCGCATCGCGGAGGACTGTCGGTGCTGCCGAAGCGGATCACAACGAAAGACGGCAATACGATCACGATCCGCCACGCGCGCGAATCGGACGCAGCGGCCCTCATCCGTCTTCTGGACGAGGTCTTCGCCGAGGAGGCCTTCATGGTGCGCGCGTCGTTCAACCAGACGCCGGAGGATGAGCGGGCGTTCATCCGAAGCGTAACGCCGCCCAGCCTGTTCGTGGTGGCCGAGCACAGGGGCGCGCTGGTGGGCTGGCTTTCGCTGTTCCGGCTCAAGGCCGAGTTCTGCCATCATGTGGCGGAACTGGGCATCGGCGTCCGGAAGGACTACCGCGGCGTCGGCGTCGGGATGGCCCTCATGCGAACGGCCCAGGAGTGGGCCAAGGCCGTGGGGTTTGAGAAGATCACCCTGGTCGTGCGGGCGTCCAACGCAGTGGCGCGGCGGCTGTACGAGAAGTGCGGCTTCGTGTACGAAGGCCACCGAATCCGCCAGGTCAAGTACCGCGGCCAGTACGACGACGATTACATGATGGCGTGGTTCGTGGACGCGGGGCCATGACCCACAGGCCGCGCGGGTTGACAGGTCCGATTCGCCGCGGCCGATTATCCGGCTGCTTCCAGTTCATCCAGCAGCGCCACGGCCCGGCGCAGGTGCGGGATCACGATAGACCCGCCCACGACCAGCGCCACCGAGAAGACCTCAAACAGTTCCTCGCGGGTAACGCCTTCCCCCACGCAGCGGATGATGTGGTACGCGATGCAGTCGTCGCACCGCAGCACCATGGATGCCACCAACCCCAGCATCTCCTTGGTCTTGGTATCCAGCGCGCCCTCGTGATACGTCTGCGTGTCCAGGGCGAAGAACCGCTTGATGACGAGGTTGTCCTCCTCCAGGATGCGCTTGTTCATGCGCTCGCGGAATTGCCGAAACTCCTCCAGCCGACTGCCCATACGCGCTCCTCGTGCGAAGTTGCGCTAGTCTAACGCGGGCGCAGAGGGGCGTCAAGAAGCGTGCCCCACCAACGGAGTCCGGAGACAGTCCACAGGAGATGCGTGGCCGTCAGTCGTCGTAAGACTTCGGCTTGCCGGAAGGCCAAGCGCGCCTTATGCTCACCAACGCTTTGGAAAAACCGTCCGGCGGTGATACAATGGGAACACCGCGCACAAGGAGACCCTATGGACTTGCTGGACGGCTTGAACCCACAACAGAGAGAAGCGGTGATCTGGGGGCATGGCCCAGCGCTGGTGCTGGCCGGCCCCGGCAGCGGCAAGACGCGTGTCCTCACCCACCGCGTCGCCTACCTGGTGCGGGAGGTCGGCGTGGGGGCGCGGAATGTCCTGGCCGTTACGTTCACCAACAAGGCCGCCCGCGAGATGAAGGAGCGCCTGGTGCGGCTCCTCGGCGCTGAGTGCGAGGCCCTCGCCATCGGCACATTCCACGCCATCTGCGCCCGCATCCTGCGGCGGGAAGGTGCGCTGCTGGGCTACTCGCCTAGTTACACCATCTACGATGAGGACGACCAGCAGGCGGTGATAAAGAGGGTCATCAAAGAGTTGAACTTGGACGAGAAGATATACCGTCCCGGCGCGATGCTCTCTGTCATCTCCAGGGCCAAGAACGACCTCATCGGCCCGGATGCATTGACGCCGCGTTCGTACAGGGAAGAGATCGTCGCGCGTATCTACCGGCGCTATCAGCAGGCGCTCCGCGAAAGCAATGCCATGGATTTTGACGACCTGCTGACGAACACCGTTCTCCTGTGGGAGCAGTACCCGGATGTCTTGGAGCGATACCGCCGGCGCTACTCGCATGTCCTGGTGGACGAGTTCCAGGACACCAACGCGGCGCAGTACGTGCTGCTGAAGCAACTCGCCGGGGGCCACCGCAATCTGTTCGTCGTGGCCGATGAGGATCAGTCCATCTACTCCTGGCGCGGGGCCGATTTCCGAAACATTCAGCGGTTCCGCGAAGATTTCCCCGAAGCGCCCGTCATCCTGCTGGAACGCAACTACCGCTCCATGCAGACGATCCTGGACGTGGCCAATGCCGTCATTTCCCACAACTACCACCGCACCCCCAAGCGCCTGTTTACCGACCGCGGCCAGGGTGGGGTCGTGATCCTCCATGAAGCCTACGATGAGCAGGAGGAGGGCCAGTACGTCGTCGCCGAGATTCAGCGGCTCATGAGCGAGGGCGTCCAGCCAGGCGATTGTGCGGTCATGTACCGCACCAACGCCCAGTCCCGCGCCGTGGAGGAGGCGTTCGTGCGGGCGGGGATGCGCTACAAACTGGTGGGGGCCACCCGGTTCTACCAGCGGCGCGAAATCAAAGACGTGCTGGCCTACCTGCGCATCGTGTACAATCCGGCGGATTCGGCCAGCCTGAACCGCGTCATCAACGTCCCGCCGCGGGGCCTGGGGGCGCAGACCGTGGCGGCCCTGTTCGCATGGGCGGGCGAGCAGGGCGTGTCGGTCTGGGATGCGCTCCACATGCTGCGCGAGGCCGACCAGGGCGGCGACGTGGCCCACCCCATCGCGCCCCGCGCCGTGAAGCCGCTCCTGTCGTTCCTGACCCTGTGGGAGGGCCTGGTGGAGGATAGCAAGGGGCTGGACGCGGCATCCATGCTCAGCCTCATCCTGGAGCGGACCGAATACCGCGCGTACCTGGACGATGGCACGGAGGAAGGCCGCGACCGCTGGGACAACGTGATGGAACTGCTGAACGTCGCCAGCCAATACAGGGACATGGACGATTCGCTCGGTATGTTCCTGCAGGAGGTCGCGCTCGTGGCCGACGTGGACGAACTGGACGAGCAACCCAACGTCCCCGTGCTGCTCACGCTCCACATGGCCAAGGGACTGGAGTTCCCGGTCGTGTTCATCCTCGGCCTGGAGGAAGGCATCCTGCCTCATGCGCGCTCATCCGATTCGCTAGAGGAGTTGGAGGAGGAGCGACGGCTGTTCTATGTGGGCATCACACGGGCGAAGGACCGCCTGTACCTGCTCCGCGCGTTCCGTCGCGCCACGTATGGGCGCAGCGCAATAGCGGAGCCGTCGCAGTTCCTGCGGGACATTCCGCGGGAACTGACGAGCAACAAGCGGCGCACGTGGACGCCGCGCCCGTCGGTGTCGGCCTTCCAGGCCCAGCCCGCGGCCCAGGCCCCGCGCCGCGAGGAAGAGCGCCATGCGCGGCCTTCCGCGCTCGCCTTTGCCGCTGGCGACAGGGTCCTGCACCCCGTGTTCGGCGAGGGGACTGTGGTGAAATCCGAACTCATCGCGGACGACGAGCAGGTAACGGTGGACTTCCACGCCAAAGGCGTAAAGACACTCTTGGCGCGCTTCGCAAAACTCCAGAAGGTGCGCTGAAGCCGGAAAGTGGGTATAATACGAAAAAGCCGCGAGGGGGTATGTCAATGCGACGACGAGGCGGAGTCATCCTGAGCATTATTCTGTTGCCGTTGCTGATGCTCCTGGGCTATTTTGTCATGATGCGGTTCCAGGGTTCCTTTGAGGGATTCCGCACGCCTCTGAAAGATACGCTTCCGGAGGCAGCCTCCACCAGTCCGGTGGTGCAGCAGGTGGTGTACGTCATTGTGGACGGTTTGCGCTATGACACTTCGCTGGAGATGCCGTTTCTGAACGGCCTGCGGAAGAAGGGCGCGTATGCGGTCATGCACAGTAAAGCCCCGTCCTACTCCCAGCCCTCGTGGACGACGCTGGTAACGGGCGCGTGGCCCGACATCAACGACTGCCCGCCGTTGAACGCCGACTACGAGGACATCAAGCCTTTCGGCGTGGATCACCTGTTCGCGGTGGTACGCCGCGCCGGAATGACCAGCGCCGTCGCGGGCTTCAACTGGTGGGAGAAAATGATCCCCCAGGATCTGCTCCAAGCAGGGTTCTATGTGGAGGGCGAGGATGATGCCGCTGACCGCGCGGTGCTGGCCAAGTCGCTGGAATTCCTGACGACGGTCCGCCCGAACCTGCTGCTTGTCCACTTTGACCAGGTGGACCACGCGGGCCACCTGTACGGCGGCGAGAGCGCCGAGTACCGCCAGGCCGCCTACGCCGTGGACGGCATGATCCAGCAGATTGTTGAGGCCATGGATCTGGAGGAGAGCGTGCTGGTCGTCGTGTCGGATCACGGGCACATCAAGCGGGGCGGCCACGGCGGGCATGATGCCGTCGTGCTCAAAGAACCGTTTGTGATGGTGGGCAAGGGCGTCGTGCCGGGCAACCTCGGCGACATTCAGCAGACCGACGTGGCCCCCACCATCGCGGCCCTCCTCGGCGCAGCACCACCGTCGGCGACGCAGGGCCACATCCTGCTGGACGCGCTGGACCTCACCGTGGAGCAGAAGACCGAGAAACTGGTTTCCATGGCGCACCAGCGCATCGCCTTGGGCAACCTGTACCTGGACAGCATCGGGCAAGAGCCGCTGAGCGACGTGGCCCCTGGGGATGCCGCCGTCGCCCAGAGTTCCATTGAGGTGCGGAACTATGAGAGCGCGGCCCAACTGGCCCTGTATGCCATTGACCAGGTGGACTCGGAGATGGAAATCGCCACCGAGCACCGCCTGCTTTCCGAACGCGCCTATCGCCGCGTGTTTGCCGTCCTCGCCGTGATTCTGCCGCTGTACCTGGTGTACCGGAAGCGGAGCGTGAGGGTGTTGTTCCTGGCGTTTGCGGCGCTGGTATCGCTGGCCGTTTATCATCTGTACTTCGTGCGGACGGGCAACGTGTATTCCTTGAGCACCATCGTGGGCCTGGACCCGTTCCTGATGGGCACGCTCAAGGGCACGGCCCTGGGGCTTGGGGTTGGGACGCTCATCGTGGTGGTGCGCCTGTGGGTGGAGAAGGAGCGGTCGTGGCTGAACATCGCCGGCGCCACCTACGGGTTCGTGTTCCTGACGCTCTACCTCGTCGGCGTCCAGTTGGCGGTGGCGTATCTGTACAACGGGCTGACCATCACCTGGCACCTGCCCGATTTCGCCGTCGGGTTCCACCAGTTCGTGGCGATGATCCAGTGGGTGCTAGTGGCAGGCATCGGGTTGGTGCTGCCCGTGGTTACGCTGCTGCTGAACGGCGCGCTGCCCCGCCTCATCTGGAAGGCCGAGCCGGTGGTGCGCTCGTGGTTGTGGCGTGCGGTGGCATAACCGGCTGGCGCGTGCAATCTGGGTTCGCGGAGTTGGGCGATGCGGGTGTTCATCACGGGGTGCAACGGACAACTGGGGCGCAGTCTCACGCCGCTCCTTGAGGGCGAGATTCTGTGCGGCGCGGACTTGCCCGACTACGACATCACCGACGCGCGGGCTATCCGTCGGGCCATCGTGGACTTCGCGCCGCATGTGGTGATCCACGCGGGGGCTTTCACCAACGTGGACGCCTGCGAGACCGACCCCGACACGGCCTACCGCGTGAACGCGCTGGGCACTCACAACGTGGCCCTGGCCTGCCTGGAGTGCGGCGCGGAGATGGTGCACATCAGCACCAACGAGGTGTTTGACGGAACGAAGGACGCGCCCTATCTGGAGTTTGACACGCCGAACCCCATCAACACCTACGGCCGCACCAAGTGGGCAGGCGAGCAGTACGTGCAGCGGTTCTTGCACCGGTACTACATCGTGCGGACGGCGTGGCTGTACGCCCGCGGCGGCAACAACTTCGTGGCGAAGATTATCAAGGCGGCGGACGAGCGCGGGGCGCTCAGCGTGGTGAGCGACGAGTTCGGCTCGCCCACCTACGCCCCCGACCTGGCCGAGGCCATCGTGAAACTCATCCAGACGCATCACTACGGTGTCTATCACTTCGTGAACGAGGGCGTCTGCTCGCGGTACGAGTGGGCGGTGCGGATTCTGGAGTTGGCGGGGCGTGGGCACGTGCCTGTGAAGCCGATTCACGCATCCGAGTGGAAGCGGCTGTCCAACCCGCCGCGGTACGCGCCGCTACGCAACTTCTGCGGCGCGGCGCTGGGCATCACGCTCCGCCCGTGGCAGGAGGCTCTTGCGGCCTACTTCGCGGAGTAGGTTTGCCGCAGAGGGCACAGAGATTCTTAGGGACATGCACCCTCCGCGGTCTCTGCGTGCTCTGCGGTGAAACTATCAGTTGAGGAGGCACTTGTCCGGTCCGAGGGTATCTGTCATCATCCCAAACTGGAACGGCGCCCGGTATCTGGTAACGTGCCTGGACAGCCTGCGCCGCCAGGCGTACACCGACTTTGAGACGATTGTGGTGGACAACGCTTCTACGGACGAGTCGGTGGCGCTGATGGAGCGGGACTATCCGGAGGTGCGACTGATTCGGCTCAACGAGAACCGGGGCCTGACCGGCGGCGTCAACGCGGGCATCCGCGAGGCGCGCGGCGAGATCATCGTGCTGTTCAACAACGACACCGAGGCCGACGAGAACTGGCTGCGGGAACTGGTCGCGGCGCTGGACGCCCATCCCGAAGCGGGGATGGCCGCCACCAAGATGATGCTGTTTGACCGCCGCCATGTCATCCATTCGGCGGGCGACTACTACCGCACCGACGGCATACCGGGGAATCGCGGCGTGTGGGAGGAGGATGCGGGGCAGTACGACGGCGACATCTGGGTCTTCGGCCCGTGCGGGGGCGCGGCGGCCTATCGGCGCTCGCTGCTGGACGAAATCGGCCTGTTTGACGAAGACCTGTTCATGTACTGCGAGGACGTGGACATGGCCTGGCGTGCGCAGTTGGCGGGGCATCGGTGTGTCTTCGCGCCCAGGGCGATCATCTACCACCGGCTCAGCGCCACCGGCGGGGGCAAGATCGCCAGTTTCTACACCGGTCGCAACACGATTTACGTGATCGCCAAGGATTACCCAGGCGATTTGCTGAAGAAGCACTGGAAGGATATTATCCGCGCGCAGTGGGGCATCGCCAAGGACGCGCTGCGGGCGTGGCGCGGCGAGGCGGCGCGGGCGCGGCTGCGGGGCATCCTGGCAGGCATCGGGCGCATCCCGCTGGCCTTGCGCAAGCGGCGGCAGGTGCAGCGCATGCGCAAGGTCTCGCCGGCGTACCTGGAGGCGTTGCTGACGCCCGCGCGGAGACAGGAGAAGGCATGAGTTCTGAAGGGGCCTATTTGACCATTGTGATACCCGCCTACAACGAGGAGAAGCGGCTCCCGGCCAACCTGGAAAAGGCGCTGGCCTTTGTGCAGGCCCAGCCCTACGAGACGGAGATCATCATCGTGGACGACGGGAGCACCGACGGGACGGTGGCGGCTGTGCGGGCGTTCGCCGGAAGGCACCCCCGCCTGCGACTGATTGAGAACGACCACCGCGGCAAAGCCTACACCGTGCGCACCGGAATGCTGGCCGCCACGGGCCGCTACGTCCTCTTCACGGACGCCGATCTGCCCACCCCGCTGGAGGAACTGAGCAAGATGTTCGCGGCGGTACAGGAAGGCTACGATGTGGTCATCGGCTCGCGCGAGGGGCTGGGCGCGCGGCGGGTCGGCGAGCCCTGGTACCGCCACTTCATGGGGCGCGTCTTCAACTTCGTCGTGCGGCTCGTCGCGCTGCGGCAGTTCCAGGACACCCAGTGCGGGTTCAAACTGTTCACCCGCGAGGCAGCGCATGACCTGTTCCGCCGCCTGCGCCTGTACGGCGACGACGCCAAGCCTGCCAAAGGCGGCACGCTCACCGGCTTTGACGTGGAGGTGCTGTACCTTGCGGTCAAGTCGGGCTACAGGGTCAAGGACGTGCCGGTGGAATGGCACTACGGCGAGAGCAGCAAGGTGCACCCCGTGCGTGAATCCATCCGCATGTTCCAGGACGTGGTGCGCATTCGGCTGAACGACTGGCGCGGGCGCTATCGCCAGCCGGTGGCGGCCAAGGGGCAGATGGGGGGGCATCCCCCCGAAGCGCACGATTGACCGAAAAGAGGCCGCCGCTAGTCGGCGAAGTGTTTAGGGGAAACTGTCTGTTTCTAGTGAGGAGAAGACGAGCATGACCGAGCGAATTCACGTCTGCGTGGCCTGGCCCTATGTCAACGGCGACCTGCACCTGGGGCACCTGGCCGGCGCGTATATCCCGTGCGACATCTTCGCGCGCTACCAGCGGCTGCGTGGGCGCGAGGTGCTGATGGTCTCCGGTAGCGACACCCACGGCACGCCCATCACCGTGCGCGCTGAGGAGGAGGGCATCACCCCGCGCGAGGTGGTGGATCGCTACCACCCGCGCGACATTGAGGCCTATCTGAAACTAGGCGTTTCCTTTGACCTGTACACGGAGACCGACACCGAGAACCACTGGGCGGTTACCCAGGACGTGTTCCTGACACTGCTGCGCAACGGGTACATCTACCGCGACGTGATGGACGCGCTGTACTGCGACCACTGCAAGCGGTACCTGCCCGACCGGTACGTGGAGGGCACGTGCCCGTACTGCGGCAACCCCAGCGCGCGGGGCGACCAGTGCGACAAGTGCGGGCGCACGCTGGACGCCGTTCAACTCCTGGAGCCGCGCTGCCGGTTCTGCGGCCACCGGCCCCGAATACGGCAGACGGAGCACTTCTTCCTGGACTTGCCCAAACTCCGCCAGCCCCTGCTGGAGTGGCTCAGCGACGGCAAGGAGCACTGGCGGCCCAACGTGCTCCAGTTCACCTTGAACATGCTGAACGACCCCGAACTGCGGGGGCGGCCCATAACCCGCGACATCCCCTGGGGCATACCGGTGCCGGTGGAGGGGTTTGAGGAGAAGCGCATCTACGTCTGGTTTGACGCCGTCATCGGCTACTTGGCCGCCACGAAAGAATGGGCCAAACTCATCGGCGAGCCGGAACGCTGGCGCGACTGGTGGCAGGACAAGAACACCCGCAGTTACTATTTCATCGGCAAGGACAACATTCCGTTCCACACCGTCATCTGGCCGGGGATGCTCATCGGCTACGGCAACCTGAACCTGCCCTACGACGTGCCCGCCAACGAGTATCTGACGCTGGAAGAGAGGACGCTGAGCAAGAGCCGCCGCTGGGTCATAGAGGTGCTGGACTTCCTGTCCCGCTACGACCCGGACACGCTCCGCTATATCCTGTCCATCAACATGCCCGAGACGCGCGATACGAACTTCTCGTGGGGCGAGTACGTGCGCCGCACCAACGACGAGTTAGTGGCCACCTACGGCAACCTGGTGCACCGCACCCTGTCCTTCGCTCAGCGCAACTTTGAGGGGCGCGTGCCCGAGCCGGGCGAACTTTCCGAGGCGGATGCGGCCATCCTGGCGCGGGCCGACGGCGCGTTCCAGACGGTGGGCGACCTGCTGGACGGGTGCAAGTTCAAGGCGGCCATCACCGAGGTCATGGCCGTGGCGCATGACGCGAACCGTTACCTGGACGCCAAAGCGCCGTGGTTCCAAATCAAGACGGACCGTCGCACCGCCGCCACGACGATTTACACCTGCCTGTGCGTTATCAATGACCTCAAGGTGCTGCTGGCTCCGTTCCTGCCGTTCTCATCCCAGCGGCTCCACCGCTTGCTGGGGTACGACACGGATATCTTCGGGCGGCAGTACACCGAGGTGGTGCAAGAGGCGACGCGGTCGCATCTGGTGCTGCGTTACGACGGGAGCGCGCTGGCGGCGCGATGGGAGCCGAGCCGCGTGCCGCCCGGACAGAAGTTGCCGCCGCCCACGCCGCTGTTCAGCAAGGTGGACGAGAGCATCGTGGAGCAGGAACTGGCGCGGATGTCCGGCGGGGCCTAGCGCCCGATGCACGCTGGTGGGACGGGAGGTTCGGCTTTGGATTCGCCCAGGGGGGATGTTCGGGGCCTGGGGTTGGCCGTCATCCTGATCGTGTATGTGCTGACGGCGGGCCTGTATGCTCTGCGCACGCCCCTGTGGCAGAATCCGGACGAGCCCGCGCATTTCAACTACATCCGCTACATCTGGGAGGAGCAGCAACTGCCGGTTCTCCAGATGGGCGACTACCCGCACGCCTACCTGGAGGACATCAAGGCGCGTCGCTTCCCCCCGGACATGAGCATCGCCCCCATCCGCTACGAGTTCCACCAGCCGCCGCTGTACTATCTGATCGCCGCGCCGGTGTACGGCCTGGCAGGGAGCATCCCGCTGACGACGGGGGCGCAGGGCGTCATCGCGGCCCTAGGCGCGCCGACGAAGTGGGGATGGCCCCTGCCCGCCCAGGTCATGGCGCTGCGGTTCCTGTCCATTGCCTTTGGCGTGGGGTTCCTGGTCATCTGCTACCGGCTGGCGCACCTGATCTTCCCCGACGACCACCTGCTGGCACTGCTGGCGACAGGCTTCGCCGCCACCATCCCGATGCATGTGGCGATGAGCGCGGCGGTGAACAACGACAGCCTCGCCAACCTTCTGCTCGCGCTGGCGGTGCTCCTGATGCTCAAGGCTATGCGGGCCGAAGGCTCGCGCGCCGTGAGGACGTGGGTGTGGACGGGCGTGGTTGCGGGCTTGGCGATGCTCGCCAAATCCTCAACCTACGTGGCGATTCCCCTGGCGCTCGCGGCAATCGCGATGACCCCGGGACGGAGCGCCCGCTCGCTCGCGGTTCGCGCTGTGATGGTCTTCGGGCCGGCGCTCGCGCTGAACCTGCCCTGGTACATCCGCAACGCGGTGGTGTACGGTGGCGTGGACGTGCTGGGGCTTCAACGCCACGGTGAAATCGTGCTGGGCCAACCCACGACGGCGGAATGGGTGGCTCGGATGGGCCGGGGCGGCCTGGCGCGGGAGTTCATCGCCACCACGTTCCGCAGTTTCTGGGCGCAGTTCGGCTGGATGGGCGTCCTGGTTGATCAGCGCATCTACCAGGCGCTGGCGCTGGTGTCCCTGCTGGCGGTGGCCGGGCTGTGCCTGTTCCTGCTGCGGGCCGCGGCCAACCGGGGGATGCTGTCGGGGTTCCGGTGGAAAGCCCTGGGGCTTCTGGCGTTGTGGCTGGGCCTCACGGGCGCGGCCTACCTGTGGTACAACGCGCAGTTCGTGCAGCACCAGGGGCGCTACCTGTTTCCGGCGATGCCCGCCATTGCCCTGGGGATGGCGCTAGGCGTGCGCGAGACGTTCCGACCCACGCGAGCGCGGTTCCTGGCGCTGGTCAGCGCGCTGGGCATTGCCGCCAGCCTGGCGATGGTGGCGTTCACGGGCCGCGCGTTCAAGACGCTGTCGCTGCTGCTGGGGCTGTCGGCGCTGGGGTACGTCGTGATCTGGTGGCTTGGCCCCAGGCGGTCGTGGATATGGCATGTGGCCGCCTATGCGCTTTTCGTGGCGCTGGACTTCATTTGCCTTTTCGGCTATATTGTTCCATACTTCACAGGCTAGGCGGCGTGTTCGGCGGAGGTGGGGCGATGGGCTTCTGGGAGCGCGTGCTGAAGAGCCTGACGGGTGGCAAGGGTGTTGCCGACCCCATGATCTACTGGGTGTACGTGCGGTGCGAGAAGTGCGGCGAGCCGCTGAAGGCGCGCGTGGACCTGCGCAACGAATTGAGCGCCGAATTTGGAGAACAGCGCGAGGACACGGTTTACACGACGCGTAAGGTCATCATCGGGAGCGGGCGGTGCCATGCGCCGGTGGAAGTGCGGCTGACGTTTGACTGGCGGCGCAACCTGCTGCGGCGCGAAATCTCCGGCGGCGCGTTTCTCACGGAAGCCGAATACCAGGCTGAAATCGGCCGTCAGAACTCATCAGGGGAGTCTTTGTAACGATGCCTCGTATTCAGAACAATGCAAGAGGGGAGCGGAAGCAAATCTGCGTGTTCAGCGGCCAGGCGCATCGGGTGCTGGCACTGGAAATCTGCGAGAACCAGGGGATTCCGCTGTCCCCGTCGGTTACCCGCAAGTTCAGCAACGACAACTTGTACGTCCAGTTGCAGGACAGCGTCCGCGAGAAGGACGTCTTCATCATCCAGCCGCTCACGTATCCCGTGAGCGACAACCTGGTGGAACTGCTCCTGCTGCTGGATGCGGCGCGGAGCGCGTCGGCCGGGCGCGTTACGGCGGTGATCCCGTACTACTCGTACAGCCGTTCGGACAAGAAAGACGAGCCGCGCATCTCCATCGCGGCCAAGCTCATCGCCGACCTCATCCACACGGCGGGTGCCAACCGCGTACTTACCATGACGCTCCACTCGCCGCAGGTGCACGGCTTCTTCCAGATGCCGGTGGATCACCTATCGGCCCATCCGGTCCTGGCCTCGCACTACCGCAAGAAGGACCTGTCCAACACGGTCGTCGTCGCGCCCGACATGGGCCACGCCAAGCGTGCTTTCGCCTTCGCCCGCAATCTGGGAGTTCCCGTGGCCGCCGGGACAAAGAAACGCCTGACCGACGAAACGGTGCACATTGAGACCATCATCGGCGACGTGCGGGGCAAGCGCGTCATCCTGTTTGACGACGAGGTGGCGACGGCAGGTTCGGTGATAGAGGCGGTGGCGCGGCTGCGGGAGATGGAGGTTACGGACGTGAGCCTGTGCTGCACCCACGGGGTTTTCTCCGGCCCCGCGATTCCGCGGCTGCTGGCGACGCCGGAGATTCACGAAATCGTTACGACCAACACCGTTCCCATACCACAGGAGAAGCGCATCAAGGACATGCAGGTGCTGTCGGTCGCGCCGCTGTTCGCCGAGGCGATCCATCGGATTCACACTGGACAGTCCATGACGACGCTGTTTGAGTATTAGGGGGCGTGGATTACACTCCGTGCCGCCCGCCGCTACCCTGCGGTGCAGCGCCCGCGCCCTCGGCCTGCTGAATAGCCCGCGCCACCGCCGCGCCGAGGGCCCGCGCCCGCTCCAGCCACACCTCGTCGTTGCGTGCGCCCTTGCCCGCGTCGGCGTGGGGGATGAACAACTCGCCCACCGGCTCCACGCGGGCATCGTGGAAGAACAGGCGGATGGGCAACAGCGCGGCGGACGGGTCTTCGGTGGTGTCGCTGACCAGGATGATGCCGCCCTTCTTTACCTTCTCCAGGCGGGGTGTGAACACCGCTTTGCCGTCGGGGTCGCGCTCAATCCACGTGAGGCAGTTGGCGCGGTCTATCACGCGCTTCAACTGGGCGCTGACCGTGCCGTAGTAGATCGGCGAGCCGATGATGATGCCGTCGGCGTTTTCCAGCACCTCGTAGATTTTCTGCATGTCGTCAAAGAAGAAGCAGTGATTGGGCGCTGGGTGCTTGGGACACGCCTGGCAAGGGCGAATGTCCATTTGGTTGAGGTGGAGGATTTCGGTGTCAGCGTCCAGCGAGGCCGCGCCTGCCAGGGCTTCGCGCACCAGCGTATCGGTGTTCATCTTAGGCCGAGGGCTCCCTACAAGGCCGACGATGCGCATGTTTCTCTCCCATCCCTGCACCGAGAAAGAGAAAACGAGGCGACGGGCCTCGTTTTCTGGTCGGGGAACGCGCGGCGGGCTACTCGCGCGAGATGCGCGCTGCCGCCTGCCGCTCCAGTTCCTGCTTGCACTTCAGGCACAGCGTCGCCGTAGGCATGACCTTGAGGCGGGCCGGGTCAATGGGCTGGCCGCAGCGCTCACACAGGCCGTAGTCGCCCCGCTGGGTCATCCGAAGCGCTCGGTCTATCTCGGACAGTTTGTTTTCCAGGCTGCGAATCAGGGAGGCGATCTTCTCGCGCTCCCAGATATCGGGATCGCCCTCCTCGGGGGATGTCTCCAGGTCATAGGTCATCCCCTCGCGGAGGCGTGCGATGTTGGTCAGGGTTTCCTCGCGCTCTCGCTGGAGCCGTTCGCGAATCTCCTGCACATTTACCCGTACCTGGGTCATATCCATACTCCTTTCCTGCGGCGAGGTGTGCATACTTATAGCATCTTTCGCGCGCTGGGTCAATGAAGTGGGGTGGGTTTACGAGGCGCCTGTTGGGCGTTGTGGACATTCGTCTCCAGAAATCGCGGTTTTTCTCCAAAAAACACGATTTTCCTCTCGTTTTTGCGTACCTATGCTCATTTCACCCGCGCCGCACGTTCTGCTATAATGGGAGGTACCTGTCAACGAGGAGCAAATCCATGCGTGAGCGCATCACGTCGGGCAAGCCGCAGGCCCAGGATCGCACTGTGGACGCAGACCTGCGGCCCAAACGACTGTCCGAATACATCGGCCAGGAGCGGCTGAAGGAGAACCTGCGCATCTTCCTGAAGGCGGCCAAGGGCCGCGGCGAGCCGCTGGACCATGTGCTGTTCTACGGCCCCCCCGGCCTGGGCAAGACCACCCTGGCCTACATTATCGCCAACGAGATGGGCACCAACCTGAAAATCACATCGGGCCCCGCCATAGAGCGTCCCGGTGACCTGGCGTCCATCCTCACCAACATGAGCAAGGGCGATGTGCTTTTCATTGACGAGATTCATCGCCTGGGCAAGGCCGTGGAAGAAGTCCTGTACCCGGCGATGGAGGACTTCGCGCTGGACATCATCGTCGGCAAAGGCCCCTCGGCCCGCAGCGTGCGCCTGAAGCTACCGCGCTTCACCGTCGTGGGCGCGACCACCCGCCTGGCGCTCATGACCTCGCCGCTGCGCGGACGGTTCGGCGTGGTGTACCGGCTGGATTTCTACGACCTGGCGGCGATGGAGCAGATCGTTACCCGTTCCGCCGCGATTCTGGGCGTGCGGCTCAGCCCGGAGGGGGCGCGGGAAATCGCCCGCCGGTCCCGCGGGACTCCCCGCGTGGCCAACCGCCTGCTGCGGCGCGTGCGCGACTTCGCCGACGTGCGGGCGCAGGGCGAAATCACGCTGGACGTGGCCCGCGAGGCGTTGAGCCTGTTGGACGTGGACGACCTGGGCCTGGACGAGGTGGATCGCCGCGTGATTCGCACCATCATTGAGAAGTTCGGCGGGGGGCCGGTGGGCCTGGACACCATTGCCGCGTCCATCAGCGAGGAGCCGGATACCATCATGGACGTCTACGAGCCGTACCTGCTGCAACTGGGCTTCCTGGAGCGCACCTCGCGGGGGCGAGTCGCCACGCGCCGCGCCTACGAACACCTGGGCATCCCCTATCCCGCCGACACGGCCCAGCAGCCGGGATTGTTCTGATGGGCAAGGTCATCGTCCTGGACGCGGAAGGGAGGCAGGTCTCCTTCACGTCCGAGAAGAAAGCCGAGCGCCTGCTCCAAGAGGGCAAGGCGGTTGAGGTGAGCCGCGACCCGTTCACCATCCGCATCGCCCGCGTCGTGGACTTGCCCGCACGAGAGGAGCCGCCCGCGCCCGCACTTCCGGGCGAAGGCAAGCGCATCCTGCTGCACATCTGCTGCGGGCCGTGCGGAACGTACACTATCCAGCGCCTGCGCGACTTGGGGTTCTCCGTTACGGGCTACTGGTACAATCCGAATATCCACCCGTTTGCCGAGTACGAACTGCGGCGAGAGACCCTGCGCGGGTACGCGGAGCAGGTGAGCCTGCCCGTCATCTGGTACGAGACCTACGACATGCCACTGTATTTCCGCCAGGTCGCGGGGCACGAGGCTTTCGGCGAGCGGTGCCGCATCTGCTATCGGCTGCGGCTGGAGCAGACGGCGCGAGCGGCGCGCGAGGGCGGCTTTGACGCCTTCACGACCACGCTGCTCATCAGCATCCACCAGGACCAGGAGGCAATTCGCCAAATCGGCGAGGAGGTGAGCGAGGCCATCGGCGTGCCGTTCTTCTACGAGGATTTCCGTCGTGGCTGGTCGGAACGGGGCCGCATCGCCAACGAGTATGGCCTGTACAAGCAAAACTATTGCGGGTGCCTCTACAGCGAGTGGGAGGCGGCCCGCGCGCGTGCGACCAAGAGGACCCGTTGAGGGCAGCGTGCCGCGTTTGGCCCGCGCAGCCCTCACACCAGAACGTTTCTAGGAGGGGTTGGATTGGAGACTTTCATATTTGCTGCGCTGGTGATCCTGTTCCTCATCGCCTTGCTCGCGTCGGCCATCAAGATCGTGCGCGACTACGAGAGGCTGGTGGTGTTCCGCCTGGGCCGCTGCATCGGCGAGAAGGGGCCTGGGTTCGTCCTGCTGATTCCCATCGTGGATCAGCCGACGAAGGTGGATTTGCGCGAGTCGTACCTGCAGATTCCCCACCAGACCTGCATCACCAAGGACAACGCGCCGATTTCCATTGACTTCCTCATCTACTGGAAGGTCATCAACCCGACGCTGAGCGTGCTCCAGGTGCGAGATTTCGCGGGCGCGTCGGCGGGAATTGCCACGACGACCTTGCGCGCGGTCATCGGCGACATCCTGCTGGATGACGTGCTGGCGAGGCGCGAGGAGATTAACCATATCCTGCGCGTGAAACTGGACGAGGTAACCGAGCGTTGGGGCGTCAAGGTTACGACGGTGGAGATTCGCGAGATTGAGCCGCCGCGCGAGGTGCAGACCGCCATGAACCGCCAGATGGCCGCCGAGCGCGAGCGCCGCGCCATGGTTACCGAGGCCGATGGCAAGCGCGAGTCCGCCGTCAAGGTGGCCGAGGGCGAGAAGCAAGCCGCCATTCTCCGCGCCGAGGGCGCCAAGCAGTCAGCGATTCTCCAGGCAGAAGGCGATCGACAGGCTGCCATCCTCCGCGCCGAGGGGTTCTCGCTGGCCCTGGAGAAGGTCTTCAGCGTGGCCAAGGGCGTGGACAGCAAGACCATGAGCCTGCAGTACCTGGACGCGCTGCGGAGCCTGGGGGCGAGTCCCGCGACCAAGTTCGTGCTCCCGATGGAGTTCACTCGGTTGCTGGAGCCGTTCGTGGGCCACGCGGAGAAGGCCGCGAAGGCGGAGGAGTAGGCCGCGCGCGCAAGTGTGCCCCTCACCCTAACCCTTTCCCAGTGGGAGAGGGGACGCTGCTTCGCTCCTTGCAGGTCGGGACTCGGTAGGGGCAGGGCTCAGGCCTGCTCCTACGCGGGGGGCTGGCCCCGCGCGGGCCGACGCATGGAAAAGAAGAGGCGGAGGGAGTGGGATTTGAACCCACGGGGCATTTCTGCCCACGCGTTTTCGAGACGCGCGCATTCGGCCGGACTATGCTATCCCTCCGCGTAACCAACTATTCGGTTGTCGTGCGCAGTCGGGCGAAGAAGCGGGCCAGGATGGCCGCGGCTTCCTCGGCCAGCACGCCGCCGGTTACCTCCACCCGATGGTTGAGCAGCGGCGACGCCGTCAGGTTGAGCACCGAACCCGCTGCGCCTGCTTTGGGGTCGGGCGCTCCGTAGACCAGACGTGGCAGCCGCGCCTGCACCATCGCGGCGGCGCACATGGCGCACGGTTCCAAAGTGCAGTAGAGCGTAACGCCGACGAGCCGCCAGCCGCCCAGCACGCGGCTGGCCTGTTGCAGCGCGATCATCTCGGCGTGGGCGGTTGGGTCGCGGCGGGTCTCGCGCAGGTTGTGCCCCCGCGCGATGATGACCCCGTCGCGCACGGCCACCGCGCCCACCGGCACTTCGCCCTTGTCAAGGGCGAGTAGCGCCTCTTGCAGGGCCTCGCGCATGTACCGTTCGTCGTCGCTCACTGTCCCTATTATACGAGCAATGCGGTCTGTGGGCAAATCATTTGTATCTCTGCGGTGCAAGGTGAATCTTACTGCAGAGGCGCAGAGAGCGCGGAGAGAATCTGAAAATCGCTTCTGTGCCCTCTGTGTCTCTGCGGTGAAACCCCTCGTAAGGTGCAAAGAATGACCTACATTCTTCCCGCTTCCGGCGGCATCAACCTGAGCGCGACCCTGCGCTGCGGGCAATCGTTCCAATGGCGTGCAGAACCCGACGGCGCTTGGCGGGGCGTCATCGGCGGCGCGGTGGTACGCGTCTGGCAGCAGGGCGACGCGCTGGCATGCGACACGTTGCTCCCGCCCGAGGCCGTGGCCGTCTACTTCCGCCTGGACGACCCGCTGGATGCCATTTACGCCACATTCCCGCCTGACCCCGCGCTGCAGCAGGCCGTGGAGGCGTACCGTGGCATGCGCCTCGTGCGCTATGAGGTGTGGGATGCGGTGCTGTCGTTCCTGTGCGCCACCAACGCCAACATTCCGCGGATAGACAAGATGTTGGGCGCGCTGGCCGCCCGCTTCGGCGACCGCCTGGACGCCGATTTTCACGCCCTGCCGCGCCCGCACCAATTGGCCGGGTCTTCCGAAGGCGAGTTGCGCGCGCTGGGCCTGGGCTACCGCGCGGCCTACGTCCTGCAGGCGGCGCGGATGGTGGACTCGGGGCAGTTGGACCTGGGCGCGCTGGCGGCGATGGATTACGAGGCCTCCCATGTTCGCCTGCAGGCATTGCCGGGCGTGGGGCCGAAGGTGGCCGACTGCATCTGTCTGTTCTCCCTGGGTTGGTTGCAGGCGGTGCCGGTGGACGTGTGGGTGCGCCGCATCCTGTCGCAGCGCAAAGCGGGGCTGCGCTCGTACCGCGCCATGGCCGAGTTCGCCAGGGAGTGGCTGGGGCCATACGCGGGCTATGCGCAGCAGTACCTGTTCCACTACGAGCGCATGCGGAACGCGCCGCGCAGGGCGTGCGGTGTGTCCCCGGACTCGCGCGTTCGTTAGCCCAGCGGGGCCAGGGCAATGAGGATGTACATGCCGACGGCCAGGAGGAGCAGGGAAGCGGCGACCCAGACAATGATGCGCCGGTGGCTCATGCCGAGAGCGGCCAGCCCGGCCGTTACAGCATACGCGCCCAGCACGACGACGGCGATGGGAATGCCGAATACGCCATAGCGGTTCATGAAATAGTGTACGCGCTCGGTGCGCACGCGGGCAAGATGGCGCATCAGTTCGGGGCGCTTCTCCGCGTGAGAGCACGCCTTGAGGATGGCCAGCACGCCACCGAACTGTCCGGCGGTGGACAGGCCGATGGCCGCCGGAAGGCCCAGCCCCATTGCCAAGCCCGTTGTGGAGGGGAACCAGATGCCGCCCCAGGGGGCCGCACCCAGCAGGACAACCACGAGCAACTTCGTGATCATGGGCCTACCCCGCGCGTCGGTCTATCGGGCACGCATAGTATAGCACAAGATTCCGATTTTGTACAGGGGGTTGCGAGAAAAAACGCTGCATGATGCGTGCCAGGGCTTCTCACAGAGGCAGGCGCAACCGGGCAACGTGCATGAGTGGTTGCCGCGCACTTGGCCCCGATTGACACGGCGCGCCAAGCCGACTAGACTTCTGCTCGCTGGAGCATAGCCATGCGAATCGCCATAGACGGCAGGTACGTCCAAGACCACTTCCCCGGCATCGGCCGCTATACGTACAACCTGGTGCGGGCGCTGTCCGCGCTGGGCGAGAGCGCCGAGTGGCTCGTCATCACCAACCCGCGCCTGCCCAACACGCGCTACGACCTGGCCGCTCTCGCAGCGCAGCCGGGGGTGCGGCTGGTGGCGTGCGACGTGGGCACCTTCTCGCTCCAGGAGCAGACGACGCTCCCGCGCGAGGTCGCTCGGCTCGGCGTTTCGCTTCTCCATTCGCCCTACTACGTCAAACCGTATCGCCTGCCTGTGCCGTCGGTGCTCACGTACTACGATGTCATCGGGCTGGTGTACCCGAACGCACTGCCATCGGCGCGGGCGAGGGCCTTGTTCCGCCTGCTCTCCTGGTTGGCGCTGGCCGGGGCGGACAAGGTGATTCTCCTGTCCAGGTCAGCGCAACGAGACGTGATGCGTCACTTCCGCGTGGCCGAGGCGAGGACCACCGTCATCTACCCGGCTGCCGATCCACAGTTCCAGCCCCAGCCTGCCGACGTCGTGGAGCGCGTGCGGCAGAAATATGGCCTAGAAGGGCCTTATGTGCTCTATGTGGGCATCAACAAGCCGCACAAGAACGTGGAGACGCTGGTAGAGGCCTGGGCCAGGGCCAAGCCGCAGGCCATGCTCGTCCTAGCGGGCCGCGAAGACCCGCGCTACCCGCAGGCGCGACAGCGCGTCGCGGCGCTGGGGATGGAGCGTCGCGTGCGGTTCCTGGGCGACGTGCCGGAGGCCGACCTGCCCGCGCTGTACTCGGGCGCGGCGCTGTTCGCCTTTCCGTCGCGGTACGAGGGGTTCGGCCTGCCCGTGCTGGAGGCGATGGCGTGCGGCGCGCCGGTGGTCTCGTCCGACGCCGCCAGTCTGCCGGAGGTAGTCGGTGATGCCGGCCCGCTGCTCTCGCCCGCAGACGTGGAGGCGTGGGCCGACGCACTGGTGCGCCTTCTGGGCAATCCCGCGACGCTGGAGGCCATGCGCGGGCGCAGCCTGGCGCGGGCGGCGGAGTTCTCGTGGGAGAAGGCCGCGCGGGACACAATGGCGGTGTATCGGGAGGTGGCTTCATGAGCGCACCCATCCGCGTGCTCCACGTGTACAAGGACTACTGGCCCGTGATGGGCGGGATTGAGAATCACGTGAAACTCCTGGCCGAGCGGCAGGCGGCCCTGGGCTTGGACGTAACAGTGCTGGTTACCAGTCGCACCCGCCGCACGGAGGAAGTCCGCCTCAACGGGGTTCGGCTGATCCGGGCGGCGCGGCTCGCCACGGTCGCATCCACGCCCATCAGCCCCATGCTGTTCGCCTGGATGCGCCGCCTGCGCCCCAACATCGCGCACCTGCAATTCCCGTATCCGGTGGGCGAGGTGGCGAATCTCCTGGTGGGGCGCGCGGCCCGCACCGTCATCTCGTACCAGTCAGACGTGGTGCGGCAGAAGGGCTGGCTGCGCTTGTACCGCCCCGTGCTGTGGCGGGTGCTGCAGGATGCCGACTGCCTCATCGCCAGCACGCCGAACTACGTAGAGTCGTCGCCCTATCTCAGCCGCCTGCGCCACAAGGTGGAGGTGATTCCGCTGGGCATAGACCCGAAGCCGTTTCTGCGCGAGTCGCCCGCGGCGAGCGAACTCCGCGCCCGATACGGTGGTCCGATTCTGCTGTTCGTGGGGCGGCTACGGTACTACAAGGGGCTGGACTGGCTCATCCGCGCCATGCTGCGCATCCCGGCCACGCTTCTGGTAGTGGGAACCGGCCCCATGGAGGCGGCCTGGCGGCAACTGGCGGCCGACGTGGGCGTGGCCGACAGGGTTGTGTTCGTGGGCGACGCGCCCGACGAGGATTTGCCGGCTTACTACCAGGCGTGCGACGTATTCGTGCTGCCCGCGTCCGAGCGCTCGGAGGCCTACGGCCTGGTGCAGTTGGAGGCGATGGCGTCGGCGCGGCCGGTGGTTTGCACCGAACTAGGCACGGGTACGTCCTATGTCAACCGGCACGGCGAGACGGGCCTGGTGGTGCCGCCGCGGGATGCCGACGCCCTGGCCGACGCTTGCAATCGCCTCATCGCCGACGCCAACCTACGGCGGGAGATGGGGACACAGGGGCGCGCGCGGGTCCTGGCCGAGTTCACCGCCGAGCGGATGGTGGCGCGCATCGTGGCGCTGTACGAGCGGCTTCTGGGGGAGCGCGCCTAGCGGGGAGAGGCGTCCTGCGACGCCTGGCGCAGCGCGTCCAGGATGCGCAAGTCGGCCGCCGAGAACGCCACCGACTCCGCCTCGTCCAGCCGAATCCATCGCCACGCTGCGCAATCCAGGGCCTGCGGTTCGGGTTCGCCAGGCTCAAGCCACGCATGGAAAGCGTGCAGCGTGATGCGGAAGTGGGTGTAGGCGTGCCTGACCACCGTCAGCCGCTTGCCGACGCGGATGCGAACGCCCAGTTCTTCCCGAATCTCGCGTGTCAGGCAGTCTTCCAGCGATTCGCCGGGTTCCACCTTGCCGCCGGGAAACTCCCACAGGCCACCCAGAAGCCCTTCGGCGTTGCGGCGGGCAATGAGGAACACGCCGGGTTCGCGCCAGATGACGGCGGCGGTAACGTCGTAGTGGGGCGTCTGCTTGCGGGCCGCGCGCGGGGGGAACAGGGCCTGCGAGCCTTGCGCGTAGGCGACGCAGGCGAACGCCCACGGACACTGCTGACATAGGGGATTGCGAGGCGTGCAGACCGTCGCCCCCAGTTCCATGAGGGCCTCGTTAAACGCGCCGGCACAGCCGGTCGGCAACAGTGCCCGCGCCAACTCCCACAGCGCGCCGTCCAGACGCGCCCTGCTGGATTCGGCGACCGCGAAGACGCGGCTCAAGACCCGACGGATGTTGCCGTCCAGCGCAGGCTCGTCGCGGCCAAAGGCGATGCTCAGGATAGCGCCCGCCGTGTAGCGCCCCACGCCGGGGAGGCGGCGCAGCGCTTCGGCGTCGTCGGGCACGCGGCCCTTGTGCGCCGCCACGATTTCCTGGGCAGCCCTGTGCAGGTTGCGCGCCCGCGCGTAGTAGCCCAGCCCCTCCCACGCTTTGAGCACGTTATCCAGCGGCGTGCGGGCCAGCGTCTGCACATCGGGGAACAGGCGCATCCACCGCTCAAAGTAGGGCACGACGGTTTCCACCCGCGTCTGCTGGAGCATGACCTCGGAGATCCACACGCGGTAAGGGTCGCGGGGTGTGGTGCGCCACGGCAGCGGGCGCAGATGACCAGCGGCCCAGTCCAGGAGCGCGCTTTGGAGTTCCGCGTACTGTGCGGGCGGTGGAGTTTGTTCCATCTTCGCGCAAGGCTCCCGCCGGCGTCGGCAGGGCAGTGCCCTAGTCGCGGCCAAGCACGGTGCTGCGGCCGTTGTCGGCGGTGGCGCGATTGATTTCCATGACCTCCACGGTGCAGTCCAGGCACCACGCGGGACCGTCGCCCGGGCGAATCAGAGGCGCGCCGCACCGCAGGCACCGCAGCACCTCGCCGGTTTCAGCCAACAGGTCGTTGACCAGTTTCCAGTCCACGTCGCGACGCAGGTTGAATCGCTCTTTCACACCATCCTTCGGCGCGGCACCAGCGACTTCCAGGGCGGCCAAATAGGCGGCGTACCGCACGACGCGGTCTTCCTCAGGGTCGCGCAGCGTCTCCAGCAACTGGCGCAGGGCGCCCTTGTCGCGGGTGCGCGCCAAGAGAGCGCCCAGAGCGCGCGCCGCTGTGGCCCCGACGTGGGCACTGGTATCGTAGCGAAGCACGTACTCGCACAGAGGCCGGTAGTCGGCGATACGCCAGCGTATGGCCAGCACCTCCAGGGCAGCCGCCCGCACCTCTGGCGAGTTGTGCAGCACCAAATCCTCAATATCCTCATCCGCTTCGGTCAAGAAGCCGTCGGCGAAGCACCGCAAGACGGCGGGGATGTCCGCATCGTCAATGCGCCCCTCGCGCAAATCGTCCAGCAATTCATGTAGCGATAGCCGTTCACCCATGGGTGATTCCCAAAGACCTCATTTCCCCAATCTCGTGCCGTGCACGAGACGCGATTATACGCAAAACGGGGATTTTGGCGAATGGGCTCGTTTCGGAATTCGGTTCCCGGGTCTGCCGGCGGCTATCGGGATTTCTCTAACCCCCAAGGCACCTGAGCAAAGCACGAGTATAGAACATCTTCTCGTGCGCGGCACGAGGAAAGCCCCGCACCGGGCTTACCAGCACGCGATGAACCCGCGTCGCGGCCAGGCGAAATTTGAAAAGACGGATGACAAGTGGTATCATATAGCCACAGACGGAACATCTCAACCGAATAACCTGTACGGATTGTTTGTCCTCTTTGTTGTCCTCGCGGGAGGACGCGCCTGCGCAATGTTCCTCCCCAACAACCTCATAGCGAAGTGCCCGGTCAAGGCGTTGTCAGAAGTCCTTCTTATCCGCTGTCCAAACAAGAACAGAAAGGAGAAGCGACGAATGAATCCGACAATCGCCAGGCTGCGCATGAGAATCTTCCGGCGGCAATGTGTCTCGTGGGATGGCGAAACGTTCACCATCGCCTTCCCGGGGTACGCCCACGTTCCCGAGATCAAGCAGCGGGCCGTCATTCCGCTGTGCTTTGAGGCCTGATAGAAGACCTCGGGTCGGAGGGCAAGGCCCAGTGGCACTACAACCGAATCCGAATCAAGCCCGAGAAGCCCCTGACCAAAGAGGCCCACGACAGGTTCGCACGGGCGGCGAACAGTATGTGCAGGGCGTTCCTGAACAGGGAATTCTGGATGGGCATCGTCTTGGGGACCATCGTAGAGCGGAACCTGGGCGGCGACGAAGAGGAGGAGTGAGCCGGCCCAGACGACAACCCCGAAAGGTGCGTGGCAGATGGGGGAGGGATGCGCATCCCTCCCCCATCGCTGTTTCGCAGCAGCGTCGCTATGAGTCCCCGGCGCTCGCCCGCAGCCAGTACTGCTCGGCGGGGAAGCCGCCCCCCATGCGGAGCGCGTGGTCTCTCACGTGGCGGCGCATGTCGGCCTCATCCTGCCAGAAGATGGGGATTTGCGAGCGGTAGCGGGCAATGGCATCGCACTTGGCAGCCACATCCTCCTCCGCGAGGCGCACAATCTGCGGCTGCAACGCCCCTAGCGGCGACTGCGCTACCGCCTGGCGCACCGCGTCCTGATCCTCGGCGTACGGATAGTCTTCGTACCAAACCACATCTAGGCCGTCGCGCGCCACCAGCTGCAGCACAGCCGCCTGAACCACCTGGTGATCCACATGGTAGCCCGCCGCCAGCATGGCGTACACCCTTGGGCGCCCCGCATTGCGCCAGAACCGCCGCATCTCGGACGCGAGTGCCCGCACCTTGACGGGGTCGTTGCGGCTGATGCCCCCGAAGATGGCGTCGCGGTTGGGATATACCGGCTGCCCGGTGCGCGTGTGCAGGCGGTAAATGGCGTCCTCGTAGGCCCAGTGGATGGGATGGGCGCCCAGTATGGCCAGCGCCTCGCGATCCTCATGGCGGCGCAGGGCGATGGCATCGCCATGCGCGCCCCAACGCGCCTCCAGGGCGCGGGCGAACGGCGAGCGCACGTCGGTCTGCGCGCTGCCCGCGAAGATGGTGAGCACGCCTACCGACAGCCCCGCGCGCGCCTGCTGATGAATAAGCCCCCCGCAGGATAGCGCGGCATCGTCCAGGTGTGGCGAGAGATAGAGAACGTCCATGTGGCCTCCTCGCAGGAATTCGCCCAAGGGGCACCAACCCCCTGGCGGGAAACGAGATGGCTGCAATGCTTCGGCTGCAAAGGCAATCAGAGCACCGCAGAGACGCGGAGAACGGATAGGACGCCAGTATTTGACCACAGGGATTCCTGATGGCGTGTCATTGCGATGGCGCAGCGCCCGAAGCAATCCCGGCAGCCTGTCATTCTGAGGCGCGGGGCGCCGAAGAATCCCCGTCAACCGACATGCTTCGCTTGCAATGACAACGGATGATTCTCTCTGTGGTCAACCTCTAGGAATCTTGGGGCTTCTCCGTGCACTCTGCGTCTCTGCGGTGAGATGCGCTACAGCATCTTGCGCGGCCTGTACTGCAGGGCTTCAGCGATGTGGTGCAGTCGGATGTCCGCGCTTCCTTCCAGGTCGGCGATGGTGCGCGCCAACTTGAGAATGCGGTGGTACGCGCGGGCGCTCAACTGCAGCTGCTGCATGGCCGACTTCATCAGGCTCTTGCCATTGTCGTCAATCTTGCAGAACTCGCGCACCTCGGCAGGGCCCATGTCGGCGTTGCAGGCCAGCGGCGTGCCCGCGAACCGCTGCTGCTGGCGCTCGCGGGCGGCCTGCACCCGCCGGCGGATGACGGCCGACGGCTCGCCGCGCCGCTCGTCGGACAGTTTCTCGTAGTCCACGCGCGGGACTTCCACATGGATGTCTATGCGGTCCAGGAGTGGCCCGGAGATGCGCTTCTGGTAGCGGCTGATGGTGCTCATGGAGCAGGTGCACTCGCGCACAGGGTCGCCGTAGTACCCGCACGGGCACGGGTTCATTGCGCCGACCAGCATGAAGTTGGCCGGGAAGGTCAGGCTGCCCTGGGCGCGGGCGATGGTTACGATCTTGTCTTCCAGCGGCTGGCGGAGCACCTCCAGCGTGCGCTGGCCGAATTCGGGGAGTTCGTCCAGGAACAGGACGCCGCGATGGGCCAGCGAGATTTCGCCCGGGCGGGGCCAGCGTCCGCCGCCCACCAGCCCGGCGTGGCTGATGGTGTGGTGCGGTGCGCGGAACGGGCGGTGGCGGATGAGCGGCACGTCGGGCGGCAGGCAGTCGGCCACGCTATAGATGCGCGTGGCGTC
>JARYMK010000070.1 GCA_029907165.1 Anaerolineae bacterium
AAGTATGCTTCCGTACACACTCATAGAGCAGCCATTGTATCTTCCTTTCATCTCCTGTCCAGTGTCACTAACCTATCCGAACGAGCTCAACCTGGCCTCTGCCTCGGATTCGGTTTGGTCTTGCTGGGGGTACGCGGGTGCGGATTGCTGCGCACAAGGGGCTGTTCGGTTGCCATGTTACGCTGGCGAAGCATCTCCGATGGCGAGATTCTTCGCGGCTTCGCCGACGGCCCCCACTCGCACCTGCTTCAGCGCCCGCGGCGCTTTGCAATCTGCCGCCACCTGTGGTAAAAAAGGCCAACACTGTGCAAGGAGAAGCGAGCATGCCCGAACGCATTACGCCGCGCCTGCCCAGAGGGATGCGCGACATCCTGCCGGACAAGATGATCCTCCGCGACTACGTGATGAACACCATCCGGACCGTCTTTGAGCAGTTCGGGTTTGAACCGCTGCACACGCCCGCGGTGGAACTGGCCGAGACCCTCATGGGCAAGTACGGTCCCGACGCCGAGCGCCTCATTTACGACGTGCGCCAACGCCAGGGCCATGAGGAACTGGCGCTGCGCTACGACTTGTCGGTACCGTTGAGCCGCGTGGTCGCCATGAACCCCGACCTGTTGCTGCCGTTCAAGCGCTACCAGATTGCCCCCGTGTGGCGTGCTGAGCGCCCCCAGAAGGGCCGCTACCGGGAGTTCTACCAGTGCGACGCTGACATCGTGGGCTCGGCAAGCATGCTGGCCGACGCCGAGATCATCACGGTCATCTACACGGTGCTGGAGCGCCTGGGCTTCCGCCGTTACACCACGCGCATCAACAACCGCAAGGTGCTGGCGGGCATCGGCATCTACTCAGGCGTGGAGGGCGAGGCCCTGGGCCAACTCTACCGCTCCATTGACAAACTGGACCGCATCGGCATGGACGGCGTCCGCAAGGAACTGCGCGACGCGGGCA
Organism: Anaerolineae bacterium; assembly: GCA_029907165.1. Lineage (GTDB taxonomy): Bacteria > Chloroflexota > Anaerolineae > DTLA01 > DTLA01 > DTLA01. The sequence goes on from JARYMK010000070.1 coordinate 952, forward strand.
TCGCCGAGGATGTCATCGCCCGCATGGTGGACCTGCTCCAGATACGGGGCGCGAGCGCGGACCTCATCCCGGAGATGATGCGGCGGCTGGAGGGCATCCCCATCGCCGCCGAGGGCCTGGCCGAACTGCGCGACCTGATCTCGTACCTGGACGCCATGGGGGTGTCCCCGAGCGCATACCAGATTGACTTCTCCATGGTGCGCGGCCTGGACTACTACACCGGCCCCATCTACGAGACGGTCGTGGAGGAGCCGAAGATCGGCAGCATCACCGGCGGCGGGCGCTACGACCGTCTGATTGAGATGTTCTCCGAGCGGGGCTACCCCGCCACAGGCACGACCATCGGAATTGAGCGCATCATAGACGTGATGGACGAACTCGGCATGTTCCCCTCTTCGCTGCGGCGCACGCTGGTAGAGGTGCTGGTGCTCCAGTTTGACCCCAGCCTGCTGGCCGAGACGCTTCGCTTCGCGCACAGCCTGCGCGAACAGGGGCTCCGCGTGGAACTGTACTTTGAGGCCGAGTCGGTGAAGAAGCAACTACGATACGCCAGCCGCAAAGGCATCCCATTTGCCGCGATTCTGGGCCCTGACGAGGCCGCACAGGGGCAGGTTACCATCAAGAACCTGGATCTGGGCGAACAGCGCACCGTGCTGCAATCTGAAGCCGCGCAGGTGATTCGGGAGTGGGGGGCATAGCCGCCAGCACGCAAAGGCGGGACAGGCTCCTGTGCCCGTCCCGCCGACACGGACGCCAGCGGCATCCGGTGGGATGGCTACTTCACCACCGTTACCACTTCCTGCATGCTGCGGCGCGGGGTGCGAGCGCCTCCCTCCTTGGCTGGATAACCGATGGGCAGAATCGCCACGGGCCGCAGCACCGCGGGAAGCCTCAGAACCGCAGCCGCCTGCTCCTCGTCAAACGCGCCCACCCAGCACGCGCCAAGCCCCATGTCCACAGCCGCCAACAGGATGTGTGTCGCCGCGATGGCCGTGTCCTGGATGCAGTACAAATCCCGCCCGCGGCTGCCGTACCGCGCCGCAGACCGCGCCGCGTCGGCGCAGACCACGATGACCACGGGCGCTTCGGCCACGAACGTCTGGTCAAACGCCGCCGCCGCAAGCCCATCTTTCACATCCTGCGACCAGACGACGTAGAAATGCCACGGCTGCCGATTTCCCGCCGAAGGCGCGCGGATGGCCGCCTCCAGCAACTTTTCCACCTGCGCCTCTTTGACCGGCTTGTCCTGCCGGAACTGCCTAACGCTCCGCCGCGCGTGAATCACATCCCAGAATTCCATCCCCACTCACCTCGCCAGTTGTAGATTCCAGCCGCGCACGCTGTCCATCAGCGTGTAGTCTGTCAGGTCCAGTTTGAGGGGCGTGATGGACACGTAGCCGTGCTTGATGGCCCAGAAGTCCGTCCCCTCCAGCGGTTCGCCGTCGGGCGGGTCGCCGCCGATCCAGTAGTAACTCTCCCCGCGCGGGTCCTTGCGCTCAATGAGCACGTCTTTGTAAACCCTGCGCCCCAGGCGGGTAACCAGCACGCCCTTCAACTGGTCATAGGGCAGCGCGGGGACGTTGACGTTCAGCAGGGTGCCGGCGGGAAGCCCGCGCGCCAGCACTTCGCGGGCTACCTGTTCCACGACCCGCGCCGCCGGATCAAAGTCCCACCCCTCCCAGCCGTCCACCGACGCGGCGATGGCCGGGATTCCCGACACAACGCCCTCCATGGCCGCGGCCACCGTGCCCGAGTACGTTACGTCCTCGCCCATGTTCGGCCCTTTGTTGATGCCGGACACTACCAAATCGGGCCGCCGATCCAGGATGCCCAGCAGCGCCAGCGCCACGCAGTCCGAAGGCGAGCCGGTGGTAACCCACGCCTCGGAGCCGTCGGCCAGCGCGCCGCGACGCACGCGCATGGGCTTGTGCATGGTCTTCGTGTGGCCGGCCGCAGACCAACTGTGGGCCGGCGCGAACACCGCCACGTCGCCCAGCCGACTCAGCGTCCGCTTCAGCGCCACGAGGCCGGGCGAATCTACGCCGTCGTCATTGGTGATGAGGATGAGGGGCATTTCGTCTCCCAGCACGCTTGTCTTTCTGCATCAGGCGCTTACTTTGGAAATGCCTTGTAAGCATCCCTCAAGAAATCCAAGAACGCCTGGCTCTGCACGTCAAATCCTTCCTTAATCCGTAGTCGCACTCGGTCTGTAGCCTCATTGCGATTCAGGACAATTACGGAACTTGGCAGGCCCAGTTTCTCGGCAACGGAATCCTCCTTATCAAATTCCTCTACACCCAGCCGCTTGGCAATGTCTGTCTGGTTGAATGCCCCAGCCTTAGCAAGTAAGTCCACGACGAGGGCGCTTGAATGGGTATGCACGATTATCCAGTTATAGTTACCGATTCGGTACGCGACATAAAACTTCTGATTCCAGCGCGGCCCGTCCACGATGAAGTTGTCCCGAATCACATCGTCTAGGGCCAGCAGCATCTCCTTCGTCTTGCTGCTGCATCGTTTCTCCAAATGCCATGTCCTACCATCGGTAATCCACAGCCCGGATGATTCGCCCCTTGGCCGCCCAACCTCCGTAAACCTACTCACAGGTAGGGGCACTATGATATGAGGCTGCAAGAACAGCGTCTCACCTTCCTTGTAAATCTCAACCTCAATCACCTTAATATCCACATTGTGCTCGCGCAGCCACAATGCAACGCTGCCGAGTTTGTCCTTGACTTCGGCACCGACAATGATGAGGCGCTGATCCGAATTCAGGTCAGGGACCTCGTCCACTCCTGCCGAGATGCAGAATTGCTCAAACAACTCATTGAAGTTGAATTCGGAGTTGCCGCTTTGCCCGAGGTACGAGCGTGCCTGTGTCTCAAAGTCTTCAAAGCGCCATTTGGAGATGTAACTCGCGTACCTCAGCGCCTGGATGTCCACCGGGTCTTTCACCTGGCCGCGCTTGAGTTCAATGATGACAGCATTGCCCTCTGGATCAAGGGCAAGTATGTCTAGTCGGTCCTTGACATCGGGAATCATCACCTGCCGACCGATGACAAACAAGGGCTCCCCAAGAAGCGCAGGATCGCTGATGATCCAGTCCTCCAAATGCTCTTCCAAGAGTTTCTCTTGTTTCAGCCTTGTCTCGGAAACTTTGACCGGGCCTTTAGGAGTAATCTTCCAGATAGGCATACCGCACCCTCCTCATACAGAGACCGGAAAGCCGATCCTCCGCCCTCCACGCCACGGGCGCGGTGGGGGCCGCCGATGAAGTCTTCTTGTCCTTCTCCGGCTTAGGCCTGTGGATCACCTGCGCGTGCACCTTGGCGCTCTCGGTGGTATTCCCCGCCGAGTCGTAGGCCACCGCGTGGATCGTGTGCGTCTCGGTGTAGCCATGCGTGTCCGAGATGATGGTCATCCCGTTGGCCCACACCTGCATCACCAGGCCATTCTCGCCCGTGATGACTTCCGTGATGGTGATCACACCCTCCGTAACCACACCATCGGGGCCCGTGATCGGCCCGGTCGTCGTGATGACCGTGCCGGGAATCGGAATCGTGTCCGACATGGTGATCGTCCACTTCAGGCTGTACGGGGCCACGGTCGTGAACCCCACCGACTGCCCGTCCACGAAGAACTCCACCCGATCCATGGACAGGTTGTCGCGGGCGTCCACCTGGATGTTGATGTAGTCGTCCTGCTCCTTGATATAGACCCTGCCCTCGTCAGGGTTGATGATCTTGATTTTCGGCGGCTGGTTGTCCACGTTGACCTGGATGGCCGCCTGTCGCACACTCTGGTCGTGGCGGACGACAGTCAGTTGGAGCGTGTACAGCCCATCCAGTTGGCTCACGTCCCAGTACTCCAGCGGCTCGTTGGTAACCTGATTGTAGTGCTCGCCCCCGATCTGGCTCCATGCCGAGGGGTTCAGCCCCTTGCCGTATTCCAGCCGCCAGTAGTGGAAGTTGTCCGAGCGCGCGTTGCCCATGATGACCACGCCGCCCCGCACGTAGGAGTAGGGCGCGGGCGAGATGATGGCCACATCGCCCTGTGCAGGGCCGGGGCCGTACATGTCATCGTAGTCCGTCGGCGGCTGCGGGATGCCCTTCTCGCGCACCCAGTCGGCCGCGCGCGGTGGGTAGATTTCGTACACCCGCGACTCCACCAACTCCGGCGGCGTGTACACCGTCGCCAGTTTGCCCGTAACCTTGTTGATCTTGAACTCGCGGTGCATGTCGCACGGCTGGGTCGGCTCGGTGCCGGCAATGAAAATCTCCTTCACTTGGCTGGGGCAATACTCGGTCGGCAGCAGGCCCGACAGCGGGCATACGTACCCTTCTATGATGCCGGGTGGCCGCTGAAACTCCAGCACGGGCAGGTTCTCATGTACCTTCTCCATGAAGTCGTGCCAGATGGGTCCCACCGCGCGGCTCGCGGGGATACGCCCCATCGGCTCGTAGTCCGTGTTGCCGCACCACACGCCGGTAACGATCTGCGGCGTGTAGCCGATGATCCAGTCGTCGCGGAAGTCGTTGGTCGTGCCGGTCTTGACACCGGCGGGGCGGCTGAGTTTCAGCGGGCTGTCGGGGCCGAATGCCGCCGCCCGCGCGTTGTTGTCCGACATCATGTGCTGCATCAGGTAGGCCAACTGCGGGCTGAGCACCTCACGAGTCCGCGGCTGGCTGAATTGCTTGAGCACCTTGCCGTTGCGGTCGGTAACCAGCAGGATCGCCACCGGGTCCAACTGGCGGAACCCCGGACGGAGACGGCTGGGCGGCACCGGTTGGCCCGCCATGACGCCGTTGTTGGCGAACACGCTGTAGGCGTAAGTCATGTCCAGCAGCGTAACCTCGCCGCCACCCAAGGTCAGGCTCAGCCCGTAGAAGTCCTTGGTCAGCGTATTGATACCCATCTGGTGCGCCGTGTTGATGACGTTCTTCACGCCGACCTTGCTTAGCATCTCCACGGCGGGGATGTTGAGCGACCGGGCCAGCGCATGGCGCATCCGCACCGGCCCGCTGTAGTTCAGGCTGTAGTTCTCGGGCACGTAGGGTGGGTTCGGGTAGTCGTCAAACGCCTGCCGCACGTCCAGCAGCATGGTCGCGGGCGTGTAACCCTGGGCCAGCGCCGTAACGTAGGTGAACGGCTTGAACGATGACCCAGGCTGGCGCTCCGACAGGGCGCAGTTCACCTGGCCCTTGATGGTCGTGCTGAAGTAGTCCAGCGACCCCACCATGGTCAAAATCTCGCCCGTGGTGGGGCGGATGGAGACGACGGCCGCGTTGTTGATGTCCCAGCCATCGGCCTGCAACTTGGCGATCTGCTCGCGGGCCAGTTGCTCGGCCAACTTCTGCATGTCGTAGTCCAGCGTGGTATAGACCTTCAGCCCGCCTCGGTACACCATGTCTGGGCCGAACTCGTCCACGAGAAGTTGCCGCACGTACATGGAGAAGTGCGGCGCGTCAATGTCAAACCGCTGCTGGGGAGCGATGTACAGCGGGGTGTACTTGGCCTCCACCGCCTGCTCCTCGGTGATGTACCCTTCGCGGAGCATCTGGTCCAGGACCAGGTGCTGGCGCTCCTTGGCCTTGTCCGGGTTGTCAATGGGGTTCATGCCGGGGTACTGCGGGATAGCCGCCAGCATGGCGCACTCGGCCAGGTTCAGGTCGCGCACGCTCTTGCCGAAGTAGGTCTGTGCGGCGGCCTCCACGCCGTAGGCCAGGTTGCCGTAGAAGTTGTTGTTCAGGTACCACTCCAGAATCTTGTCCTTGCCCTCGCGGCCCGGATAGCGGCGGGAAATCTCCAGCGCCAGAATCGCCTCTTTGATCTTGCGCTCGTAGGAGATCACGTAGCGTTCTTCGGGCGGGATGAGGACGTTCTTCACCAACTGCATGGTGATGGAACTGGCGCCCTGTATTCGCTCGCCGCGCAGGTTGGACAATGCCGCGCGCGCAATCCCACGAATGTCAATGCCCGGATTCTCGTAGAACGACCGATCCTCAATGGAAATCGTGGCCTGGCGCAGGTACAGCGGAATCTGATCCAGGGGGATGTAGGTGCGGTCGCCCCACCGGGGGTCAAAGATCTCGTACAGCAGGTGTTGGCCCGTGCGGTCGTAGAGTTTCGTCGTCTGGAAGTCCTGCTCGGCGATCTCAATGGCGCTGGGGTCGGGCAAATCCTGCGCGAAGTAGGCGTACACGCCCGCGACGGCGGCCACGCCCGCGAGCGCAATCGCCAGCGCCCCGCCCAGCAGCAGGACCACAAGCGCGAGTGCCGACTTGGCAAAGATGCTCATGCCGCCATTCTTTCGCTCACGGCGGCGAATCAGAACCTGTTTCGTGGACCTTTTCATCGTCTCAAACCTGCGGACTCCGGGTATGGTGCGGGCTTTATACTATCAGAAAAGGGGGTGCGGGGCAAATGTCAGTGGCGTTTCACGATCCACACGCCCCGCCCTGCGCCCGCGTCTCAGCCCGTTTTCTCCAGCACGACGAAGTGCGACAGGCCGAAGGCCCGCAGGGGCGTGCGTTCCAAGGCATACGTTACCGTGCGAAGCAGCCGTCCAAGCCACGGGCGGCGCGATGCGATCTTATCGTAACCGGGGTAAATCTGCGTGAACACCACCACGCGGCAGGGCAGGCCCTCCCACAGCCGCACCAGCCCGCGCGCGGTGTAGGCCCGCACGTGGGGGCACAATCGGTTCCGCAAACGGTTCGGCAGCCAGTTGACCAGGGGGATGTTCCCGAAGCGGTAGCGCCCACGCCAGTAGCAGCCGTGCGTCTCAAACGGGTACAGCCGATTGGGGACGAAGATGACCAGCCGCCCACCGGGCTTCAGCACCCGAATCGCCTCGGCCACCGCCTGGCGGTCGTCGTCCACGTGCTCCAACACCTCGTGCGACAGCACCATGTCAAAGAAGCCATCGGGGAATGGCAACTTCTCGGCGGGCGCAACTTGCACGTTCGCCACGGCCTCCCGGGCCTTGGCCACTTTGTCTGGGTCCACGTCCACGCCGTAGGCTTCCGCGCCGGCCTCCTGCAAGCGCCGCGTGTAGAACCCGATGCCGCAGCCCACGTCCAGCGCGCGGCGGCCCTCCAGCGGCGTGTGACGGCGGATCATGCCCATGCGGCGGTCCTGGCCGAAGTCCCACGCCGCGCTCGGCCGCCCAAGTCGGATGTCCTTCTCCGTCGGACTCGCCATCACTTCACCCCCACATAAATCGCCACGGTGCCCAGCATCAGTTTCTGGCACGCCACGGAATGAAACCCCGCCTGTTCCAGCGTGCGCATCACCTGGCCGCTGCTCATGAACCGATTGAGCGATTCGGGCAGGTAAGTATAGGCTTCCGCATCCCGTCCGAGGACACGGCCCAGCAGCGGAACGATACGGTTGAAGTACATCGCGAACAGTGAGCGGAACACCGGTGCAGTCGGCTTGCAGATCTCCATGCACGCGACGCGCCCGCAAGGCCGCAGCACCCGCCACATCTCGCGGAAAAGCGCGGCCACGTCCACCGCGTTGCGCAGGGCGAAGGCCGAGGTTACGGAGTCAAACGTGTCGTCCGCGAAGGGCATCCGAAGCCCGTCGGCCTGCACCAGGCGCACGCGCTCCATCCCCGGCAGGCGGCCCAACTTCCACTGGGCGATGCGCAGCATCGGCCCCGTGAAGTCCAGCCCCACCACGAGCCGGGCGGGCGTCCTCCCGGCCAGGAGCCGCGTAACATCTCCCGTGCCTGCGGCCACGTCCAGCACCAGGCCGCCGTCGGGCACGTTGGCCCGTTCCACCAGAGTCCGCCGCCAGGCCATATCCCGCCCCAGCGATAGGATTCGGTTCATGATATCGTAGTACCGCGCCATTCGGGCGAACATCGCCTGCACGTAGCGGCGCTTCTCTTCGGGGTTGTCAAAAGGTATCGGTTTCAATGCGGGTCTCCAATGAAGGGTTTGCTGTTCGCGCCATTGTACGGCACAGGGGAGGGATTTGGCAATTTCGGGCTGCGGCCAGCCTCCCCGTGGAGTGTTGTCCGATGGTTCACAGCGGAGACGCAGAGGCTGCAGAACCCCCTACGTGCATTGTCGTGATCCCCCACAGAAATACACAGAGGGCGCACCTCGCGCCCTCTGTGTGCCATTCGCATCTGTCCAGTTTACTGCTTTTCGTAGGGCTGGCCGTCGGCGGCAGGCGGCACGGCGCGGCCGATGACCCCCGCCAGCACGATCATCGTAACCAGGTACGGCGCCATCAGGAGGAACTCGGACGGGATGGGCACCTGCAGAATCTGGAGTTTCGTCTGGAGCGAGTCGGCGAACCCGAAAATGAGCGACGAGCCGAAGGCCCCGAAAGGCGTCCACTTGCCGAAGATCATCGCGGCCAGGCCGATGAACCCCTTGCCGGCGGTCATCACCTCGTCAAACCGGCCCACCGAGCCGATAGTGAAGAACGCGCCGCCGATGCCCGCCACCAGCCCGCCCATGATGACGTTGATGTAGCGGGTGCGGAACACGTTCACGCCCAGCGTGTCGGCGGCCTTGGGGTGCTCGCCCACGGCCCGCGTGCGTAGCCCCCACCGCGTGTAGAACAGCATCACGTGGATGAGGATGAGCAGCAGGAAGGTGATGTACACAATGACGTTGTGCTCAAAGAACACCGGCCCGAGGATGGGAATCCGCGACAGCACCGGCAGCGGGATGGGCTTGAAAATGTCCGGGTTGTTCAGGTTTTGGTACACCTGCAGGAACTTGGCGCTCAGGTAACTGGTCAGGCCCGTTGCGAAAATGTTGATGACCGTCCCGCTAACGATTTGGTCCACCTTGAACTTGATGGACAGCACGGCGAGGATGGCCGCCAGGAACATGCTAGACAGCATAGCCGCCAGCAGGCCGATCCACAGGCTATGGGTAATGCTCCCGATCCACGCGGCCATGAACGCGCCCGTGAGCATCATGCCCTCAATGGCGATGTTGATGACCGCCGCGCGTTCGCACAGGATACCACAGAACGCGCCCAGCGCGATGGGAATGGCCCGCAGGACGCTAGACGACAGCATCCCGACCAGGTTCATGGACTTGCCCCGCGCGGCCCAGATGAGGAACGCCGCCACGAACGCGAAAGCCACCACCCCCAGCGCCCAGCCGGTGCTGCGGAAGCCTTTCGCCAGTTGCCAGCCCCCCAGGAACGCGCAGACGACGGTCAGGAACCAGAGGCTGGGCAGCGATGGGAGCACCAGGTCGGGCAGTCTAAGGGCCGTCGTCAGGCGCGCCGGGTTGAGACCAAACGTCGTGGTCAAGTCGGGCGCGGTGGTGCGAACGAAGAACGCCAAGATGAGCAGCGCCACCAGGAGGAAAAATACCCCTGTTCCGATATGCCGCCGCCGTGCAATTATCAGTTCCGCATTTTGTGCAGCAACTGCCATGGTCGCCCCCTATCACTGGCCCCAGCCGCGGGTGAACACCGTCTCGCCCACCTCTCGCTCCAGGCGCAGCCGATACAGCCAGCGGATGATGGCCGGCGCGGCGATGAAGATGATCACCAACGCCTGCAAGATGGAGATGATGTCTATGGGCACGCCCGCCAACGACTGCATGCGAGTCGCCCCGCTGCGGAGCGTGCCAAACAGCAATGCCGCCAGGACAACCCCCACGGGGTGGCTCTTGCCCAGCAGCGCCAGCGCGATGCTGTCAAACCCATAGCCCGAGGAGAAAGCGCTGGCCAGTTGGTGGTTCACACCCAGCACCTCGTTGGCCCCGGCCATGCCTGCCAGCGCCCCGCTTAGGAACATCGCCAGGATGAAGTTGCGCGTAACGCTGATGCCCGCGTACCGCGCCGCGTCCGGGTTCGCGCCCACGCTCCGAATTTCAAACCCGATGGTAGTCTTGAACAGCAGCCAGTACACCACCGCAGCGATGCCCAGCGCCACGAAGAACCCCGCGTGGAACCGCAGCGGGTCGGGGAAGAACTTGGGCAGCCACGCAGAATCCTGAATCGCCGGACTGATGGGCGACCAGCCTGGCCGCTTCATGGGGCCGTTCAGCAGCCAGTCGCTCAGCAGAAAGGCGATGTAGTTCATCATGATGGTGTTGATGACCTCGTGCGCGCCCGTCTTCGCCTTCAGCAGACCGGCCACAGCTGCCCACAGGCCCGCAGCCGCAGCGCCCGCGAAGAACGCCAGCGGCAGGTGGATGTACTGAGGCAGGCCCTTGATGCTGTAGCCCACGTACACCGAGGCCAGCGCGCCGATGAAAATCTGCCCCTCGGCCCCGATGTTGAACAGACCGCACTGGAACCCCAGCGCAACGGCCAGCCCCGCGAAGATGTACGGCACCGACGTAACCAGGCTCTCGCTGATGGGCCAGAATGCCTGCCGCAGCGGGGCGGTGTCGCCAGTCTCGCGCAGCACGCTGAACGCTTTGGCAAACTCGGCGGGGTTGCCGATGGAGCCCTTGAACAGCGCACTGTACGCGCTGGCGATGGCTTTCCACGAGGCCGCCAGCGCCTTGCCGGGCGCGGAGAAGAAGTCCTTGTACAAATTCAGCACCTGCAGGTCCGTGAAGACGATGACCAGCGCGCCAATGACCAGCGCGGTGAATACCGCCAACACAGGCAGTAGGATGGCCTGCAACAGGCTGCCTCGCGCCGGCCTCAGCAGCAACTTCGCGAGGGCCTGAGCGCGAGTGTCCTGGCTGTTCTGCAATGCGCGTTCCTTCTGTTCGCTCAAGTCGCTCTCCTTCAATCTACGGCGTTCACAGGGCCGGGTTCTCTTCCACAGCCGCAGGCGCTTCTTCAGCGGACATGGCCTCTGCCGCCGTAACGCCTGCCATCAGAAGGCCCAGTTTCTGGCGGGTCGCCTCGGCGGCGGGCAGAATCGCCACGAACTGCCCTCGGTACATCACCGCGATGCGATCCGACAACGCCAGAATCTCGTCCAGTTCCGGCGACACCAGCAGCACCGCGCACCCCTCGTCGCGCTTCTGCACAATCCGCTGGTGGATGTACTCAATGGAGCCCACGTCCAGGCCGCGCGTGGGCTGGGACGCGATGAGCAGGCGAATCGGGCGGCTGAACTCCCGCGCCACGATGGTCTTCTGCTGGTTGCCGCCCGACAGCGTGGCTACCGGCACGTAGATGCTGGGCGTGCGGATGTCAAACTCGTAGGCGCGCTCGGCGGCGGCCTCATAAATCTTCTGGAACTGAAGGTTGAGGCCCTTGGCAAACGGCGGGACATAGTACGTATTCAGCACGAGGTTGTCGTGAACCGGATACTTGAGGATGAGGCCGTCCTTCTGGCGGTCTTCGGGCACGTGGGCCACGCCCTGCTCTAGAATCGCGCGCGGCGAGGCATGTGTAACGTCTACGCCGTTGATGCGGATGTGTCCAATCTCCGGGCGCAGCAGGCCCGTCAGTGCGCGCACCAGTTCGGTCTGCCCGTTGCCCTGCACGCCCGCCACGCCCAGCACCTCGCCCGCGCGGACGTTGAACGTAACGCCCCGCACCGCCGGGTTCCCTCGGTGGTCCACGACGTGCAGGTTCTCCACATCCAGCACCACGTCGCCGGGCTTGGCCTCTTTCTTCTTGACCACCAGTTCCACCTCGCGCCCCACCATCATCTGCGCCAGGCGCTCCATGGTGGCCTCGGCGGGCGTCGTGGTGCCTACAGCCCGTCCTTGCCGCAGCACGGTGATGCGGTCGGCGATGGCCATCACTTCTTTCAACTTGTGGGTGATGAAGATGATGGACTTGCCCTGCTCTTTCAATGACCGAATGATCTTGAATAACTCCTCGACTTCCTGCGGGGTGAGCACGGCGGTGGGTTCGTCCAGGATGAGGATATCCGCCTTGCGGTAGAGAACTTTGATGATCTCCACGCGCTGCTGCACGCCCACCGGCAAGTCCCTGATGTAATCGTCCGGGTTGACTTCCAACTTGTACTGTTCGGAAATCTCCCGGACCTTGGCGGCGGCCTTCCGGCGGTCCAGGAACACCCCGTACCGCATGGATTCCACGCCGAGCATCACGTTCTCGGTAACGGTGAACACCGGCACGAGCATGAAGTGCTGGTGCACCATGCCGATGCCCAGGCGGATGGCGTCGTTGGGCTGGTGGATTTCCGCCTTCTTGCCGCGGACAAAAATCTCGCCGGCATCGGGTTGATACAATCCGTACAGGATGTTCATCAACGTCGTCTTGCCGGCGCCGTTCTCGCCTAACAAGGCGAGAATCTCCCCTTCTTCCAGCGTCAAGTCAATGTGGTCGTTGGCCAGCACGCCTGGAAACGCCTTGGTAATCCCTCGCAACTCAAGGACAGGGGCCATGTCTCTCCTTGTCTATGTCATTCTGCGCGACAGCGCTGTCGGCTTGCTTTGTTCAGTCCATTCGGTTCCGGATGACCCTACCAACAACTTCGGAACCGAAACGTTCGGTTGGCGGATTGCAGGTATGATTGTAGGTATGAGGTTGGGCGACGCAGGACGCGCCGCCCAACCTCGGTGTGTAACGCGCCTGCTTCTACGGGCTGGTCTTGATCTTGCCCGCCTTGATGTCCTCGGTGATCTGCTTCAGTTCGTCGGTCAGACCCGCCGGAATCTTGCTCTCGTAGTCGTGGAACGGAGCGATGCCCACGCCGTTGTTCTTGAGCGTGCCGACGTAGTTCTCGCCGCCCTTGAACGTGCCCTTGACCACGGAGTTGATGGTGTCGTACACCGCGACGTCCATGTTCTTGAGCACGCTGGTCAGGTAGGTCTCCTTGTACTCGGGCGCGCTGATGTACCAGTCGGTGTCTACGCCGATGATCATCAGGCCGCGTTCCTTTGCCACTGCCGCCGCGCCCAGACCCACAGGCCCGGCCACTGGCATGACGATGTCGCAGCCCTCGTCAAACAGCGACTCGGCGGTCTGGCGACCCTTCTGGATATCAATGAAGTCGTTGGTGAACGTGCCTTCCTGCTTGGCCGAATCCCAACCGAGCACCTGGACCTTGGTCCCGTGCTTCTCGTTGTAGTACTTCACGCCGTACTCAAACCCATCCATGAAGATGGTAACGGTCGGGATCTTCATGCCGCCGAAGGTGCCCACCTTGCCGGTCTTGGTCATGGCTGCCGCCACGTAGCCGGCGAGGAAGGCCGCCTCGTCCGTCTTGAAGGTCAGGCCGCGCACGTTCGGGATCGGCGTGTCCGAGCCGCAGTCCTTGCCCACGGCCGCGCCCGGCCAGCAGTCCGGATACGCGTAGTCCACGATGGCGAACTTGACGTTCGGGTTGTCCTTGGCGAACTTCGCCGTGTCCACGCCCAGCAAGAAGCCCACCGTGATGATCAGGTCGTACTTCTGCTGCAGGAACTCGGTGATGTTCTTGGCGTAGTCCGACTGCTGCTGGGACTCCAGGTACTTGCCTTCCACGAACAGTTTCTTCATGGCGTCCTCAACGCCCTTCCAGGCCGTGGCGTTGAAGGACTTGTCGTCAATGCCGCCCGTGTCGGTAACCTGGCCCACCTTGTACGGGGCAGAGACGCCTTTCCAGTTGGACAGTTCAATGCCCAGGGCGGTCGCCACCTGGCGGATGGGGTCAAACATGGCGTCGGTGCCCTCGCCCAAGCCGCCGATTTCGTAGATTTCCTGCAGGACGGCCTTGCCCTCGTCGGTCTGGGCAATCTCCAGCAGGCCCTGCTTCAACTCGGCCACCACGTCCTCGGGCAAGCCTTTGCGCACGGACACGGTGTCGTTGGGGATTTCGTCGGTGTAGGCCAGGACCGTTACCTTGTCCTCGATGTCGGGATAGGTGCTCGCCAGGGTTCCGCGGGCATCGTCATAGGACGCAGACGCATCCACCTGCCCGTTGTACACGGCCAGCACAGCCGCCGTGTGCCCGCCGGTGAAGACGGTCTCGGCGAAGTCCTTGGCCGGGTCAATGCCGTTCTTCTTGAACAGGGCATACGGGTACAGGTAGCCCGACGTGGAGACCGGGTCGGTGAAGGCGAACTTCTTGCCCTTCAGGTCCTGCAGAGTCTTGATACCCGAATCGGCGCGAACGTTGATCTGGCCCTTGTAGGTGGCCGAGCCGTAGCGCATGGTGATGAGCAGCAACTGCACGTCGTATTTGTCCTTGGCCAGGACGTAGGACAGCGGGGCCAACCAGCCGATGTCAATCTTCTCGGCGCCCATGCCCTCAATCACCGCCGCATAGGACGTGGCCACGCTGGACTTGGTAACCAGGCCGGTCTTCTCCTTGATGAGTTTGTCCAGTTTCTCGGCGCCGGCCAAAATCTTCTGCGTGTCGCCCGACGGGACGAAGACCATCGTCAGCGGCTGCGCCTCAGTCCCGATGGCAGGCGGCGGAGGCGGAGTCGTCGGCTCCGGTGTGGGGGTCGGCTTTGTCTGATATGGAGCGGGCGCGGTGGGGGTTGGCTTCGCGCCGCACGCCACCAGCACCATGGACAGGATGAGCAGGATGCTCAGTGCAGCAAACGCACGGTTACGCATGTCGTTCTCCTCCTAAAGTAAAGACTTTTTCCTGGGGATTTCTGTGCTCACGGCCGTTTCGGCAAAAACCTCTTCTCTGGTCTTCACCTCCTTTCCACGTGTTGCCCATGTGCACAAGGCGGGATGTACGAGGAACGTTTGTCAGAGACCGGAAACGAGACAACCACGGCATCACGATTCGGAATGCCCCCACCGTCGGATTGACCTCGTCTGCAAGTGTGCAGCGCGATTATAGCAGCGGCCCTATTCGCTGTCAAGCGGCTGTACTCGTTCAGTACCTTAGTGACACATCCTCCTTTCCCAGGATTCCATTGTGCACGAGGTACTGGAGTGGCGTC
>JARYMK010000071.1 GCA_029907165.1 Anaerolineae bacterium
CTGCTGGAAATCGGCGCGGACGACCTGGCCTTCACCACAGATGAAATTGACGCGCTGTTCCGGACGCAGTACAGGGTCCAACTGGCGCCCACCGACGTGGAGCGCCTCGCCCGCGAGACCGAGGGCTGGGTCATCGCCCTGCAGATGATTTGGAAGGCCCTGGAGTCGGGGTCTGTCGGCTCCCTGTCTGACGTGTGGGCCGCGCTGCCAGAGACGCTGGACCCCCTCTTTGATTACCTGGGCAAGGAAGTCCTCCACCGCACGTCCCCCGAACGCCAGCACTTCCTGCTGGTAACCAGCGTCCTCCGCTCCCTCACCCCCGAAGCCTGCGACGCGATGCTCGGGTGGCACGGGTCGGAGAGCGTCCTGCGCGGCCTGTGCGACGACGGGCTGTTCGTTCACCAGACCGGCCCGCACGAGTTCCGCTACCAGCACCTGTTCCAGGATTTCCTCCAAGAGCAACTCCCCGCGCACGGCCTGTCAAGGAGCGACCTGCACCGCCAGGCCGCGCGGTTCTACATAGGCAAAGGCGCGGTGGAGGAAGCGGTGATCCATTATCTGGCCGCGGGTGATTTCGTCCAGGCCGCCGAGCAAATCGCCGCGCTGGCCGAAGGGATGATACGGACCGGGCGGCTGGATACCCTGCGCAACTGGATATCGGCCCTGCCCCACCCCGTCCTTGAGGATTACCCCCTGCTCATGGTCTGGCTGGGCGACACATACCGACTGGCCAGCCAGTTTGAGGAGGCGCTAGAGTGGTACAGCCGCGCCGAGAGCCGGTTCCGCGCCGCGGGCGACAACGCCGGGCTGAGCCGCGCGCTGCGGGCGCAGGGCACGGTGTACCTGGACACGGTTCGCCCGCTCCGAGCCGAGGCTCTCCTGGAAGAAGCGTTGCGCCTCAACGACGAGAAAGACAGACGCGAGCGGGCGGCCCTGCTGGAGGCGCTGGCCGAGAACCGCACCAACTTGGGGCGGCTGGCGGAAGCCCAGGCGCTGCGGCAGCAGGCGCGCGACCTGCTGGAAGCCGACGGCCCCAGCGCCGCCGACCTGGACGTGCGCGTGCTCCTGCGGACGGGGCGCATCGCCCGAGCCCAGGCTGTGCTGGAGGAGCGCGCCGCGGAGGAACGCGCCAGCCCGCCCCATCGCCCGGCCCGCGCCCACCGCGAGACGCTGCTCCTCCTCTCGCTCATCTACGCCTTCCGCGGCAAGCCAGAAGCCGCGTTCCAATGCGCCAAAGAGGGGATTGAAATCGGCCGCGCCCTGGGTTCGCCCTTCGTGGAGGCCGTCGGGTACATGCGGCTTGGGCACGCCTACCAGATCGGCAGGCCGCATCCGGACAAGGCCGAAGCCTGCTATCAGAAGGCCATCGCCCTGTCCAAGTCGCTCCAGGTCTCCCGCGCCACGGTTGAGCCGCTGTGGGGGCTTACACGGCTGTATGGCTTCTTCGGCGACGCTGGCCGCGCTGAAGAATGCGCCCGCGAAGGCATAGACATCGCCCTGACCGCCGGCGACGAGTGGATCGCAGCCCTGGTGCGCCTGACGCTCGGGGCCGCGTACGTGCACACCGGCCGGATTCCGCAAGGCATAGACGAACTAGCGCGCGCGGAGACGGCGTTCCTGCGCTGCTCGGATGCGTTCGCGCGCACTGCCTGCCGCCTGTGGCTGAGCCTGGCCTACCTGCACGGCAACGACCCCGCAGCGTTCGCCCTTCACACCGACGCGCTCCTGCGCCTGGTGCAGGAAAACGATGCCGCCGCCCTTCTGACCGCGCCGAGTTTCCTGGCCCCCGGCGATCCCCAGCGATGCATACCGCTGCTGATGGAAGCCCGCCGTCGGCGCATCCACCCGGCCTACGTGTCGCGCCTCCTGGACGACCTGGGGGTTGCCGAGTTTGACTCGCACCCGGGCTACTCGCTCACCGTGCGCATGTTGGGGCCGCTGCGCATTTGGCGTGGGCACGAGGAAGTCGCCCCGCGCGAGTGGCAGCGCGAGAAGGCGCGGCAGTTGTTCGCCCTGCTGCTCGCCCACCGCGACAAGTTCCTCCAGCGCGACCAGATTCTGGAGTACCTCTGGCCCCATTCGGACCCCACGTCCGCCGAGGCCGGCTTCAAAGTTGCGCTGAATGCCCTCAACCGCGCGCTGGAGCCGCAACGCCCGGCCCGCTCGGCGGGTTTCTTCGTCCTGCGCAGGGAGTCGGCATACGGTCTCAATCCCGCTGCGGCCCTGCGCGTGGACGTGGACGAGTTTGAATCGCTGTTGGCACGCGCAGAGCAAAGCAGCGCGAACCCACACGAGGCCATCGGCCTGTTGCGCGAGGCGCTGGCCCTGTACCAGGGCGATTATCTGGCCGATTTTCTGTACGAGGAGTGGACCCTTCGCGAGCGCGAGCGCGTGCGGCAGGTATACGTGCAGGCGACGACGCGGCTGGCGGGACTCCTGGCCGACGCGGGCGAATGCGAGGAAGCGGCGGCGTGGTGCCAGCGGGCGCTTACACTGGACAACTGCTGGGAAGAGGCGTACCGCATCCTCATGCGGTGCTACAGCGCCCAGGGCAACCGTCCCATGGTCATCCGCACCTTTGAGCAGTGCGAAGCCACGCTGCGCAGCGAACTGGACGCGCCCCCCATGCCGGAGACCGTGGACTTGTACCGTCGGCTCATCGCCCAGGAGACGCCGCGCTAGCACTTGACCACAGAGAACACTGTCCGCTGTCATTGCGAGGGAAGCGGAGCATCTCGGTTGACGAGATTCTTCGGCGCTCCGCGCCTTGGAATGAAAGCCAACCGGGATTGCTTCGGGCGCTGCGTGCCCTCGCAATGACATGCGATTAAGAATCCATGTGGTGAAGCACTAGGCACCGATGCCCCTACGCCACGCCTGGGTCAGCGCCACCTGGCGGCTGTACTCGCCCAGTTCGCGCTCCACATCCGCGGCCGTCCAGCCCAGCCTCGGCGCCAGCAACTCCGCCACCGCCTTGGCGCGGTCGCTCCCGCCGCCCAGCACCTCGTAGATGACATGCGTGCGCCGAATCAGCACGTCCGACAGGCTCAGCGCCATCTCGTGCTGCACGGCGTAGAGCACCTCGGCCATGAGATAGGGCAATCCCGGCACGATGCGCTCGCCCAGCGCGGGGTTCTCCTCCACATAGGCCGCGATCCAGGCTGCGTCGGCCCCGTAGGTGTCCAGCAGGTGGGCACGAACATCGGGGGCCTCCATCCAGGCGGCCCCGTCCCCCACCACCTCGGCACCGGGCAGCGCCTGGCGCGTGCTGCAAGGGCGCGCGGCTTCCACGCCATGCTCCCGTGCCAGCACCCGCGCCGCCAGGTCCACGATCTGCTCGGCCATCAGGCGGTGCGTCGTCAGTTTGCCGCCCGCGACGGTGATGAGGCCCGACGGGCTACGGTAAATCTGGTGCTCGCGCGAAATGCTGTAGGTCCCGCCCTCGGCATAAATCAGCGGGCGCAGGCCGGCGAACGTGCTCACGATGTCCGCCTCGCCGATGCGCGCATCGGCGAAATTGTGATTCAGCGCCTCCAGCATGTAGGCCACATCCTCGCGGTCGGCGGCGGGATGGTCTAAGTCGCCCGTGTAGTCGGTATCGGTCGTGCCCGCGATGGTGTGCTGGCCCCAGGGAATCAGGAACGCGTGGCGTCCGTCCCGAGGCGAGTCAAAGGCGATGGCGTGGTGGCTGGGGAGCCGCTCCCGCCAGAAGACCAGGTGGATGCCTTTGGTGGGGCGGACGGTGATGCCCTTGTAGTGCGCATCCTGCTGGCGGATGGAGTCCACCCACACGCCGGTGGCGTTGACCACAACGCGGGCGCGGACCTCAATATCGCGGCCGGTGATGCGGTCGCGCACCCATGCACCCTGCACCTTGCCGCCTGCCTGCCGCAACCCGACGACCTCCGCGTAGTTGGCGACAATCGCGCCGGCGGCGTGGGCAGCCTTGGCGACGAGCATCGTGAGGCGGGCGTCATCGGTGCGCGCATCGTAGAACCGCGCCGCCCCCAGAAGACCCGGCCTGGCCAGGGTGGATTCCCTCGCTCGCGCCTCGTCTGCATCCAGCCAGCGGTGGCGCTGCACGTTCTGGAACAACCCTAGCGCGTCGTACAGCGTCAGCCCCATGCGCAGCTTGATGGGGCCGGTCTTCTGATCGCTGTACACCGGGTACAGGAAGGGCAGCGGCCTCACTAACCTCGGCGCGATCTTGCGCAAGCGCCGCCGCTCGTTGCAGCACTCCAACACCAGCCCGAATTCGTAGTTCTCCAGGTAGCGAAGCCCGCCGTGGATCATGCGCGAGGAACGGCTGCTGGTGCCAAAGCCGAAGTCCCGCTTCTCCACCAGGGCGGTCCGGTATCCCCGAAGGGCCGCGTCGCGGGCTACCGCCACGCCCGTGATGCCCCCGCCGATGACCAGGATGTCAAAGGTCTCCGTCGCCAGCGCGTCTAGGTTCTCCCGCCGTGTCGCGGGCGAAAAGGGGCGCGGGCACGTCAGCGAGAAGGGCCACTCGGCCATCGCCTACCTCCCCTGCGGCAGCAGGATTCCCGGGTTTAGGATTCCCGCCGGGTCCAGGGTGCGCTTCACGGCACGGAATGCCTCCACGCCGAGCGGCCCCACCTCGCGCTCTAACCACGATGCGTGATCCCGCCCGATGCCGTGGTGGTGGCTCAACGTCCCGCCCGCGCCCAGGATGGCGTCGGTCGTCGCCCGCTTGATGGCCCACCACTGCTGCTCTTCCTCTCCGCGTACCTGCCTGCCCAGAAACGTGGAGTACAGCGACGCGCCCCATTCGTAGACATGGGAGACGTGCGTCATCACGTAGCCCGGCCCGCCGTCCGTGTCGCGGATGGCCGAGCGCAGCGCCTCGGTCATCGCGCCGTACAGTCGCAGCAGGTTCGTCCACGACGTTGCCGTCTCCAGCGTGTCCACCAGCACCCCCGCGCCCAGCAGGATGTCGCGCAGGTACGGCTGGGCGAACCGCTCCCGCTTCCACGACTCGCCAACGGACCTCCCGACGGCAAGCCCGCCGTGGGCCTTGCAAACCGGCACGGCCTGCTTCCACGCGCGCTGCGTCGCCTTCGCGTCGCCATCATAGCCCAGGATAAGGACGCAGGACCCGCCCGTGAGGCTGTGCCCCTGCATCCCCAGATACGCCTCCGCCGCCACATCCGCCAGGCCCTTTAGACCGCTGTGCTTGTGTGCCAGCATCGCGAATCCGGCCGTCTCGCTGGCGTCGGACAGGCGGGCGACCGTCGGCCTGGGGCCGCCCTGCAGGAGGTCGCGCAGCGTCGCTAGCCCATCCTCCAGCGAGCGGAATAGGAACCCGCGGTAGTCCTGCACCTGGGGCTTCGGGTGAACGCGCACCGTCGCTTCGGTGATGACGCCGAACAGGCCCTCGGACCCGACGAGAAGTTGCAACAGACTAGGGCCGGTGGCGGTCGCCGGCACGTCGCGCGTGTCCAGAACACCCCGGGGGCTGACCAGCCTCACCGCCTGCGTCATGTCCTCAATCTTGCCGTAGCCGGTGGACGCTTGGCCTGCGGCGCGGGTGGCGATCCAGCCTCCCAGCGTGGAGAACTCAAACGACTGTGGAAAGTGCCCCAGGGTAAACCCCTGAGCATTCAACTGCGCCTCCACTTCCGGGCCGGTAGCGCCCGCCTGGATTCGCGCCGTCCAAGAGACATGGTCTACCGAGAGCACGCGATCCATCCGCGCCATGTCCAGCGAAACGACTGGACGCGGGCCGGGTTCCGGTTCCACGCCGCCCAGCACGCTGCTCCCGCCGCCGAAGGGTACGACAGCCACATCTCGGTCCGCCGCCCACACCAGTAGCGCCGCCACCTGGCTCTCGTCGGATGGGTACACGACGGCATCGGGCGGATTGGGAACGACGCCCGCGCGCACCCGCACCAGGTCGCGGTAGGACTTGCCAAAGGCGTGCTCCACGCGCGATCGGGGGTCCACCCGCACGGCATCCTCGCCCGCGATCTTGCGAAGAGCGGCCAGGTCCGCGTCGTTCAGGCGCGGCGGGCGCAGGTCCATGTCTTCCAGGAGCACGGGCGGGGTGTGGCTGATGTCATCGGGAAGGGCAAGCCACTGGCGCAAAGTGGGCCAAAGTCGGGGCCGATTCTCCAGGGAGTAGGTCTGATCCAGTGTCCCCCACCCCCACCATCGCAGGTTGGGAATATCCATGGCAACCGCTCCCTTCGCAGATGTAGTTATCCAAGGTCTGTGGAGTCGGTTGCATTGTAGCACGATGGCGATGCGACGTCAACGCGCTCACGCGCGTGAAGGGCGCCGGTTGGAGACCGCCGGAAGCGGGGTGATCAGGTGCGGCGGACTTGCCGGGTGGGTCGCACCTGGAGGTCGGTGGAACACAGGGCGTAAACACGCGGTGGAGCAAATTGGGGCCTGCAGAGTTTGACAGTTTGTGAAAGGCGTGCTAGAATAATACTGAACACGTGTGCAGTGCCGACCACCGAAGCCTCAAACATCCAATTTTCTGTACATAGGCGCGCGGCCCGCATCTACAACCATGGTCAGAGCGCGAGTGCGGGCCTACGCAGGCAGACGGGAAGGGGGTGATGCAAGCCACTTCGTAATCGGGTAACTTCGTTCGGGATTCCAAACATAACCACCAATGGAGGAGGTTCCTATGTTTCGCAAGGTTCTGCCCATCGTGATTGGATTGCTCGTTCTCGCGTCGCTCCTGCCCGCGTGCGGCGGAGGCGGCAAGGCGGTAACGCTCAGCATCGTTACCGCAGGCGACACCAACATGGAAGAACTGCAGCGCAACACTTCGGACCCAAATTCGTCAAGAAGTACCCCAACGTAACCATCAACGTCGTCGGCACAGGGCCAGGCGATGCCGGCAGCCAAGCCATCTACACCAAACTCAAAGCCCAGAAGGACGCCGGCACCAAGACCTGGGACATTGACGTGGCCATCGTGCACCAGAGCATCATGGGCAAGATGATTGAGGATGGCCTCCTGCTCAAGTACGTGCCTGATACCTCGGTCGCCAAGTACGTCATCTCTGCCGATTCCAAGAACGCCCTGGGCACCAACGTGGAAGGCTACGTCATCCCCATGTTCCACAGTTAGACCGCCATCGCCTACAACCCCGAGAAGGTCCCCAACCCGCCCAAGAGTTACGCCGAACTGATAGAGTGGATCAAGGCGCATCCCAACCGCTTCGGCTACAACGGCGTCAAGGGCGGCATGAGCGGCGTGGCGTTCGTGGCCGGATATCTCTACTGGAAGACCGGCAAGTACGACCTGCTGTCCAAAGGCCCCTATGACAAGGCCAACGAGGCCGGCTGGGTGGACATCTTCAAGGAACTCAAGTCCCTGCCCTGCGTCATCACCCAGGGGAACGCCGGCACGCTGGACATGCTCAACCGCGGCGAGATTGACATGGGGCCTGTCTGGGTGGACATGTTCATCCTGTGGAAGAACGACGGCCGCATGAACCCCAAGATGCGCATGGTCCTCATTGAACCCGGCATGCCCGGCCAGCCGATGTACGTGGTGATCCCGGCCAAGGCCGCGCACATCGCCGAGGCGAAGAAGTACGCCGAGTTCATCTGCAGCCCCGAGCAGCAGGCCGCCGTCATCGTCGGGAAGATGGGCTGGTACCCGGGCATTGACGCCACGAAGGTCCTGCCCAACGTCTCCGAGGAGGCCAAGGCCAAACTGTTCGGCGACATTCCGGCCGAGACCCTCAACAAGTACGGGCTGACGTTCCCGCTCACCCCGTACATGCAGGACATGAACACGGCCTACGAGGAAGCCAAGTAGGCTGCATCTGACCTGACGCGATTCGTCTGTTCTGGGCTGCGTTTGCGGCCCAGAACAGACCCCTCAGGGAGAAACCATGAAACGTTTGCGCGAGACTTCGTGGCTCATAGTCGCGGTGCCATCTCTTGCCGTTGTCGTGTGGCTATTCTTCTTGCCCTTCATCCGCTCGGCAGTAACCAGTTTCCAGACCAAGGACGGCGCCTGGACGTTCCAGAACTACATCACCGCGTACCGCCTGTACGCAGGCGATGTTCTTTACACCATCTTCGTGTCGGCGGTCAGTCTCACCGCCGTGCTCATCATCGGCATTCTCGTGTCAGGATTCGCGCATCTACGGTGGGGGCGTTGTAGAGTTCCTGTTCAAGATTCCACTGTTCGTGCCCTTTGTCGTCGTGGGCCACGCGATGCGAGTGTTCCTTGCGCCGCACGGCTTGCTGAACTCGGCGCTTGCACAAATTGACCTCGTCAACCTGGACAACCCGCCGTCCATCGCCTTCAGTTGGGTGGGCATCAGTGTGGCCCTGGCCTGGAAGAACATGGCGCTCGCCATCCTGCTCATCCTCGGCGCCTTTGAATCTGTGGGCGACACCTTCCTGGAGGCTGCCCGAAACTTCGGTGCGGGCTGGTTCCGCCAGGTCAAGGATGTGCTCCTGCCCATGTCGTTGACTTCCATCGCCGTGGCCGCCGTGCTTATATTCACATCCATGCTGGCGTCGTTCTCCATCCCCATGATGATCGGCTCGGGCAAGGGCGCGCAGATGCTCATGATTGACGTGTACTACCGCATCGTGTACCAGCACGATTACGGCGTGGCCAATGCGCTGGGCGTGGTCTCGTACATCACGGCCATGGGCGCGGCGGTGTACTATCTGCGATCCGTTACGAAGGGGTAAGAAGATGAACCGCGCAAAGATCGTCCGCATTATCCTGGTCGTCGTGATCAGTTTCATCATCTTCGGCCCCCTGTCCAGCCTGGTCATCTGGTCGGTCGCCGAGAAGTGGTACTGGCCGCACCTCCTGCCCCAGCAAGTCGGCCTGTTTTACTGGGGCAAGGTGTTCCAGGGCCGCATGATGCAGGCGCTCCAGGTCGGCGTGCTCATCGCCTGCGTGGTAACGGTGCTGTCGCTGATTATGACCGTACCCCTGGGCTACGTCCTGGCGCGCTTCCGCGTGCCGTTCAAGGCCGTCGTGCTGCTCATCTTCCTCCTGCCCCAGGCATTCCCGCAACTGCCTGTCTTCGCCAACGCGACCGTGTACCTTTACAGGGCGAACCTGGGCGGCAAGGTGCCCGGTGTTATCCTCATCCACATGGTGGGGGCGCTGGTTTACGCCGTCTGGACCATGACCGCCGTGTTCAAGTCCATCCCCGCCAGCCTGGAGGAAGCGGCCATCAACCTGGGCGCGTCGCGAATCCGCACGTTCTGGAACATTTCCCTGCCGCTGGCTACGCCTGGCATCATCGCGAGCGCGCTCCTTATCTTCCTGTACTCGCTGGACGAGTTCACGGGCACGCTGCTGGTGGGGTCGCCCTTCGTCCTGACCCTGCCCGTGTTCATGTACAACGCGAGCCAGGGCTACGAACTGCCGGTGGCGTCCATCACCGCGCTTTTGCTTATGGTTCCAGGCATCATCCTGCTCCTCGTCCTGGAACGCTACCTGAAAGCCGAATATCTCTCGTCGTTCGGGAGGATTTGATTCATGGAAGTCAGGGTTGAGAACCTGTCCAAAAACTACGGGGCCGTGCAGGCGCTGAGGGACGTGAACCTGTCCTTCGTGGACGGCGGCCTGACGGCCATCCTGGGGCCGTCGGGCTGCGGCAAGACCACCCTCCTGCGCTGTATCGCGGGGTTCCTGGAGCCGACGTCCGGCGCCATCTACTTCGGCAATGAGAACGTGGTGGGCCTTCCGCCGCAGGCGCGCGGGACGGCCATGGTGTTCCAGAACTACGCGCTGTGGCCCCACATGAGCATCTTTGACAACGTCGCCTACGGCCTCCGGCTCCAGAAGTTGCCCAAGGACGAAATCCGCAAGCGCGTGATTGACGCCCTGAACATGGTGGAGATGATGGTCGCGCCCGACATCCTGGAGCGCAAGCCGACGGCGCTTTCCGGTGGGCAGCAGCAGAGGGTCGCCCTGGCCCGCGCGCTCGTCGTCCGCCCCAAAGTCCTGTTGCTGGACGAGCCGCTGTCCAACCTGGACGCCAAGGTGCGGCAGCGGCTCCGCGTGGAACTCCGCAGGCTTCAGCGCCAGGTCGGAATCACGACCATCTACGTAACCCACGACCAGGAAGAGGCCCTGAGCATGGCCGATCAGGTTGTCGTCATGGACTGCGGCGAAGTCCGGCAGGTGGGGACCCCTGAGCAAATCTACCGCAACCCCACCACCGCCTTTGTGGCCGAGTTCCTGGGCGTAACCAACGTGCTGGCTGGGACGCTCACGCCCGACGGCAGGGCGGTCATGGCCGCAGGTACTCGCATCTCCCTGCCCGCCGACGTCCCCGCTTCCTCGGACCACTACACGATTGTCTTCAAGGCGGACGCTGCGTACATCCTGCAGGACCAGCCTACGCCCGAGGATGCCGTTGCCTTCACAGGCGAACTAGTGGAAGTTTTCTTCGTGGGCTCCACATATCGCCATTATGTCAAGGCCGGCAAGGAGATGCTCCTTGTGGATAGCCCATCCAGGGTTGCTGGCCCCAAGGTGAACGTCATCGTGCCCAGGGCCGAACTCAAGATTTATCCGGGCGCTCCCCTGGGGCACGACCTGGAGCCGGCCTGCTCGGTGGGTTGAGCCTGCATCGGCTCCAAAGCACCGTCATGGAGAAGGGGGCGGCCCAGGCAGCCGCCCCCTTCTTGCGCGGGCGCACATCCTCATGCATAATACACCCGCAATGTCCAGCCGCAGCGCGGGCAGGTCCCGCTGCCCGCTGACGAAAGGAGCATCGGCCATGCATCCACTCGTCCAACTGGCCCGACAAGCCATCACCGCCTATGTGCGAGATCGCAAGCGCATCTCCCCGCCCCCACCCGAACAGATGACGCCGGAGATGCAGGAACGCGCCGGCGTCTTCGTCTCCATCCACACCAAAGACGGCGCTCTCCGTGGGTGCATCGGAACCTACCACCCTACGCAGCCCAGCGTCGCCGAGGAGGTCATCAGCAACGCCATCAGCGCTGCCACGCGCGACCCGCGATTCTACCCCATCACGCCCGAGGAACTGGATGACCTGGACATCTCCGTGGACGTGCTCACCGAGCCGGAGCCGGTGGCGAGCATCAAAGACCTGGACGCGAAGAAGTACGGGGTCATCGTGGAGAGCGGCTGGCGCAAGGGGCTATTGCTGCCCGACCTGGAAGGCGTGGAAACGCCCCAGGAGCAGATTGACATCTGCCGACGGAAGGCCGGCATCGGGCCGAAGGAACCGGTGAAACTGTACCGCTTCCAGGTCAGGCGGTATCACTAACGTTGAGGGCAAAGACGCCCGCGGTTTGCCTAGCGCCGCCGAATGCGGAACATGAGCAGTGCGCCGGCCAGGGCGCTGGCGGAACCCACGATGAACAGCGCGGCGTAGCCCATCCACGCGCCCGGTCGTGCGGCGTTCAGGCCGTCAATCAGCGGCCCGGCCAGACGGCTCACGGCCGCCGAGCCCGCCGTGGCGATATTCGTCAGGCCCATGTACAGGCCCGCCTTTTCGGCGGGGATGAGGTCAGTCGCCAAGGCCCAGTTCACGCTCACGAAAATGCCCGTGGCCATGCCGATGATGGCGCCGACCACGTATAGCGATTGCACGCTGGACACGAACAGCAGCAGGAAGATGCCCAGCGCAGCCAGCAGGCCCGCGCCGATGTTCAGCATCCGCCGACCCACCCGGTCGGACAGCCACCCGGCAGGGAACACCAACGCGGTCAGCGCCACGCCGATGGCGGCCATGAGGTTGCCCGTTACTTCCGCCGCATTGGCCACCGCAAGCCGGTCGCGGATGAAGTACTGGGCAAAGGTCTGAACCGCGTAGATACCGAGCAGAATCAGGAACCGCGACGCGATGAGCCAGGCGTAGTCGGGATACTCGCGGATGGGGTTGACAATCCGCTCGCGCCAGGCCACGCGCCTGGACGCGGGGCGCGGGTCGTCGGCACGTGCGACAGCAGCCACCGCGCCGGGCGTCTCCGGCGTGCCCAGGATGGTGGTCAACGCACAGGCAGCCAGGATCACGCCGACGATGGCGAAGGCCAGCGATGGGTTGTCTTGCCCCATCAGGTTGCCCGCGACCAACGAGGCGACGATAAGGCCGAGCATGTCAAACAGGTTCTTGTAGCCTGAAGCCAGGCCGCGCTTTTCGGCGGGGACCAGGTCGGGAATCAGCCCTTGCGCGGGGCCGTGCGCCATGTTGGACACCGACTGGAGCACGAGATAGGTAACCAGCAACGCCCAGAACCCGGCAGCCGCGTTCATGGCGGCCAGTACAAGGAGCGTTGCCAGCGTCCCGCCCACCATCCAGGGGCGACGGCGGCCCCAGCGAGACTGCGTCCGGTCGCTCAAGGCCCCCGACAGAGGCTGGATGATCATCGCCAGGATGAGGCCCGCGAACGTCATGCCGCCGAGGTAGGTATTCTTCAGCGCATCGGGCACGAAACGCAGCAGAATCGCGGGCAGGATAATCGGGTGCAGGGCGTTCCACATGAAGGCAAGGCCAAACCAGTACACGTTCATGATGACATAGTGCCGGGGCTTGAGCATGGTATCCTCCTTGATGGCGAGGTCTGAATGGGCCAGATGATAGCACAACTCCCGTCGGAAAATCAAACGCCGCGCTATCCGACCCCGTGGCGCGTCGCGGGAGAACTGGCGTGGGCTGCCGTCGCGCGGCGGCAGCGGGCGTTCGTGCGGGATGCGCGCCGCGCCGTGGCCGCACTGCGACCGCCGCTGGAAGTGCTCGGCGGCGAGCACGTACCCCCTAGCGGGCCGCTTCTGGTGGCTTGCAACCACTACAGCCGCCCGGGGTTCCAGGCATGGTGGCTGGCCTTCGCCATCACGGCGGCCATCGCCGAGCGCCGCGCCCGCGCCGACGACGAGAAAATCGCATGGGTCATGACGGCGGCGTGGCGGTTTGAGACGAGCCGCTGGCGACACCGGCTGCTCACGCCGATGAGCCGACGTGTCTTCGTCCGTGTGGCCCACGTGTACGGCTTCGTAACCATGCCGCCCATGCCCCCCGCCCCCGAAGAGACGCACGACCGCGCGGTCGCCGTCCTGCAAACGCTGCGCCTGGCCCGGCACCTGGCCCATACGGGCGGCATCCTGGGCCTCGCGCCGGAGGGGCGGGACGTCCCCGTCGGTCTCGCCGACCCGCCACCGGGAGCGGGTGGCTTCATCGCCTTACTGGTGGAGACGGGCATGACCGTGTTACCTGTCGCCGTGTCCGAGGCCAATGGGCGGCTCCGCGTGTGCTTCGGCCCGGCCTTCGTGCCCGCCGTCCCCGAAAGCCGTGCCGAACGCGACCGCGTCGTGGCCGCCCAGGTGATGGCCGCGATTGCCCGGCTGCTCCCTGAATCCCAACACTTGTAGATTTGCACAACGCTTCGCTCGGGCGTACAATGTGCGTGCCCCAACGCACTGCTGAGCGCTGTTGCCTCATCTGCTTCTCCTCAGCAAAGGTCGGACGAACCTGCTTGGAGCGCCGTCCAAATAGAACGCACCGCAAGGAGAGGAGAACATGAGAACGAGACGCTTTCTTGTACAGGCCATAGGCATCCTTCTGGTCATCGCCATGGCGACGGCGCTTGTAGGGTGCGGAGGGGGCGCGAAATCCACGCCGAAGCCCACCGCGACGCCCTTGCCCACGCCCACTCCTGTGCCCACCCCGACGCCGGAGCCGGAGCCTACCGCTGCCGAACCCACCGAACTGGACTCGCTCATCAGCCACCTGGTGCGGCTTGCGCCCGTCCGCGTGGAGAGCACCCTGAGCAGCCAGGAAGGCGACAACCCCCCAACCATCAACAGGACCGTGGCGGAGATTGACGCGGCAGGCAATCAGCGCATCCAGATGTACGAAGGCGACAACCTGGCCGTTGAAATCCTGGTCGTGGACAAGCAGATGTACCTGAAAATGGAGGGCGACCAGTATCTGTCCATGGGCGAGTTCAATGACCCCTGGACCGCGCTGATGATGTACGGCGGGGCGTTCCTGCTCGTGTTCAACGACCTGCAGCAGGCCGAATTCGTCGGCAAGGAGCAGGTCAACGGGTTCAGCACGAACAAGTACCGCGTTCAGGTTGACCTGAGCCAGTTCGGCCTGAGCGGGTTCGTGGCCGGGCAGCAAGGCGCGGTGCTGGAATACCAGGGGTTCGCATGGGTGGAGATGAAGGCCATGGCGCTGGTCAAGGGCGAAACCCTGTACCGCGCGAAGTCCACGAGCGACGAGAAGGTTACGGAAATCCGCACCACCTTCAACGCGCAGAAGGCCGACATCCCCGCCATTGAGAAGCCGACCAACATCCTGGGCATGTAACGCCACAGGCTCCGCAACGGCGCGGATTCGCGGATGTGGATTGTCGGGGCGTCGCCCCGGCAGTCCACATCCCATCGGGCAGCCCATCGGGATGTGCCACGCAGGCCAGGCTCAGCAACCCGGCCGGTGTCGTTCGCGCTCCAATCGCTCCCAGATCGCGCCCAATTGCCGCGCGCACCAATCGTACCGCGGCTCCACGGGCAGGTGCGTGCGAAATTCGCGCAGCGCCGCCAAATCCAGGTCTGCCACAACAACGCACCCCTGGTCGCACGGTTGCGCCCGCGCCAGGACGCCATCGTTCCCCACCAGGGCCACCGGCCCCACGATGGACGACTGCCCGCGGAATGGCATCCCCAGCACGTCGCCCACCATCATCGCGTGGACGCCGTAGCACGGCGACTCCTGCACCCTGCTCCACACGCCCCGCAGTTGGTAGTGCCAACTGTACTCGGCGTTGATGTCCGCCGACGGGTTCAGCAGCACCTCCGCGCCCAGAAGGTAGGCGATGCGCGCCGTCTCCGGATACGTGTAGTCCATGCACACGGGCGTGGCCAGTTTGCCCACAGGCGTGTCGTAAACCTGCACGAACCCGCCGCGCGTCAATCCCATGCCGAACTCCAAGCCGAAAAAGTGCGCTTTCGGCTGGTGGCCCATCTCAAACCCGTCGGGGCCGAACAGATACGCCGTGTTCCGGTGCGTCCCGTCGCTCCCCACGGCGATGGCGCTCCCCGCCGCGATGTGCACGCGGAACCGCCGCGACAGGTTCTGGAACACGAACCGATAGACCCGCGTCGCGGTCGGCGCCAGCAGGCGCGTTACCACGGCCAGTGTCCCCGCGTCGCCTGTCCCTGATGCGGCACGGGCGGCCTGCGCCTCAATCCCAGGCACCAGCCCCAGCAGCGGCACGAACCCCATCAGTTCGGGGAACACCACCAACTGCGCACCCGCCTCCACCGCCCGCGAGGTCCAGGCGTGGCATTCTCGCGCGTACTCCGCGGGCGAGGCGAACAGGCTGGCGGGGAACTGCACTGCCGCCACGCGCACGCGCGCCTTCTCCTCATCGGGCGGCATGGCCTGCGGGTACGGGGCGTGCGCCAGGGAGTCCTGCGCCGCACCCAGCCTTCCCCGCCACCGGATGGCCAGCCGCGCCGCACGAAGGAGAACCGCATCCAGCCACGCGCTCATGGGTGCGACTCCTTGCGGTACAGCGATAGCAGTTGCCGCCGGTACAGGGGCAGGTTCATCTCGGCGAGGATGTCGTACTTGGCGATGAC
>JARYMK010000072.1 GCA_029907165.1 Anaerolineae bacterium
TACACACTCATAGAGCAGCCATTGTATCTTCCTTTCATCTCCTGTCCAGTGTCACTAACCTATCTGAACGAGCTCATAGATGAATGGAATGAGGCGCTTAGTTGGAAAGTATTCGCGAGTCCCTGCCGTGCCGCTGTGCGCACGGCAGGCAGCGCGCATATCACGTGCGGCGCCCCGCTTGAAGGCGCGTCGCGCGCTACGCCTTGCGCCCCAGCCGCCCCCTCACCCTCTCCGCGCGATGCCGCAACTCGGCAAGGGCGCGGACCTTGCGCGGGCTGTCGGGCCATGCCTCCACCCGCGCCAGCGCCTGCTCGGTGTGCGCCAGCGCGGCGGCGTAGTCCCGCTGGCGGTGCTCGCAGTCCTTCGCCAGTTCCACCAGCGCGGCCACCTCGCCCCCGTACCGCGCCTCGGCCAGCGCGCGCCAGATGTCGCGGGCCTCGTCGCGGCGGCCCTGCCGCTTCAGGAGCAGCGCCAGATGATGCAGCGCCTCCTCGCGCGCGTCGTGCGGCAGCGGCGAGGCGATGGCCCGGCGGTAGGCGGCCTCGGCCCCGGCGGTGTCGCCCGCCTGCTCCAGCAGCGCCGCGGCGCGGAGCAGGTCCTCGCCCGGAGCAACGGGGGCGGCCTCGGGCGCGTGCAGCAGGCGGCACATGTGCCCGGCCAGCGCCGCCAGCGACACGATGTCGTACAGGTTGTGGTAGAAGACGCGGGCGATTTCGCGGGCGTCGCCCGTGCGCAGGTAGTCAAAGTAAATCTGCGGCACCAGGTAGCCCGGCACGTCGGCCTGGTCGCGGTAGAAGCCGAGGATGTCCTTCTCCAGCGCGCTGAGGCGGCACGAGGGCAGGCGCGCCTTCCACAGGCGGCGCGCCGGATGGAGCAAGTCCAGGTGCGGCGCGTCGGCCAGGCGGGGCGGCATGCGGTTCATGATGAACCGCGTGGTCAGGATGGGCAGGTCAAACCCGCGCCCGTTGAAACTCACCAGCCAGTCCATCCCATCCAGGCGACGGGCCAGAGCCGCGAGCATGGCCGGCTCTTCGGGAAAGTCGCGCATGAAGTACTGCTCCACGCGGAAGGCGTCGTCCTCGTAGAACCCCAGCCCCACCATGAACGCCACCGTGCCCGTGCCCCCGGCCAGCCCGATGGTCTCAATGTCCAGGAAGGCAGCGCGGCGGTAGTCCATGTCGGCGATGGCGGGGTCGCGGGCCAGGTGCGCGGGCACGTGGCACGGGCAGGCCAGCAGGTCGCCCAGCGTCGGCCCGCCGTGGGCGTGGTGCAAGGGGAACGTCTCCTCCACCAGGTAGAACGCGCCGGCCTCGCTCTCCACCACCCGCCCCGCCACCAGTTCCTCCACCGGATAGCGGCGGCGGGCGGGCGGAGCGGGCTTCAGGTGCGCCGCGCCCTTGTGGACGCCCAGCGATCTCAATTTGCGCAGACGGTCTTCAAAGTCCGACATGGCCTTTAGCCTTTGGCCGCTAGCCTTTAGCCGTCAGCCTCCTGCACGGTCTCAATCCCAAAATCCAACCCCAAGGGCCAATCTTGGAGCGAGTGGCTAAAGGCCAGCGGCTAACGGCTCTCTCACGGAAACAACGGCAGCAGCAGAATATCAACGAAATTGTACAGGACATGGATTGCGATGCACGTGGTGGTGTTCGCGCGGTTGCGGATGATGCCCAGGATGATGCCGATGACGAAGATCTCCAGCGTGGCCGGGCTGAGACCGTACTGGGTGTGCCCCGCAGTGAACAACAGGGCCGTGATCACCGGGCCGAAGCGAGGCTGCACCGCGCCGCGGAACAAAATCTCCTCGCCGATGCCCGCCGACAGGCCGATGGCCGCCGCCTTGGCGACGCTCATCTCGCCGAACAGCCCCAGGCTCACCCGCCCGATGAGGTCGTACTGCTCGGGGGCGAGGGCGTGCCAGGCCACCGCCGCGAGGTAGTCCAGCGCGAGAAACCCCGCCACCGCGCCGACGATGAAGCCCGCCTGTCGCAGGGTAGGCAGGCGCAGGCCCAGGCGGCGCAGAGTATCGCCCCAGGCGCGGCGGATGGGCCAGCCCACGCCGAACACGCCGAACAGCACCATCGCCAGACCCGTCAGCAGCAGGTCGGCGGCGGTGGTCTCCAGCGGCAGGGCGGCAAGCCCCTCCAGCCCGCCGACGAATAGCACCTGCCCGACGCTCGCGCCGATGTAGTAGGCAGCGAACGACAGGGCCACGACCCCCACGGGCGATGCGGGGTTGGTGTCGGTGAAGCGGGCGATCCAGCGACGCACCGACGGCACCAGCACCGCCAGCCCGACCGCGCCCACCAGGAACAGCACCAGCGCCAACCCCAGCATGTTGGTTCCTGGGAACGCGAAGAAGTCCACCGCCATGCGGGGGGCCAGGGCGCCCGCGACGGCGAACAGGAACGCGCCCGCGAGGAACGCCGCGTCTATCAGCGCCAGCAGCGCGTACACCACATATCGGACGACCTGCTGCCGTTCGGCGTAGTTGGCCAGGAGCACCAGGATGAGAAACGGGATGAACTGGAGAAATGCCAGCATGGCATCATCCTCTTTCGTGTTACGTCGGCGAATCCGTATGCAGGCCGATTATACCCCGTGCAGGGTACGGCGGCAAAGAACGCGACTCGCGGCGCCGTTCCGAAGGCTGTCGGAACGGTCGCTGCGT
This sequence comes from Anaerolineae bacterium, assembly GCA_029907165.1. Lineage (GTDB taxonomy): Bacteria > Chloroflexota > Anaerolineae > DTLA01 > DTLA01 > DTLA01. Next base: position 2,669 of record JARYMK010000072.1, read on the forward strand.
GGGCGCAGGTCTATCCCGCGCCTTGACGGTTCGCCCGTGCCGCGGGTACAATGCGCCGCAAGGAGGAACCCATGAAATCCGGCATCCTGCTGCGTTACCGCGACTACCTACCGTTCACCCGACTCACGCCGCCGCTGTCGCTGGGCGAGGGGGACACACCGCTGGTCCCCGCCCCCGCCCTGAGCGAGGCGACCCACGCCGACATCTGGCTCAAGGTGGAAGGGTGCAACCCCACCGGCTCGTTCAAGGACCGCGGGATGGTGGTGGCCGTGTCCAAAGCGGCGGAGGAGGGGGCGAAGGCGGTCATCTGCGCGTCCACGGGCAACACCGCCGCGTCGGCCGCCGCCTACGCCGCCCGCGCGGGCCTTCAGGCCATCGTCATCGTGCCAGCGGGCAACATCGCGCTGGGCAAACTGGCCCAGGCGCTGATGCACGGGGCGCGGGTGCTGGCGGTGCGCGGCAACTTTGACCAGGCGCTGGCCCTCGTGCGGCAACTGGTGGAGCGGCACCCGGTGGCGCTGGTGAACTCGGTGAACCCGTACCGCATAGAGGGCCAGAAGACCGCCGCCTTTGAGATTTGCGAGGCTATGGGGAAGGCCCCCCACATCCTGGCGATTCCCGTGGGCAACGCGGGCAACATCACGGCCTATTGGCGCGGGTTCCGCCAGTGGCGCGAGGCCGGGCACATCCGCGCGCTGCCGCGCATGTGGGGGTTCCAGGCCGAGGGCGCCGCGCCTCTGGTCCGGGGCGAGCCGGTCGCCGAGCCGCGCACCGTAGCGACGGCCATCCGCATCGGCAACCCGGCATCGTGGCAGGGGGCCATCACCGCCCGCGACGAGTCCGGCGGCCTCATAGACACCGTGTCCGACGACGAAATCCTCGCAACCCAGCGCCTGCTGGCCCAGACCGAGGGCATCTTCTGCGAGCCGGCGTCCGCCGCGTCGGTGGCCGGCGTCCTGAAACTCGCCGGTCAGGGGAAAGTCCCGCCGCGAACGCGCATCGTGTGCGTTCTCACGGGCACCGGGCTGAAAGACCCCGACATCGCCCTCGCCGCCGCGCCCAGGCCCACCGAGGTCGCGCCCGACCTGGCCGAGATTGAGGGGGTGCTGGGATGGTAGGGAGCAAGGTCGTCGTGCAGGTTCCGGCCACCACGGCCAACCTTGGCTCGGGGTTTGACTGCCTGGGCATGGCCCTGGCGCTGTACAACACGGTAACGGTGCACGCCACCACGGGCGGGCTGAGCGTGCGGATTGAGGGCGAGGGGGCCGAAGACCTGCGCTGGGGCGAAGAGAACCGCGTGCTGCGGGCCATGCGCCTGGCGTTCCAGGAGGCGGGCGAGCGCCTGCCCGGCCTGTCCATTGAACTGCGGAACGAGATTCCCCTGGGGCGCGGCCTGGGGTCCAGCGCCGCCGCTACCGTGGGCGGGCTGGTGGCGGGCAATGCCCTGTGCGGCAATCCGCTGTCCACCGACCGCTTGCTGGCCCTGGCTACCCAGTTGGAGGGCCACCCGGACAACGTGGCGCCTGCGCTCCTGGGCGGGCTGGTCATCGCCGTGCAGGACGAGCGCGGCCTCATCTGTGAGCGGCTGGACGTTCCGCCGGACCTGACGGCGGCGCTGTTCGTGCCCGATTTTCCCATGCCTACTGCCGAGGCGCGCCGCGTTCTGCCGGCCCAGGTGTCGCGCGCCGACGCCGTGTTCAACATGGGGCGGGTGGCGCTGCTGGTCGCGGCCATCGCCCGCCGCCGCTACGACCTGCTGGACGCGGCCACGCGCGACCGCTTGCACCAGCCGTACCGCGAGGCCATCTTCCCGGCGATGCCGCGCCTGTTTGACGCGGCGCGGGAGGCGGGGGCGCTGGGCGTGTTCCTCAGCGGGGCTGGGTCCACCATCATCGCCCTGTGCCGCGAGGACGCGCAGGCGGTGGCCGACGCCATGGCCCACGCCGCTCATGAACTTGACATAACAGGAAAGGCGCTGGTAGCCCCGCTGGCCGACGAAGGTGCGCGGGCCGAGATCACGCGGCCGTCGCGCCACAGGCCCGGCAAGCAGCCTGCCGATCACTGGTGAGGGGTGCGTTCCCTCGCCCGCCGGGAGAGGGTTAGGGTGAGGGCGTTCAGCACGGGGGGCTGAACCCCCGCCGCGTGCAGGGGCGTGCGCGGGGCTCAACGCCCCGCCAGCCCGCAGGGCTTTGTTCGTTCAGCCCGACGGCTTCAGCCTCGGGCGAGACAATACAGGAGTCAGTAGTATGCCCTATTGGCAACTGTTCTACCATTTTGTGTGGGGGACAAAGAACGGCGAGCCCCTCATCAGCCTGGAGTGGGAGGCTTCGCTGCATAATGTCATTGCGGGAAAGGCGCAGGAACTGGGCGGTGTGGTGCACGCGGTAGGAGGCATGCCAGATCACGTTCACTTGGTGGTTTCGGTGCCTCCGAAGATCGCGCTTGCCGATTTCGTAGGACAGATCAAGGGCAATAGTTCACACTTCGTCAATCACAGCCTGAACATGCAGGGATGGTTTGCCTGGCAGGCCGAGTACGGTGTCGTATCGTTTTCCGGGAAGTCCCTAGCGAGTGTTGTGGGGTACGTCAAACGCCAGCGCCAGCATCACTCTGAGGGCACCTGTATCGCCGGACTGGAACGTCTTGCCGACGATTTACTCCCGCAGCGCTCACGTGGATAGTGGCGAAGGCGCGGGGCTGAACCCCCGCGCTGAAGGGGCGAAGCCCCGTTGGGGCTAGGGCAGCCCGCAGGGCTTTGTTCGTTCAGCCTGATGCTTCAGCGTCGGGCGAATGCAGCGCCGCGCGGGGCTGAACCCCCGCGCTGAAGGGGCCAAGCCCCGTTGGGGCTAGGGCAGCCCGCAGGGCTTTGTTCGTTCAGCCCGACGGCTTCAGCCTCGGGCGAATGCAGCGCCGCGCGGGGCTGAACCCCCGCCGCGTGCAGGGGCGTGCGCGGGGCTCAACGCCCCGCCAGCCCGCAGGGCTTTGTTCGTTCAGCCCGACGGCTTCAGCCTCGGGCGAATGTAGGGGCGTGCGCGGGGCCGAACCCCCGCCGCGTGCAGGGGCGTGCGCGGGGCCGAACCCCCGCCGCGCGGGGCTAAACCCCCGCCGCATGTAGGGGCGTAGCCTGCTACGCCCCGCCAGCCCGCAGGGCTTTGTTCGTTCAGCCCGACGGCTTCAGCCTCGGGCGAATGCAGCGCCGCGCGCAACGCACAGGGCGACGCACGCGTCGCCCCTACAACCATTGTGCAAGGAGGCAAGCCATGTTTGACTGGATGCTCACGGCAGAGCAGAAACGGCTTCAGGAAGAGGTCCGCGAGTTCGTGCGCAGCGTCCCGCGCCAACTCATCCTGGACATGGACGCCGACAAGGTGCGCTACCCCCGCGAGTACATCCGCTGGGCGGCGGAGCGCAACCTGCTGGGCCTGCGCTTCACCAGGGAGTACGGCGGGCGCGGCCTGCGCTGGGAGGACGAGATCATCGCCCTGGAGGAGGTGGGCGTGCTAGGCACATCGCTGGCGTGCCTGTACTCGCTGCCCAGCATCGTGGGCGAGGCCATTGCCACCTTCGGCACGCCCGCGCAGAAGGAGAAGTACCTGCGCCCGACGCTGGAGGGCCGCCTGACGTGCGCCGAGGCGTTGACCGAGCCGCGCGGCGGGTCCGATTTCTTCGGCAGCACCTGCCAAGCGCGCCGCGAGGGCGACGTGTACATCCTCAACGGCCAGAAGCGGTTCGTCGTGGGGGCCGAAGGGGCCGACTACTTCTTCGTGTACGCCCGCACGCGCCCCGAAGGCCCGGGCCAGGAGTCGCTGAGCGCCTTCATCGTAGAGCGCGGGCCGGGCGTGGACGTGGAGCACGTGTACGGCCTCATGGGGACGCGGGGCGGCGGGACGGGCCGCATCTACTTCCGCGACGCCCGCGTGCCCGCCGAGAACCTGGTGGGCGAGGAGAACCGCGCCGCCGACATCTTCTGGCGCATGATGATCCCTGAGCGGATGACCTCGGCGGCGGGGGCCATCGGCATGGGCCGCGCCGCGCTGGAGGTGGCCGCGCGCTACTCGGACCAGCGCACCGCCTTCGGCCAGAAGATTCGGCGGTTCCAGGCGGTATCGTTCAAGGTGGCCGACGCGCTGACCCAGTTGGACGCAGCGCGGGGCCTGGTGTATGCCGCCGCCCGCGCCATTGACAGCGGCCAGGACGCGGGCCTCATCCGCCGCATGGTATCGGAGGCCAAGAAGTACGCGACCGAGACCGCGTGGCTCGCCGTGAACCATGCCATGCAGATCATGGGCGGCATCGGCTACACCAACGTTTACCCCATTGAGCGAATGCTGCGCGACGTGCGCCTGGTGATGATCTGGACGGGCACCAACGAGATCATGGACCTGCTGATTCAGCACGAGTACTACAGGCAACTGCTGACGCAGGGACCAGCGGGCCGCGACCTGGAGATGGACGCGCCCGAAGCCGACCGCGCCGAAGAGAAGGTGTACGAGTAAGGAGCGTTCGGAGCACGAAACCCGCCTGCCCCTGGCGCACCTTTCGCGTCCTTCGCGGTCCAAACGCCGCCCGCCTTGACGTCTCGCGGCCCTCTGCTATCATAAGCCCAAACTCATCCCTGGGGGACCGTCCATGCACATCCGCCAACTGGACACCAACAACCGCCGCGACGTCCAACGTTTCATCCAGTTCCCGTTTGACCTCTACCGAGGCTGCCCGCAGTGGGTTCCGCCCCTGGCGTCCGACGCCAAGGCCGTGTTCAACCGCAGGAAGCACCCGTTCTACCGCCACTCCGACGCCGATTTCTTCCTCGCCGAGCGGGATGGCCGTGTCGTCGGGCGCATCGCCGTGCTGGCCCATCGGCTGTACAACGAGCATCACAACCGCCGCACGGCCTTCTTCTACCTCTTTGAGTGCGAGGACGACGCCGAGGCCGCGCAAGGGCTGTTCGCCGCCGCGTGCGACTGGGCGCGGGCGCGCGGCCTGACCGAGATGAAGGGGCCGCACGGCTTCCTCCGCTCCGACGGGCATGGCGTCCTGGTGGAGGGATTTGAGCACCGCCCCGCCATGGGCATTGCCTACAACTACCCCTACTACGACGCGCTCATCACGGGCGCGGGATTCCAGGGGTACGATGATTTCCTGTCGGGTCGCATTGACAGGGGGCACGAACTCCCGCCGCGCTTCTTTGAGATCGCCGAGAAGGTCAGGGAGCGGCGGGGGTTCCGCATCCAGGAATTCCGCTCCAAGCGCGAGATGCGGCGGTGGATTCCCGTCGTGGAGCCGGTGCTAAGGGCGGCCTTCGCCGATACCGACGAGTTTTGCCCCTTCACGCCCGAGGAGTTCAAGCAGATGGTGGATCAACTCATCCTCGTGGCTGAGCCGCGCCTCATCAAACTGGTCATGAAGGGCGACCAGCCGGTGGGGTTCCTGTTCACGTTTTCGGACATCTCGGCGGCGCTGCAGAAGACGGGCGGGCGACTCTGGCCCTTCGGCTGGATTCACATCCTGCGCGAGTTCCGCCGCACCGACTGGGCCAACATCAACGGGCTGGGGCTGCTGCCCGAGTACCAGGGCATGGGCGCCAACGCGGTGCTCTACGCCGAACTGGCGAAGACGCTGATGGACTCGCAGTTCAACCACGGCGACATTGTGCAAGTGAGCGAAGCCAACCTCAAGAGCATGGGCGATATGGAAGCCATCGGCGTGAAGTGGTACAAGCGCCACCGCGTGTATCGGAAGGATTTGTAGGGCGGCAGCCGATTGGGCACACGCGCCAGGTACGCGGTTGCTCTCGTAGAATCTCGGCACCCGCCTACGGCAACTCCAGCCCGTGCGCTTCCAGCAGCGCCCTGTCGCGCAGCAGGTCGGCGCTGGGGCCGTCGGCCACCACGCGGCCCCGATCCAGAATCACCATGCGGGGGAACAAATCGCGCACCATGAGCAAGTCGTGGGTGCTCACGATCATCGTCTGCGGCATGGAGTCCAGCAGGCGGATCAACATGCGGCGGCCGCGTGGGTCAAGCCCCGCCGTCGGCTCGTCCAGCACCAGCACCGACGGCTCCATCGCCAGCACGGTGGCCAGCGCGATGCGCTTCTTCTCGCCCGCGCTCAGGCGATGCGGCACGCGGTCGCCGTAGCCCTGCATCCCCACGGCGGCCAGCGCCCGCTCCACCCGTCGCCGCACCTCGTCCTCGGGCAGGCCCATGTACAGCGGGCCATAAGCCACATCGTCAAACACCGTTGGCGAGAACAACTGGTCGTCGGGATCCTGGAACACCAGCCCCACCAGCGCCCGCACCTGCTTCACGTGTTCGCCCGCCACAGGCAGCCCCGCCACCCGCACGTGCCCGTCCTGGCTGGCGAAGATGCCGTTCAGGTGCAGGATAAGCGTGGACTTGCCCGCGCCGTTGGGGCCGACCAGCGCCACCCGCTCGCCTTCGTACACCGTCAGGCTCACGTCCACCAGCGCCTGCTGGCCGTCGGGATACCGAAACGACAAGTTGCTGATTTCAATCAACGGTGTGCGCTCCACCCTTCGCTCCTAACCGAACAGGATTCCCAAAAGGCCCAGCAGCGCCAGGATTGCCACTGCGCCTGCCAGCGCCGCGTACTCGGACGACGCAAGCGGCTTCAGCGGGAACGTCCGAATGTCGCCATCGTACCCGCGCGCCAGCATCGCCTGGTACACGCGCTCGCTGCGCTCGTAGCCACGCACGAACAGGTTCCCCACCATGCCGCCCGTAACCCGCGCCCGCCAGGCCACCGCCCCGCCGCTCTTCGGCCCCACGTCGGCGCTCCGCGAATCGCGGGCAATGCGCAGCGTCTTGGCTTCGTGGGCGAACAGGAACAGATACCGCCACATCAGCGAGAAGATGACCACCAGCAGGCGCGGAACCCGCAGCGCGCGCATGGCCGCCAACATGTCGGTGAAGCGCGTCGTCGCCGTCAGCAGGATGGCAAACTGGACGGAAATGTAGGACTTGGCCAGCACGGACGCGAAGCGTTCCACCCCCGCCAGGCTCGCGTCCAGCACCAGCGGGCCGATGCGGAGCGACGCCAGGGCATCGCCAGGCGTGGAGAACACCAACGGCAGCGCCGCCAGCGCGAAGGGCACCGCGATGAGTCCCCGCTTGAGCGTGAACCCGACGCCCAACTGCGCCGCAACCGAGAGGGCAAGCACTGCCGCCAGCAGCAGCACATACGACGGCCACGCGCCCAGAGGCAGCGCCGCCGTGATGAGGATGCTCATCACGGCGACGACAACCTTCACGCGCGGGTCGGCTCGGTGAATCAGACTCGCCCGTGGGCGATAGGGGTCCAGAACGTCCGCCATTCGTTCTCCAAACGCCGCTTACTGCTGGGTGGCCCTGCGCCGCACGCCCTGCGCCACCAGGTACGCCACAGCCGCGACCACGAGCGTGCCCACCACGCCCGCGACGATGGTCGCCAGGGCCTCGTTGGAAATGCCAGGGAACACGTAATCGGGAATGATGCTGTACAGCGGGTCGCGGGCCGCCTCAAGGAATCCCTGCTGCTCGGCCACCCACTCCAGCCCGTCGGGGTGCGCAGAGGCCAGCGGCGACAGCACCGCCAGCACCACCGCCAGCGCCGCCCCGCCAATCCAGAGCGCCTTCTGTCCCGCGGTTGCCTTCGCCGTCGGGGCCACCAGGTCGGGCCGCGCGGCCAGCACGAACACCAGCGCCCCCGCCGTGATCAGCCCCTCGCCGATGCCGATGAGGGCGTGGATGCCGCCCATGGCAGGCACGGCGATGTTCGCGGGCGAAGTCCCCGACAGCGCCAACTCCAGCGCGCACGCCAGCGCCGCCACGACGATGGACAGCCACGCCGCCACGAACCCGCTCACGGGCACAGCCCATCGCCGATTGCCCAGCGCGCGGCTCACCAACTGGTATACGCCGTATCCCACCAGGACGCCCACAATCGCCATGTTGAACAGGTTAGCGCCCAGCACCAGGATGCCGCCGTCCTGGAACACCAGCGCCTGGATGCTCACGACTGCCGTCATGACGACCATCGCCGCCCAGGGGCCGAGAAGCACCGCCGCCAGCGTGGCCCCCAACAAGTGGCCCGACGTGCCGCCCGTTACCGAGAAGTTCAGCATCTGGCCCGCGAAGATGACGGCCGCCAGCACGGCCAGCAGCGGAACCCTGCGCTCGTCCAATTCACGGCTCACCCGCCGCAGCGCGTAGCCGATCACGACGATCGCCACGATCCAGAACACCAGCGACACGGGAACTGAGAGGAAGCCGTCGGGGATGTGCATGGGCTGCGGGCCGCCCGTGGGCCCAACACCCCCCGCGATGCGTCCCATCGCCGCCAACGAAGAACCTACCGCAGTGCCTGACATCGTCTCATCTCCTCGTGTGAAATGTTGAGCCGACGCCGCCTGACTGCTACGGCGCGTCGGCGTGGTGCTCCTCGTGTGGGTGATCGTGGTCCTCGCGCGCCTGGCATGCGGGGCAGATGCCGAAGAAGGCGAAATGCTCGGTGCGGGGCAGGTAGCCCAGCGTGTCCCGCAGGTACGCGCGCACAGGGTCCAGCAGCGAATCGGGGAGCGTGAGCCGCTCGCCGCACTCCAGGCAGACCAGATGATGGTGCGGGTGCTCGGCGATGTACTCGTATTCATGGCACTCGCCGCCCAGGTCCGTCTCGGCGACCAGGCCTGCCGCCTTCAGCCACTGGAGATTGCGGTACACCGTGGGCACCGACAGCGTCGGGTACGAGTCCGCGAGTCTGTCCAGGATGTCCTGGATGGACATGTGGCACCCCGCGCCCTTGATGACTTCCAGGATGGCGAGGCGCTGGGGCGTGAGGCGGTAGCCCTGGCCCTGCAACTGGCGCGCGACCTTCATGTGGTGAGACATGGCTTGCTCCTGTAAGCAATTGCATCTGTAACGATTATAGCGAGTTCAGCCAGCCTGTCAAAAACCTCATAGCCGCATCTTTGACTTTACGTGTCACTGTGGTATACTGGCAGCAGAAAACGATACCCACCCCAAGACCCACCACTATTCCATAATATAAAAGGATATCAAGGACATCAAAGACTGTGCAAAGGAATCAGTACGACACAAAAGGCAGTCTGGAGAACGGCGTGAAGACTGAAGATGAGTTCATGCGAGTGGCAGCCCGAAACGGATGGGCGCGCGCAGTTCGGAGGAGGACGAAGATATCAACGCTCACTGGGATATGGTGATTTCGTATGGAGTGAAGACGTTCAAGGTTGACGTGAAAGCCATGAAGCGGATATCTCGCGGCGATCAGGCCAAACAGGATGCCTACCATTGGGTCGAGCTTCACGGTGTGCGTGCCAATGACGAAGGATGGCTCTTTGGTGGACAAGCTGACCTTATTGCAAAAGGAGTTCGTAGTTGTTAGACGGGAACGCCTAATCGCGCATACAAACCAGAAGGTTGACTTGTCGGCGATGGTCAAGACTCCCCAAGATGCAGTCTACAAAGTCTACAGCCGCGCAGGACGACCGGATCAGCTTACTCTGGTCCCTGTGAAAGACCTCCTGCAAATCGCAGAGTGGGTTTGGCCCAAGGAGACAGACTAGCAGTGGACAAGCGTAATATCCTGGCTGACTTTGATCGTTTTCTTCAAGAGCATGGAGATGAAGCCTATGCGCGACTCGACGACTTCCTATCGCAGGAGTCAAGTCGATTCTACGACGAGCATGGCTACGAGAACGACAGGATCGCTAGACAGGCATGGGTGGTCATCGCGGGCGATGTTCTAGAGGAGATTATTCGCAAACTGGTGAAGCATTTCTGCGCCAAGCACAACCTTGGGATCACCAGCGACAGGGAACTCGCCAATCCCGCAACGTTGGAGCTGGAGAGGGTTAGAGGGAACATAGAGGTTTTCTTCAATGATTACTCTCTCCTTCCAGACGCTGATGTTGTCATCTTCCTCCCGTCAACCTGCGAGGTGCTCGCGATTCTCTCAGTTAAGGGTTCATTTCGTGAACGGTACACAGAAACCCCTTACTGGACACTGAATCTGAAGCAGAGGCAAGCGACCCGAAACGTCAGAGTTTTCATGATCACGCCAGACAGGGATGGTGAGATATCACGTTTGGGTAAGCATCTGAGAAAAGCCCGAATTGTGATGGAGTACGAATTGGACGGCATATATTTGGCGAAGAAAGAATTCGACCGGAGTGACAAGGTAAGGTCGATTTCGGAGTTGATCGGGGACCTTGAGCGGCTTTTATTAAAGGTAGATTATGGAAATAGGAAGCAAGGCTAAACTGTACTTCCAAATGGATGACATTTGGCTGTATCTTGGAGATAGCCGGGACGGCGAATTGTTTGAAGAGCCCTTCGCTGATCTCACAGTGACCTCGCCGCCTTATAATGTCGGGTTAGACTATAATGCAATTGAAGACGATGTGCCCTACGAGGAGTACCTGGCGTTCAGCGAGAGATGGCTCGCGAACTGCTACCGATGGACAAAGTCAACCGGAAGGCTTTGCCTAAACATCCCGCTGGACAAGAACAAAGGTGGGCAACGCAGCGTAGGCGCGGATCTGACTGTCCTCGCTCAAAAAGTTGGGTGGAATTACCACTCCACGATTGTCTGGAATGAAGGCAACATATCCCGTCGTACCGCGTGGGGGTCGTGGATGTCGCCCTCCGCTCCATTTGTTATCGCCCCCGTAGAGCTCATTGTGGTGTTGTATAAGGATAGTTGGAAACGAACGAGCGATAGGGAATCCGACATTACGCGCGATGAGTTTATGGAATGGACGAACGGCCTTTGGACATTTAGCGGAGAAAGCAAAAAGCGGGTGGGACACCCAGCCCCGTTCCCACGGGAACTGCCGCGGCGATGTGTTAAGCTGTTCAGTTATCCAGGCGATGTGGTTTTCGACCCATTTTGCGGCAGCGGTACCACTCTGATTGAAGCGTTTAGCAACCGTCGCAAAGGCGTAGGTGTCGAGATAGATCCCCAGTATGCGGAACTCGCCAAGAAGCGACTTCTGGCGGAGGTCGGTCTCTTCAATCGGCCAAGTGTTGTCTACGAACTGGACGAGGCCTAGTTTCAGAGATACTCCCTAATCCCCCCAGTCGCGCCTGTGGATCATGGCGCAGGCATCGTGAACCACCTGGATGCCGCGCTCCTGGCAGTACTGGATGGCGGCCTGGGACTCAGACCCAGGCTGCATCCACACCCGCGTCAGCCCCAGCGCGGCGCACTCCCGCACCACCTGCTCGGTAACCTGCGGCGGCACCACCAGGTCCACCACCTGCGGCTTTTCGGGCAGCGAGGCCAGGCTGGGATACAGCGCCTGCCCGTCAATCTCGCCGCCGCCCGGGTTCACGCCGTACACCCTGTAGCCGGCGTCGCGCAGCGTGCGGAAGATGCGGTTCCCATACTTGGCCGGGTTGGTGGACGCCCCCACGACCGCCCACACCCGCAGGTTGGTGAACTCCCGAATCAACGTTTCCAGGTCTGTGTCCATGTGCCCCTCCCCAAACGTATGGACGGCTATCCCCGCCAGGCGTTCACCGTGGAGACACGCAGCCCCGCGTGCTCAGGGGTGAACCAATTCTTACTGCTGCGTGCTCCTATCCCCTTGCGGGCCGTTGGCCGCCGTCGCGGGGTAGCACACGCCGCCCTCAAAGGCGTCCACGCACTGCCCACAGTGGTTGCACTCAAACTGCACAGTGGTGTGCTCAATGCCAAACTCATCGTGCAGGCGCTGCTTGATGGCGTCCATGATGCCCTGGGTCTGGGCCAGCGCCTGGTCTTCCAGCACCACGTGGGCGCTCAGGGACGTGTACCCAGGCCCCACGCTCCAGATGTGCAGGTCGTGGACGTTGCGCACGCCCGGCACCGCGCCGATGGCCGCCGCCACGTCCCGCGTGCGGATCCCCGCCGGGCTGCCCTCCACCAGGATGTGCACCGACTCGCGGAAGATGCGCCACGCCCCGCCCAGAATGAGCACCGAGATGAGCACGCTGAGGATGGGGTCAACCACATACCACCCCGTCAGCGCGATGAGAATGGCCCCGCCGATGACGCCCACTGACGCCAGCGCGTCCCCCAGCACGTGCCAGAAGGCGCTGCGCGCGTTGAGGTCGTCCTCGTCGTGGGCGTGGAGCACGCGAGCCACCAGCAGGTTCGCCACGAGGCCGACCACGGCCACGCCCAGCATCAGCCCCGAATTGACCGCCCGCGGGTTGAGCCACCGCTCCCACGCCTCGCGGGCGATGAAGAACACCATCACGAACAGGAGCAGGCTATTGGCCAGCGCCGCCAGCACTTTGGCCCGGTGGAAGCCGAACGTGTGATCCTCATCGGCGGGCAACTCCGCCAGGCGCAGCGCAGCGTAACTCAACGCCAGCGCGAACACGTCCAGGAACACGTGCCCGGCGTCCGACAGCAGCGCGAGGCTGTTGGACAGAATGCCGCCGACGACCTCGGCGACGAGGACGACCGACGTGATAGCGAGGGCCAGGACGAAGCGCCTGCCCATGGGTTCGTGATTGTGTTCGTGAGCGTGCATCGTGGCTCCCGTGGGATTTGCTGGTTTTGCATACTCCGATTTCGCGCGGATGTCAAATTGCCGTAGGCCATGCGCGTCCCCTCTCCCACTGGGAGAGGGCTAGGGTGAGGGTGGTGCCGCGCTGAACGGGCGAAGCCCCGCTGGGGCTGGGCCAGCCCGCAGGGCTTTGTTCGTTCAGCCCGATGCTTCAGCAACGGGCGCCGCGGGCCACCGCGCGGGGCTAAACCCCCGCGGCGTGTAGGGGCGTGCGCGGGGCTAAACCC
>JARYMK010000073.1 GCA_029907165.1 Anaerolineae bacterium
TACACACTCATAGAGCAGCCATTGTATCTTCCTTTCATCTCCTGTCCAGTGTCACTAACCTATCTGAACGAGCTCACGCGCCCGCACGGGCCGGAGAAACCCAACCCGTAGCGACACAATGCGCAGAAAACGAGAGATTGAGATTTGACACTCCTCCCGTTTCAGGGTATTATCCACTCGCTGGGCCGCTAGCTCAATTTGGCAGAGCAGCTGACTCTTAATCAGCGGGTTAGAGGTTCGAGTCCTCTGCGGCTCACCAGAGCCCCGAATCCGATGGGCAGATCATGCATCTGTTAGTCGGATTTTTGTTTCCCGTCTCACTGACACTTCCCCTAGGCGATTTACTGACTCGCTGGCCGCCAAAGTTCCGATACCGACGCTTGAGGTGCTCTCAGACGAGGAGATGGCTGATATTATCTCTGCCATCAACCCCAACTCATTCCTTGGGTCAAGGCAATACACTGCCCTCACATGGTGCGCAAGGCAGAGCAGCAGGCGCGGTGGAGTCAAAGCGGCAACGAAGAGGGAGAAGTCAGCATGTGCTATCCGTCACCCTGTTGACAGCATCTCCACTGTGGTGCCCAGTCCGAGAGACATGACTAGCCTACCAGAGAGGGGTTTGAGGCTCGTTACGCAGAAGATCTCACTCGTGGGGATTTGCTGAAACAACGCAGCGGCGATTGCGCCATCGCCCCAAATGATGCTATAATACTACCAGTACAACGCACAAGGACCAACGCCATGAATTCGCAATTCGCGCCGGTGCCGCCTTTGACCGCGCTTTCCGGAGAGGCGAGAGACAGCCTGCTGTCGCTCCTGCGTCCGCGCACCGTGGACAAGGATGAGTACCTGTTCTTTGAGGGCGACCCGGCCGACATGCTGTACCTGGTAGGCAGCGGGCGCATCAAGGTGCTGAAGCATTCCGACACCGGCAAGGAGATGCTCCTGGAAATCGTGGCGGCGGGCGACACGGTCGGCGACATCGGCGTCCTGAACGGCGGGGTGTACCCCGTGTCGGCCCAGGCGATGGAGCCGTCGCAAGTGTGGGGCATCCGCCGCACGGATTTCCTGCGGGCGTTGGACCGCCATCCGGAACTGGCGCTCCAGACGGCGCGCAGTTTGGGCAAGCGGCTTCAGGATGCATACCAGACCATGCTCAGCCTGGCGGTGGAACGGGTGGAGCGACGCATCGCCCGCGTCCTGCTGAAACTTGCGGCGGCCACAGGCCAGCGCGTGGGCGAAGGCATCGTCATCAACGCGCCCGTAACCCGCCAGGACATCGCCGACATGACGGGCACGACCGTGGAGAGCGCCATCCGGGTCATGAGCCGCTTCACGAAACGCGGCATCATCCGCTCGCGGCGCGGGCGTATCACCCTCCTGCGGCCCCACGACCTGGTGCTCATCGCCGAGGAAGTGGAGCGCGAGTAAACCTGAAGTCCGGGGTGCTCGGCAGCGTTGCCGAGGCTAATTGCGAATTCTATCACAATCGGATTTGCATTCCGCGCCTCATCGGAGTATAATCGCCGCCGTTGTGCGCATGGCGGGGCGGAATCGGCCAGTGCTCACCTCGCCCGAATCTCTAGGAAGTGGGTGACGATACCATGATAGAAACCTTCTCTACGCCGAAATCTATCGCTGTCATCGGTGCATCCCGTGAGACCGACAAACTGGGCTACTCGGTCCTCCACAACATCGTCCAGTACGGCTATCCGGGCAAGATTTACCCCATCAACCCCAAAGCCGACGAAATCCTCGGCCTCAAATGTTACCCCAGCGTGCTAGCCGTGCCCGACCCCATAGAGCTGGCCGTCATCGTGATTCCGGCCAAGTACGTGGCGGCAGCCCTGGAAGAGTGCGGGCAGAAAGGCGTCAAGGGCGTCATCATCATCTCGGCGGGCTTCCGCGAGACCGGCAGCGAGGGCGCGAAGATGGAGCGCACCCTCATAGAGATTGCCCACAAGTACAACATCCGCATGGTTGGCCCCAACGTGCTGGGCGTCATAGACACCGTCGGCAAGATGAACGCCTCGTTTGCCGCGGGCATGCCCAAGCGCGGCAAGATCGCCTTCATGTCCCAGTCGGGCGCGCTGTGCACCTCCATCCTGGACATGGCGCTGGCCCAGAACGTGGGGTTTTCGCGCTTTGTGTCGCTGGGCAACAAGGCGGACCTGAACGAGATTGACTTCATGGAAGCGTGGGGCGACGACCCGGAATCCAAGGTCATCATGGCCTACCTAGAAGGCATCGTCAACGGCGCGCGGTTCATTGACATCGCGCGGCGGGTTACCAAGCGCAAGCCGATGATCGCCGTCAAGTCGGGCACCACCAGCGCCGGCTCGCGCGCCGTCTCGTCGCACACGGGCACGCTGGCCGGCTCCGAGCGCGCCTACGATGCCGCCTTCAGCCAGGCGGGTGTAATCCGCGCCGGTTCGGTGCAGGACTTGTTTGACTACTCCATCGCCTTCGCGCGCCAGCCCCTGCCCGGCAAGGGCGGCGTGGTCATCGTTACCAACGCGGGCGGCCCGGGCATCATGGCCACCGACGCACTGGAGCGCGCCGGCCTCCGCCAGGCATCCCTCTCGCGCCAGACGATGGACGCCCTGCGCGCCAACCTGCCCGCCGCGGCCAGTGTCCTGAACCCGGTGGACGTGCTGGGGGATGCCCGCGCCGACCGTTACGCCATGGCCATTGAGACGGTGCTCAAGGACCCCGACGTGGGCGCGCTCATCGTCATCCTCACGCCCCAGGTCATGACGGAGATAGAGGAAACGGCCCATGCCATCGGCCAGGCGTCCAAGAAGTTCAACAAGCCCATCCTGGCCAGTTTCATGGGCGAGGCGACCACCAGCGCCGGCGTGAAGATTCTGAACGAGTACCTGGTGCCCAACTACGTGGTGCCCGAGCGGGCCGTCGCCGCCCTGCGCGCCATGTACCGCCAGGTGGCCTGGATGGAACGCCCCATGCCCCAGTTTGAGACCTTTGACGTGAACAAGGACGTGGTGCGGAACGTCTTTGCCCAGGCGCGCGCCGACGGACGCCTCACCATCGGCGACTCGGAAGCCCGCGACATCCTGCAAGCCTATGGCATCCGCATCCCAGAGTCCAAACTCGCCGCCACCGCCGACGAGGCCGTGGCCTACGCCCAGGAAATCGGCTTCCCCGTCGTGATGAAGATCGCCTCGCCCGACATCCTGCACAAGACCGACATCGGTGGCGTGAAGGTGGGGCTGCGCAGCGCCTCGGACGTGCGCGATGCCTTTGACCTGCTGGTGTACCGCGCCACCCGCTTCATGCCCGAAGCGCGCATCTGGGGCTGCCTCGTCCAGCAGATGGTCATGGGCGGCCGCGAGGTCATCATCGGCATGAACCGCGACCCGCAGTTCGGCCCCCTGCTCATGTTCGGCCTGGGCGGCATCTACGTGGAAGTCCTGAAGGACGTAGCCTTCCGCATCGCGCCCATCTCGCGCAAAGAGGCTGAGGAGATGATCGGCGAGATTCGCTCCTACGCCCTGCTCAAGGGCGTGCGCGGCCAGAAGCCCGCCGACATGGAAGCCATGGTGGATATCCTGCTGCGCGTGTCGCAACTCGTTACCGACTTCCCCGAAGTCGTGGAAATGGACATCAACCCCCTGATGGTGCTGGACAGCGGCCTGGGGGCCTATGCCGTGGACATGCGTCTTGTAATCAGTTAGTGTACGGCTACGGGTTATCAACGTAACCAAAGGAGAAGATAGAATGGCGAACTTGTACATCACATCTATTGAGCCGGTTTCCGGCAAGACGGCCCTTTGCCTTGGGATCGCCCAGCGGATGCAGCGTGACGGGTACACCGTGGGCTACCTCAAGCCCGTAAGCAGCGCCGCCCATCGCATCCAGGGCAAGATCGTGGACGAAGACGCTGCCTTCGTGCGCGAGGCGCTGGGGCTGGAGGAGCGCCCCGAAGAACTGACCGCCGTCCCCCTGACGCCGGAATTCGTGGACGAGATTCTGACCGGCAAGTTGCAGATCAACGGCGAAGAGGTGCTCCGCAAAGCGTATGAGAAGGTCGCCAAGGGGCGAGACATCGTCATCCTGGAGGGCGGCGGCTCGCTGCGCGAGGGATATATCGTGAACCTGGGGACGCCCGACGTGTCGCACCTGCTCAAGGCGCCCGAACTCGTCATCCTCAAGTACACCAGCAACGTGCAAGTGATAGACGACGCGCTCACGGCGCTGAAGCGCCTGGGCGACTCCATGCTCGGCGTGGTCATCAATGCTGTCCCCAAGATTCACCTGGAGTTCGTGCAGGAAGTCATCACCAAGGCACTTGCCGCCAGGGGCATCCGCACCTTCGCCGTGATCCCGCAGGACCGCCTGCTCATGTCCATCAGCGTCGCCAAAATCAGCGAGGCACTCAACGGGCAAGTGCTCTGCTGCCCAGACAAGTTGGGCGAACTGGTGGAGCACCTGATGGTCGGCGCGATGAGCGTGGACAGCGCCCTCACCTACTTCCGCCGCAAGCCCAACAAGGCCGTCATCACCGGTGGCGACCGCCCCGACATCCAACTGGCGGCGCTGGAAACGTCCACCAAGTGCCTGGTCCTGACCGGCAACATCCAACCCAGCCCCATCATCCTGGGCCGCGCCGAGGAGGTGGGCGTGCCGGTCATCCTGGTCAACTACGACACCCTGAGCACCGTGGAGATCATTGAGCGGTTCTTCGGCAAGACCCGATTCCATCAGGAAAAGAAACTCCAGCGGTTCGCGCAGATGCTGGAGGAGCGGTTTGACTTTGACGAACTGTACCGCGCGCTGGGCCTGACCAAGTAGGAACGTTGGGTCGCGATTCACACGAACCGCGAACTGACGCGTGCCGCCGCGGACTGGTCAGCCCGCCGCGTCCGTACGCGCAGGTTCGCGGTTCATTTTTACCCAAAGGAGTGGAAAGATGATAGAAGACATTTTTGCGCGAGAGGTGCTGGACTCGCGGGGCAACCCCACCGTGGAGGTGGAGGTGTACCTGGACACCGGCGACATGGGCCGCGCCATCGTGCCGTCGGGCGCATCCACCGGTGCTCACGAGGCGGTGGAACTCCGCGACGGCGACAAGTCGTACTACGGCGGCAAGGGCGTGCAGAAAGCCGTGCAAAACGTCAACGAGGAGATCGCCGACGAACTCATCGGCTGGGACCCGCTGGATCAGGCCAGCATTGACGCCCGCCTGGTGGAACTGGACGGGACGCCCAACAAGGGCCGCCTGGGAGCCAATGCCATCCTGGGTGTGTCGCTGGCCGTGGCGAAGGCCGCCGCCGCCATGCTGGACATCCCCCTGTACCGCTACATCGGGGGCGTCGGCGCGCGCACCCTGCCCGTGCCTATGATGAACATCCTCAACGGCGGCAAGCACGCGCTGGACAGCACCGATTTGCAGGAGTTCCTGATCATGCCCCTGGGCGCAAGCAGTTTTCAAGAGGCACTGCGCTGGTGCGCCGAGACGTACCAGGCCCTCAAGAAACTCCTCGCCAAGAAGGGCTACTCCACCAACGTGGGCGACGAGGGCGGGTTTGCGCCGTCGCTCAAGTCCAACGAGGAGGCGGTGGAACTCATCCTGGAGGCCATCGCCCAGGCGGGCTACCGCCCCGGCGACCACATCTACCTGGCGCTGGACCCCGCCGCCTCGGAGTTCTACGAGAACGGCAAGTACCACCTGAAGAAAGAGGGTCGCGTTCTGTCCAGCGAGCAGATGATCGCCTTCTACGAGGACTGGGTGCGCAAGTACCCTATCGTGTCGCTGGAAGACGGGCTGGCCGAGGACGACTGGGACGGCTGGCGCGCGCTCATGGAGCGCCTGGGCCGCAAGATTCAGATCGTGGGCGACGACCTGCTGGTTACCAACGTGGAGCGGGTGCAGCGGGCCATCCGCGAGCGAGCCGCCAACGCGCTTCTGTGCAAGGTGAACCAGATCGGCACGCTCACCGAGGCCATGAACGCGGTGCAAATGGCGGTGCGGGCCGGGTGGACGGTGGTGGTGTCGCACCGCAGCGGCGAGACCGAAGACACCACCATTGCCGACCTGGTGGTGGCATTGAACACGGGGCAGATCAAGACCGGCGCGCCGTGCCGTTCGGAGCGTGTCGCCAAATACAACCAACTGCTGCGGATTGAAGAGGAACTTGGCGACGCAGCCATCTACCCAGGTAAAGACGTGTTCTACAACCTGCGGCCGTAAGCGGAGGCACAATCCGACAAAAAGCGACGCCCCTCCCTTGGGGCGTCGCTTTTGTTTCCCACGAATCGGCCGTTTCCCGTCAATTCACAGCAGCGCACTGGCGGTCGGGTACGGCGGTTGCGGCGCTGAAGTTGGGCGCGACCACTGTCGCCCGACCCGACAGAATCTGGATCGCGCGGGCCAGTTGGGTGTCGCCGGCCTTCTCAATCTCATCGGGCGCCAACTTCCCCGATTTCGCAGGCATCAGAATGTGCCCGTCCACGGGGAGCGCCACCAACTCGTCCGGCGTGATGCCCTCGCGGCGGAGGCTGCGCCCGCCAGGGGTGAGCCACTGCCCCGTCCCCAGCAGCACTGCCGAGCCGTCGCTCAGGTTGAAGGTGGACAGGATGGTGCCGGTGCCGAAGGTGGGCTGGCCGACGATGACACCGCGCTTGTGGTCCTGGATCGCGCCCGCGAAGATTTCGGATGCGCTGGCCGAGCCTTCGTTCACCAGGACGGCGATGGGGATGTCCACGGCCAGGCCGCCCTCCTCTACCGGGTACGGCTTGCGGGTCCCGTCGCGCCGCCCCTCCAGCACCACGTTGCCCGACGCCAGGAACTGGCTGGCGATGGAGACGGCCTGGTCCAGCAGGCCACCCGGGTTGTTGCGCACGTCCACGATGAGCGCCTGGGCACCCCCGTTCTTGGCGGCGGTGATGGCGTCCTTCAGGCCGGGCAGGGCAGTGGCGCTGAACTGGCTGATGCGGATGTGGGCGATGTGGGTTTCGGGAATCATGGCCCATGAGACGGCGGCGATTCGGATGATTTCGCGCACGATGGTGAACTCCAAGAGCGAGGCGCTGCCCGGGCGCATGATGGTCAGCCTCACTTGCGACCCTTCGGGGCCTCGGATGCGGGCCACGACCTCGTCCAGCGACAGGCCGGCGGTGTCCTCGCCGTCCACGCGGATGATGTAGTCGCCGGCCTGGATGCCGGCCTGCTGGGCGGGCGAGCCGTCAAAGGGCGCGATGATGATGGGGCGACCGTCGCGCATGCCGATCTCCGCGCCGATGCCGGAGTACTTGCCGCTCATGCTGACCCGCTCCTCGGCCAGGTCCTTCGGCGTGAGGAAGCGCGTGTGGCCGATGTCTCCAAGGGAATCCAGCATCCCGCGGATGGCCCCGTAGGTCATGGCCTTCGGGTCCAGCGCCGTGGGGTCCACAAAGTTCTCCTGGGCGATGTTCCACGCCTCCCAGAAGACGGAAAACTGCTGCTCAACGCTCGCGGGCTGCTGCTGGTAGCGGGAGATCATCCACCCGCGCGCCAAGAAACCGGCCGCGAATGAGCCGGTGATGAGGGCAAATATGATAAACGCCGAAAGCACATACCGGGCTGTGCGCAATGTTCACCTCCAGGTGGGGCATCATCAGGGATTACCGAAACCGCATGCCTTCCTTGCTGTAGAGTTCCACCGCGTGGCGAATGTGCTCGTAAGCGGCTTCGCGCGGCTCCCAGCCGATAGGTTTGACGCGGGTCTCCTCCAGGTCCTTGTACACCGAGAAGAAGTGGGCCACCTCGCGCAGGAAGTGGGGCGGGACGTCCTCCAGGTCGCGGATTTCGGTGTATAGGGGGTCCGACGCGGGCACGGCGAGTATCTTGTCGTCGGGCAGGTCCTTGTCCATCATGCGGAAGAAGCCGACGGGCCGCGCCTCCAAGACACAGCCGGGGAATGTCGGCTCGTTGATCATCACGAGGACGTCCAGCGGGTCGCCGTCTTCGTAGTGGGTGCGCGGGATGAGGCCGTAGTCGCCGGGATAGTACAGGGATGAAAACAGGACGCGGTTCAGTTTGATGACGCCACGAGTCTTGTCGTACTCGTACTTGTTGCGGCTGCCCTTGGGGATTTCCACGATGACGTTGATGACTTCGGGCCAGTCGGGTCCCACGGGAAGTTCGTGCCACAGGTTCATGTTCGCACCCCCATCAGCGGTCTGTGTACGGGCATTCTATGCGCGGGTGGCGCGGGCGTCAAGTTGCGCGCGGGGCGGCGGTTTACCCATCTCATCCCCCGGCTCCCTTCTCTCCTCGCAGGCGGGGTCTACCCCTCTCATCCCCCGGCCCCCTTCTCTCCCCGCGGGCGGGGCGGCGGTTTTGTCAGGGAGAGCGTTTTCGGGTATTGTAGGACGCAATCTTTCGCCGAGGCGGACATGAGCAAACGGACACTGGAGCGCGTGGTGGTGATTGGGATTGGCGCGGGACTTTTCGCGCTGGACTGGGCGGCAAAGGCGGTGGCCGAGCGGTCGCTGGTCTTTGGTGCCCAGCCGATTCCCTCGCCGATTCCGTTCATCTCGTGGTACCTGAGTTACAACGAGGGGTATCACTACATTTTCGGGGCACTGGGGCCGTACCGGTGGATTGCGGGGGCGTCGTTGGTGCTGGCGGTGGGGATGGTGGCGTACCTGCTGCGCTGGGCGGGGCAGATGGACGCGACAGCGCCGGCGCGCAAGGTGGTGCTGGTCATGGCGACGCTGCTCGCCGGCGCGCTGAGCAATCCTGTGGAGATTCTGCTGCGCGGCCACGCCACGGATTTCTTCCGGGTGCGCGGGCTCCCCTGGACGGCGAACCTGTGCGATCAGTACGTGAACCTCATCGTGTACGTGCTGACGCCGATCCTGCTGGTGATGGTCTGGCGTGGGGGAGACAAGCCGCGGCAATCCATGGACGCCTCCAAAGGCGGGAGGCCGGTCCAGGGTGTTGAGGGCGACGTCAAGGACTGAGTCTGAGTCCAGTCTATCCTCACCCCACTGGCTGGGGCACACATCCTTTGTTTCTCGACAGAGGGCGCAATGAACAGAGGTGAAAGGGCAACCCAGATATGGTCCGTTCTAGCATGGGCGGCAAGAAACCAGCAGGTTGTAACCTACAGGCAACTCGCGGCACTGATCGGTGTTCCACAGCCTGGGTTGGGGCAACTACTTGCGCCAATACAGGCGTACTGCAGACTGCAATCTCTCCCCCCACTGACTGCGCTTGTCGTGAGCGAGACAACAGGCAAGCCAGGCACCGGGTTTACTGCCGCCGAGGATGTCCTCACTGCCCAGGCTCAGGTCTTCGCGTTTGACTGGCTTCAGCACTGGTGCCCGAAACCCGAGGACTTTGAAAAAGCCCTGAAAGACCAAGAATAGCCAAGTCGCGGCGAGGAAGGATTCCATAGGGGGCGAACATAAGATTCGCCAGGGCCATTGATTGTCTTTCGCGCGGCCCCTGCGTCCCTGTGGTGAACTGAAACAGGGGCGCACACGTCGGTGCGCCCCTACGGTTGTCATCCCAGGGATGCAGGCGCGCCCCTGTGTGCCGAGTTCGCCTACGCGCCCAGCACCCGCACCTGCTCCTCCAGGCGGGCGCGGCGGTCGCGGAGCGCGGCCAGTTTCTCCCGCTCCTCCTCCACCACGTCCTCCGGAGCCTTGCGGGTGAACCCTTCATTCGCCAGTAGTTTCTCGGAGCGGGCGATGTCGGCGGTAACTCGCTCCAACTCCTTCGCCAGGCGGGCGCGCTCCTTGTCCACATCCACCATGCCGGCGAGCGGCAGGTACACCTCCACGCCCGGGAACACCAGCGCCAGCGCCTTGTCGGGGCGGCGGGCCAGCGACGGGGCCAACTCCAGCCGCTCCGGGTCCAACCGGGCCAGGCGCACCAGGATGTCGCGCTGGGACGCGAACGTGTCGTAGAACGCGCCGGCGGCGATGTGGGCCTCTATCGGCTTGCCCGCCTCCACGTTGTACTCGGCGCGGGCGTTGCGGATGGCGCGGACGGCGTCCATGAGCGCGCCCATCTCCCGCTCGGCGTCCTCGTCGCGGGGGCCGGGTTCGGGCCACGGCGCGATGATGAGCGCCTCGCCCTCGTGGGGCAGGTTCTGCCAGATTTCCTCGGTTACGAAGGGCATGAACGGGTGCAGCAGGCGCAGGGTGCGCTCCAGCACGTGCACCAGCACCGCTCTCGCCGCCTGCTTGGAGAGCAATCGCGCGGCTTCCTCCGTTGTGCTCTCCTCGGAGTACAATCGCGGCTTGGTGGCCTCAATGTACCAGTCGCAGTACTCGCCCCATAGGAACTCGTAAATCTGGCGGCCGGCCTCGCCGAACTGGTAGTCCTCCATCAGGCGGTTGACCTCGGCGATGAGGCGGTTGTGGCGGCTGAGTATCCAGCGGTCCACCGGCTCCAGCGGGAGCGCCCAGGGGTCCGCGGCCACCGGCTCGTCGCCCAGGTTGGACAGAACGAACCGCGCGGCGTTCCAAATCTTGTTGGCGAAGTTGCGGTTGGACGCGATGCGCTCGGGCGAGAGTTTCATGTCCTGGCCGGGGGTGCTGCCGGTAACCAGGGTGAAGCGCAGGGCGTCGGCGCCGTACTCGTCAATCACGTTGAGCGGGTCGTACTTGTCGGCGTCGGGCATGGATTTGGATATCTTCTTGCCCTGGGCGTTGCGCACCAGGCCGTGCAGGTACACGACGCGGTAGGGGATTTCGCCGGTCATCGCCAGGCCCAGCATGATTTCCCGCGCCACCCAGAAGAACAAGATGTCGTAGCCGGTCTCGCGCACCGTCGTTGGGTAGAAGTAGCGCATGTCTTCGGTGTCGTCGGGCCAGCCCAGCGTGGAGAAGGGCCAGAGGCCAGACGAGAACCATGTGTCCAGCACGTCGGGGTCCTGGTGGATGTTCTTGCTGCCGCAGGAGCCGCACGCCGTCGGGTCGGTAACGCCGGTGGTCTGGGCGCCGCAGTCGTCGCAGTACCAGACGGGGATGCGATGGCCCCACCACAGTTGCCGCGAGATGCACCAGTCGCGGATGTTCTCCATCCAGTTGGTGTAGATTTTGACGAAGCGATCGGGCACGATGCGGATGCGGCCATCCTGGACAGCCTGGAGCGCCGGCTCGGCCAGGGGCTTGATGCGCACGAACCACTGGGTGGAGATGCGCGGCTCAATGATCGTGTGGCATCGCTGACAGGTGCCCACGGCGTGGGTGTACGGCTCAATCTTGACCAGGAGCCCCTCTTTCTCCAGGTCGGCCACCAGGTTGCGGCGACACTCAAATCGGTCCTGCCCCTGATACGGGCCGGCCAGTTCATTCATGCGGCTCTCCTCGTCCATGACGATGGGCGCGTCCAGCCCATGCTGCAGGCCGATTTCGTAGTCGGTGGGGTCGTGGGCAGGCGTTACCTTGACCGCGCCGGTACCGAAGGCGGTGTCCACCGTGAGGCTGCCGATGATGGGAATGACGCGGCCGATGGCGGGCAGGACGGCCTGCCGCCCGATGAGGGCCGCGTGGCGGTCGTCGTTGGGGTTTACGGCCACGGCGGTGTCGCCCAGGATGGTCTCGGGGCGAGTGGTCGCCACCTGGATGAACTCGGTCGCGCCCTCGGCCCAGCGGCCGCTGCTCCACTCGTGCCGTGGCCCGCCCCAGTCGCCGTTGAGCAGGGGGTAGCGGACGTACCAGAGGCTGGTGGCCTGCTCCTCGTGCTCCACCTCCAGGTCCGAGATGGCCGACGTGCAGCGCGGGCACCAGTTGACCAGGTACGTGCCCCTATAAATGAGGCCCTGCTCGTACAGGCGCACGAAGGCGGTGCGGACCGCGCGCGACAGCCCCTCGTCCAGGGTGAACCTCTCGCGCTCCCAGTCGCAGGAGACGCCGAGTTTGCGGTGCTGGTCGGTGATGCGGCGATGATAGATATGCTTCCACTCCCAGCACTTCTCAATGAATTTCTCGCGGCCCAGGTCGTGGCGGGTGAGGCCCTGCTTGGCGAGTTCGCGCTCTACCACGGCCTGCGTGGCGATGCCCGCGTGGTCCGAGCCAGGCAGGAACAGGGTCGGCTCGCCGCGCATGCGGTGCCAGCGGGTCATGAGGTCCTCAATGGCGGCGGTGATGGCATGGCCCAAGTGCAGCGCGCCCGTAACGTTGGGCGGGGGCATGGTGATGGTCCAGGGCTTCTTCGCCGGATCAATGCGCGGGCGGAAGTAGCCCCGCGATTCCCACCACTCGTAAATGCGTTGCTCGGTGGCGGTTGGGTCGTAGGTTTTCGGCATTTCTTTGGGACTCATGATAGCACCTCCAGCGATTAGCGGTCAGCCGTTGGCCGTTAGCCATTAGCCGTTGGTCATTAGCCCTTGGCCGGTGGCTAATGGCCAACGGCTATCGGCTAAACAAAAACCCCCTTCGCCACAAGGACGAAAGGGGCAAACCTTCCGCGGTACCACCTTGCTTCCAGCCGCGACGGAATCGCGGCGGACGCTCTTGGGCTGTAACGGGCTGACCCGGGGCCGCCTACTCCCGCATCGGTTCGGCGACCCGACTCCCAGGCGACGTTCGGCGGTTTCCGCTGCGAGGGGCTTTCAGCCGGTGGCCCCTCTTCTCTACCAGCATCCGCCGCCTACTCCTCCTGTTCGGCGTCGTTCGGTTTCGGTTGTTGGTCGAATTATAGCATGGGGGGTAGTAGAGTGTCAAATGCACCCGTCCCCTTCTACCCCAGGTAGTCTTTCAACTTGCGCGTGCGGAAGGGGTGGCGGAGTTTGCGAAGGGCCTTGGACTCAATCTGCCGGATGCGCTCGCGGGTAACGCCCAGCCGCTGGCCCACCTCCTCCAGCGTGTGGCCCTGGCCGTCCTCCAGCCCGAAGCGCAGCGCCAGCACTTCCCGCTCGCGTTCGGAAAGTCCCCCCAAAATCTCGTGCATCTGCTCGCGCAGGAGTTGCAGCGAGGCGGCATCGGCCGGCCCCGGCAACGAGTCATCCTCTATGAAGTCCCCCAGGTAACTGCTATCCTCGGAGCCCACGGGCGCCTCCAGCGACATGGGCTCCTGGGCGATGCGCTGGATGCGGCGCACACGGAAGGCGGCACGGCGCAAGCGGCGCTCCAGGTGCTTGTCCATCTTGCCGCCGTTGGCCAACGCCTCCTCAATCCGAACACGATCCTCCGGCTCCACGAACCCCATCTCCAGGGCCAGTTCCTCGGGCGTCGGCTCGCGGCCCAGTTCCTGCTGCAACGCCTGCGAGGCACGGAACAGGCGGTTGATCGTCTCAATCATGTGAACCGGAATGCGGATGGTTCGCGACTGGTCGGCAATGGAGCGGCTGATAGCCTGGCGGATCCACCAGGTGGCGTAGGTGCTGAACTTGTACCCCATGCTGGGGTCAAACTTCTCCACGGCCCGCAGGAGGCCCATGTTGCCCTCCTGGATGAGGTCCAGCAGCGACAGGCCCCGGCCCAGGTAACGCTTGGCGACGCTGACCACAAGCCGGAGGTTGGCCTCCACCAACTTGCGGCGGGCGGCCGCGCCTTCGCGGATGGCACGGCGCAATTTGGCGCGTTCCTTCGGCGTCAGTTGGTCCTTCTCGGCCTCCAGCCGCCGCTTGGCCTCCTCGCCCTTCTGGATTTTCCGGGCCAGTCGCGCCTCCTGAGCCGTGGACAGAAGCGGAACTTGCCCGATCTCGCTCAGGTACATCCGAACGGGGTCGCCGCCCAGGTCCGTCGTGGACACCTCAACCAGCGCCCGCAGAGGGACACGCCGCTCCTCAACCCCAGCGGCCTCAATGTCCTCCCAGGCATCGGCGGCCTCGGCCAGGTCCAGGTCCTCCGCGGCCTCCAGGTCCAACTCCTCCAATTCCTCCTCATCCAGAGGAACTTCCACCGCCTCCAGGAGGTCGGTGAGTTCTTCGTCCTCGGATTCTATCCCCTCATCCAAGACCAGTTCTTCGGGCGTGTCGTCGGGGGAAACGTCTTTCCGAGCGGAGTCGCCACGGCCTGCGCGCGCGGGCGATGAAGATGCCGCACGCCGGGATTTGCGTTTGGATGCACCAGCGAGTTCGGTCGTGTCCATGATGTGGCCGTCTCCTGTCTCCTTGGGTCAGGACGTATTTTTCACCGAAACGCGCGCCTTGTCAACTGCCACGTTCGGTCATCACTCGCGCTGGAAGAGAGGGGCGCGCTGTTCGTTCCTGGAGCCGAGGGCTTTCTGAACGGCTCGCAGTTCCTGGGTGTGCTGTCCGATGGCGAGGGTGTGCTGCGCCAGGGCCTCCTCATCGTGCTGCTCCTCGGCATCCTGGCACAGGAAGCGCAAGTCTGCCAGCACGCTCTTGAGGTATTGCTGGCGCAGGCGCAGGATGGTCTGGAACACTTCGGCGCGCACCTGTTCCTCGGGCAACGGGGGTAGCGAGCCCATCCGCTGGGCGAGTTCCGCCAGATGGTCTTGCATGATCTGCGGAAGGCCGCCCTGAATTTCAGGCCACGAAGCGCTCTCGGACGCCAACGGCTCCCAGATGCGCTCTAGGATGGCGCGGCTCCGCGGGTCGCGGAACTCGTCGGGTCGGGGCGGCTGCAGTCCGGCATCGGCCAGGGCTTGGCCCACCCACGGCACGACGCTTGGAGAACGCGAAATCAGATACAGCACGTAGTCCTCGTATGTGGCACGGTCGGCGCGGCCCGGGACCGGCACTTCGCCTTCGGGCTGAGGGCGCGCCTTGGCAGCCCGTGCCGGCGATCCAAGCGCCTCGGCCAGCGTGCGCTCGTCCATGCGCACCAAACGGGCCAGGCGCTGGATGTAGTGCTGGCGCTGGATGGGGTCGCCAAT
>JARYMK010000074.1 GCA_029907165.1 Anaerolineae bacterium
TCAGCCAGACAAGGACGGTTTTGTCCGGCTGTCCATCGCCGAGTTCAGTCTGTGAAGTAGCACCATTGGTTACTAACGCGCAGCACCGAGACCCTTTTATGGCATCTGGAGGACAACGACATGAGCAACGCGCAATTCCCTGGCCGCGGAAAAGTGGCCGTCTTGCACACCACACCCGAAACCGTGTTGGAGGACTATCGCCGCCTGATGCAACTGGCGGGGTTTGAGCAGGCGCTGCCCAAGGACAAGGACACCCTGCTGAAGATCAATATCTCGTGGCAACAGTGGTACCCCGCCTGTTCCACCGCGCCGTGGCAGTTGGAAGCCGTCATCCGCACCCTGCTGGATGCGGGGTACAAGAACCTCATCGCCGCGCACAACCGCACCGTCGTCGTGGACGCCTACGTGGGCGAGCGGAACAACAAGCACAAACTCGTCGTGGACCGCTACGGGCTTCAGAACGTGCACCTGTACGAGCCGCAGGTGGAGTGGATTGTCTACGAGCCGAAGACCCCCATGCTCGTGCTGGACAAAGTGTACCCCGACGGCATCAAGATTCCCAAGATGTTCATCGGCAAGAACGTTGTCCACCTGCCCACGGTGAAGACCCACGTCTTCACCACCATCACCGGCGCGATGAAGAACGCCTTTGGAGGGTTGCTGTCGGAGCGCCGCCACTGGACCCACAGCGTGATTCACGAGACGGTGGTGGACCTGCTGGCCATCCAACAGGAAATCCACACGGGCATCTTCGCCGTGATGGACGGGACGTTCGCAGGCGACGGCCCCGGCCCGCGCGCCATGAACGTGCACGAGAAGAACATCATCCTCGCCTCGGCGGACCAGGTGGCCATTGACGCCATCTCGGCCAAGTTGCAGGGGTTTGACCCCATGTCGCTCAAGTTCATCCGCCTGGCCCACGAGCGCGGCCTGGGCGTCGGCGACCCGCGCGAGATTGAAATCGTCGGCGACGACATCTCTGGCGAGAACTGGCACTTCGTAACCGGCGAGACCTTCGCCAGCCGCGGCCAGAAGATGATCTACCACGGCCCGCTGAAGCCGTTTGAGAACCTGCTGCTGCGGAGCCCCATCGTGCCCTGGTCCTACATCGCGTCCCGCGCCTACTACGACGGGCTGTGGTATCCGCTGGTGGGCCATAAGCGCGTGCAGGAGGCGCTGAAAACCCCATGGGGGCGGCTGTTTGAACGCTACGGCGACATCCCCGCCGTAACGGCCCCGCTCTACGACCCGAAGAAGGTGGGGCTGGGGCTTGCGGGCGTCGCGGCTGTGCTGGCGGGGCTGGCGTTCTGGAGGAAGCGTGGCCGCAAGTAACGTCTGGCGCGTAGACCTGCACCTGCACACGCACTACTCGCGGGATTGCGCGGTCAGCCCGCAGCGGCTCATCCAGGCGGCCCGCGAGCGCGGGCTATCGCGCATCGCCATCACCGACCACAACCGCATCGCGGGGGCGTTGGAGGCCCATGCCATCGCCCCCGATTTCGTCATCGTCGGTGAGGAGATCAAGACCGACAGCGGCGAATTGCTGGCCTACTTCATTCGGGAGGAGATTCCGGCGGGACTTTCGCCGGAGGAGACCATTCACCGCATCCGCGAACAGGGCGGGGTTGTGGGCGTGTCGCACCCGCTGGACCAATTGCGCCGCGAGGCGATGGGCCGCGATGTGCTGCTCCGCATCCTGCGGCAGGTGGATTGCCTGGAGGTCTTCAACGCCCGTGTGGTGTGGCCGCCGGACAATGCCCGCGCCCTGGCCTTCGCCCGCGAGTACGGCCTGCTGGGCACGGCGGGCAGCGACGCCCACTCGGTGTACGAGGTGGGCAGGGCCTACGTGGAAGTGCCGCCCTTTGCCGGCCCCGCGGAGTTCCTGCAGGCGCTGAAGCAGGGGCGGGCGGAGGGGCGTCTGTCCACGCCGCTGGTCCACCTGATCAGCACGGTCAACAAATTGCGGAGACGGAGCGCGCGTTAGCCTCGCTCCGCGCGATGGGAGGAAACCCTGATGGCCGAAATCGTCGCGAGTGTCCTTGCCGCCGCCGTCCCGACCATCGTGTACGTCCTCATCATCTGGTGGTGCGACCGGTACGAGAAGGAGCCGATTTTGCTCCTTGCCGCGGCCTTTATCTGGGGCGCGGCCCCGGCCATCCTCCTTTCGCTCGGCGCCGAGGTCGCGCTGGACGTGCCCCTGGCGGGCTACTCCGACCTGGGCCGCGAGTTGGCCTCCGCTTCCATCGTCGCGCCCATCGTGGAGGAGATCGCCAAGGCCATCGCCCTGTACCTCATCTACCGCCTGTTCCGCGACGAGTTTGACGGCGTGCTGGATGGAATCATCTACGGCGCGCTGGTTGGGTTTGGGTTCGCTATGACCGAGAACTTCTTCTACCTGGTAAACGAGGCCGCCTCGGAGGGCTGGGAGAGTTTCGGCCTCCTGGCCGTGATGCGAACCATCGTCTTCGGGCTGAATCACGCCTTCTACACCGCCTTCACAGGGGCCGGGCTTGGCTACGCACGCAATGCCCGCAGCCCACTGGCGAAGGCCACCGTGCCATTGCTGGGCCTGCTGGCGGGCATGGGGTTCCACGCGGTGCACAATCTGGGCGCGACGCTGTCGGGTGAGACGCTGGCCGCCATCGGCATCAGCCTCATTGGGGATGCAGGCGGCGTGCTCATCATCATCGCTATCCTGGTCTTGTCGTTGCGCCAGGAGCGCCGATGGATCGCCGAGGAACTCCGCCCTGAAATCGGCATCCTGCTGACGGTGGACGAGTACCACATCGCCCAGTCGCCGTGGAAGCGTCTGATGGCGCGGGGCAAGGCCGCCGCCGCGGGGAACCTCGCCCAGGGCCGAAACGCTGCGCGATTCTACCGCTTGCTGGCCGAACTGGCCTTCCGCCTCCACCGCTATCGGCACGGCCGCGCCTCGGCGAAGGACCTGCGCGCCATCCCCCGCCTGCGCGAGCAGATTGCCCGTCTTCGCGCGGGGCAATCCTCCTGACGCACGGGCGCGGCCCTTCGGGCTTGCATCAACGCCGGCCGTGCCGTGGTTCCAAGGCGACGCGTCTCCCACAGCCCGTCGCATCTTGCGTCTTGCCGATTGTCAACGCGCCGCCTTGACAGTATAATGGGCAGGTAGCGCAAATTCTGGAGGCACTGTTTCATGGACATTCTCTGGTACGGACACGCCTGCTTCCGCATCAAGGATCGCACGGCGACCATCATCACCGACCCGTTTGACAAGAGCATCGGCCTGTCGCCTGTGGGGCTGAAGGGCGACATCGTTACCATCAGCCACCCGCACCCGGGGCATTCCAACGCTAAGGCCGTCAGAGGCAATCCGTTCGTCATAGACGGGCCGGGTGAGTACGAGGTCAGCGGCGTCTTCATCACCGGCATCTCCTCGTACCACGACACGCGCAACGGGCGGGAATACGGCAAGAACACCATCTTCGTCTTTGAGATGGAAGGGTTGCGGGTCTGCCACCTGGGGGACTTGGGGCACATTCCCAGCCAGAGCCAGGTGGAGGCCATCGGCGACATCAATGTGCTCCTGGTGCCGGTGGGCGGCGGGGCCTCGTTGAAGGCGTCGCAGGCCACTGAGGTGGTGAGCCTGCTGGAGCCGAGCATCGTGGTCCCCATGCATTACCGGCTGAGCGGGCTGACGATGAAACTGGACCCGGTCAGCAAGTTCCTGAAGGAATTGGGTGTCGCCGAGGCCGAGGAGCAGGACGCCCTGAAGGTTTCGGCGAGCAGCCTGCCCGAGGAAACTCAGGTGGTGCTCCTTCGCCCCAAATCGGAGAACGGAGACTGATGTACCGAGCGCGGCTGGCGGCGATAGCGGTTTGTGTTGCGGCGCTTCTGGCGGGGTGCGGCGGGGGCGCGCCGAGCGTGGACCTGCCCGCCGTCAGAGAGCAGGCCCGCCAAGCCTACGACGCCGGCGACTACGCCCGTGCGGCAAGCCTGCTGGGCACTGCCGTCGCGGTCGCACCGGACGACGCCGACACGCATCTCCAGCGCGGCCGCGCCTTTGCGGCGCTGGCGGACTGGGATAACGCGGCGGCGGAGTTCCGAGAGGCCATCCGCCTGGAGCCTGACAACGCCAACGCCCATTCCAACCTGGGCGGCGTGTACTACGAGCAGGGGCGGTTCGCCGAGGCCGAGCAGGAGTTCCGCAAGGCGCTGACGCTGGAGCCGACGGATGCCGTGTTTCACTACAACCTGGGCGCTGCATATGCCCAGCAGAACCTGCTAAACGAGGCGCTGGCGGAGTTTCTCTCGGCCCGCCAGTTTGACCCGAACCTGGCCGAGGCGTACCTAGGCATGGGTTCCATCTACGCGATCCAGGGCAAGGCGCAGGAGGCGCGCGAGGCATTCCAGAAGGTGCTGGAACTCAGCGACAATCCCGCCGTGCGGGCTGAAGCCGAACGACAACTTCAAATGTTGAGGTAGATTGGGGATGAAGATAGAGCACGTCGCAGAAACAACGCAGAAGGTAACGCTGGACAATGGCTTGCGCATCTTCGTTACCGAGGTGCCCCACACGCGAGCCATCTCCGTGGGGTTCTTCGTGGGGGTTGGCGCGCGGTACGAGAGCGATGAGATCGCGGGGGCGTCGCACCTCATTGAGCACATGATGTTCAAAGGGAGCCGCAAGCGCCCGACAGCCGGGGCCATATCCCTGGCGCTAGAATCCGTCGGCGGGATGATGAACGCCTCCACCGGCAAGGAACTGACCCTGTACTACGCCAAGGTCCCGTGGGAACACGGCGACCTGGCGCTAGATGTCCTGGAGGATATGATCCGTTATCCCATCTTTGACCCGGTGGAGTTGGAAAAGGAAAAGCGGGTCGTCGTGGAGGAAATCCGAATGCTGTTTGACGACCCGCAGAGTTGGTCGCACCTGTTGCTGACGCAGGAGGTGTTCCCGGGGCATCCGCTGGGACGCGACATCGCAGGGAGCATTGAGAGCGTGCTGGCCGTGAGCCGCGATGACCTGCTCGGCTACATCCAGCAGAACTACGGAGCGCCGAACGTGGTAGTGAGCGTGGCCGGGCGCCTGGATGGGGATCAAGTGCTGGATTGGTTGGTGCGCGCGCTGGAAGACTGGCCCGTGAGGCCCGTGCCGTCCTATGTGCCGCTGCGCGGGACGCAGAAGAAGCCACGCGTGAAGGTGGGCCGCCGCAGAACCGAGCAGGCCTACCTCAACATCGCCGTCCGCTCCATCCCGCGCGTCCACCCGGACCGGTTCAACCTTTTGGTGATGAACGCGGTCATGAGCGAGGGGATGAGTTCACGCCTGTTCCAGGAGGTGCGGGAGAAGCGCGGCCTGGCCTACAGCGTGGACTCCTGGTTCGGCCTCTTCCGCGACACAGGCATCTGGGGCATCAGCGCCGGGGTGGACCCGAAACGGCTCACCGAAGCCTACGATGCCATCCTCGGCGAGTGCGCGCGCATCCGCGAGGAACTCGTGCCCGAAGACGAGTTGCAGAAGGCGAAGGAACAGGTCAAGGGACGCCTGGTCCTGGGCCTGGAGGACAGTTTCTCCATCGCGTCGTGGTGGGGGCGAGCCGAGGCGCTGAACGAGCCGCTGATGACCGTGGACGAAGTCCTGAAGGAGATAGATCGGGTGGAGGCCGAAGAAGTGCGGCGGTTCGCACGGCAGTGGCTCCAGCCTAGCCGCATGAACGTAACCCTCGTCGGCGCGTTTGGGCCGGCGGTGAAGAAAGAACTCCTGGCGCGCCTGGAGTAGGGGGAATCATGGCGATCAAGATTCTGATGACGTGGGACATCCGACCGGACAAAGAAGCCGAGTACTTTGAGTTCGTCTCCAAGGAGTTCGCGCCCACGCTGATGCGCCTGGGCGTGCAGCCCACAGAGGCGTGGTACACCGCCTACGGCGACGGCCCGCAAATCCTGACGGGGGCCGTAGCGCCCGACATAGAATCCATGCGCGAGGCGATGAACAGCGACGAGTGGCGCAATCTGAAGGCGAAACTCTTGCGCCTGGTGGAGAACTACGAGGAGAAGTTCGTACACGATTCCAGTCGCTTCCAATTATGAGAGAGGTGAGTGAGCGGGCGGCCCGGGCGATTCGGGTGGCCGCGTGGGCGTTAGCAGCGATTGCGCTGGTGGTGATCGCCGTCCGCTTCTGGCGGCCCCTGCTGGGCCTGGTCTCCGAGCAGGACAGGCTCCGCGAGTGGGTCGCAGGATTCGGTTCTGCGGGGCCGCTGGCTCTCATCGCGCTGCAGGCCGCGCAGGTGATCCTCGCGCCGCTGCCCGGGCAGGTAGTGGGACTGGTCTCCGGCTACCTGTTCGGCACGTTCTGGGGCACGGTGTACAGCACCATCGGCGTCCTGCTGGGAGCCTGGATTCTGATGACGCTGGCCCGCAAACTCGGGCGAGCGTTTGTGGAGCGCGTTGTGCCGCCCCGGCATCTTCGGCGGTTTGACGACCTGGTGCGGCGGGGCGGGCCGACGGCATTCTTCATCCTGTTCCTGCTCCCCTTCGTCCCCGACGACTCAATCAGCATCCTGGCGGGGCTGACCGATATTCCCATCTCCCTGCTGCTGATTCTGGCCGCCATCGGGCGATTCCCCAGCCTGCTGGCATCCGCATGGATGGGCGATGTGTCGGGCAACCTGACCGCCGGGCAATGGCTTGCGCTCGTGGGAGTTGCGCTGGCGCTCGGTGTGCCGGTGCTCGCCTACCGTCGGCGTCTGGAGGCGTGGGTGGACCGCATCGCCGCGCGCATCGGGCGGCGCAACCAGTAAGGGGGCCTCAGTGGGCCCCCTGGTCGCTGTCGGCGTCGCCTACGCCAGCCCTTTCATGCGCAGGAAATCGCGCACTGCCGCCAGCAATTCGTCAATGTACTCCTGCGTTGTGGCCTTGCCCATGTGCCCGATGCGGAAAATCTTGCCCTTGAGCGGGCCGATGCCACCTGCAATCATGAGCCCGCGCTCGCGCTCCAGATAGGCAGCCATCTCGGAGACCGGGAACTCGGGCCGCGCCCGCACCGCCGACACTACCGGGCACGCGTATTGCCCTTCCACCAGCATGGAGAACCCCATCTCCCGAAGCCCACGCCGAACCTGCTCGGCGGCCCGAGCGAATCGGGCAAAGTGATTGTCCAACCCCTCGCGCTGGATGCGCAGGAGGGACGTGTGCAGCGCCCGCACCACGCTGGTTGGCAGCGTTACGGGGAATGGGTGCCAATCGGCCCAGCGGATGGCGTAGTCGCGCCACGTGCGCAAATCCAGGTACCAGCCGTGATTGCGCGGGCCGCCCTTTTCCATCAACTCCCACGCCCGCTTATTCACGGAGACAATGGACAAGCCGGGCGGCGCTTCCAATGCCTTGTTTGCCACGGTAACCAGGAACTCAATCCCCAGGCGGTCCATGTCCACCGGAACCCCGCCCGCCGACGCGACGGCATCCACGATGACAGGCACACCGAAGTCGTGGGCTACGCCAACGATGTCGTCCAGCGGGTTCAGGACGCCCGTTGAGGTCTCGTGGTGCACGAAGACCAGGGCGGCGATGCCTTTCTCGGACGCGAGCCGCCTGCGAAGTCGGTCCGGCTCCACCGGCGTGCCCCACTCAAACTCCTCCACCACCGGCTCCAGGCCCGACCCTTTGGCCACGGCAATCAGGCGGTCGCTGAAGAAGCCGCTGACGGGGATGAGTACCTTCTCGCCGGTCTGGAGCAGGCTGCCCATGCAGGCGTCCAGGCCAGCAGTCCCAGGCCCCGCCATCAGGAACACGTCGCCAGACGTGCCGAGCACCATGCGAGTGAGGTCCTGCGTCTCGCGGTACAGGCGCACGAAGTCGTCGCCATAGTGGGCGATCACTTGTTCGCCCATCACGGCCAGTACGTCGTCAAAGACATCAACGGGGCCGACGATGAACATCTTCTTCATGATTCTTCCTCCTTGCAGCGCCATCGCTCTGAGCGAAACGGCCCGATTGTAGCACCCATCGGCCCTGCGCGCAAGATTGTCCGATCCGCGAAACCATGCTATACTTAGGCCGACCGATGGCCACACGCTTCGCACAAGGGGGCAGGATATGACGACGACGCCGGTCATAGACTTCCACGTTCACGTGGCCCAACCCGAGAACTATCACCCGTGGGTCGTGGAATGGATGCAGTCGCTCGTCAAAGGCGCGTCCCTGGAGGAGTTCCGGAACCTGATGCGGCCGGACGCCCTGCTGGCGCTCATGGACGACTGCGGCATATCCCACGCCGTCATCCTCCCCGACATGCACCCCAAGACGGTTGGCGTGGTTACCAACGAGTTCGTCGCCGAGTTCTGCCGCGGCCACGAGCGGCTCATCCCCTTCGCCAGCGTGAACCCGCACCTGGTGCCTAGCCCCCGCGAGGAGTTGCGCCGCTGCCTGGACGACCTGGGGATGCGCGGTCTGAAGATGGCCCCCACGTATGCCCACTTTTACCCCAACGACCCGTCGCTGTACCCGCTGTACGCCCTGGCCGAGGAGCGGCAAATCCCCGTCATGTTCCACACCGGCTCGTCGGTGTTCAAGGGAGCCAAGATCAAGTTCGGTGAGCCCGTGCTCTTGGACGAGGTGGCCGTGGACTTCCCAAACCTCACCATCATCCTCGTCCACAGCGGGCGCGGCTTCTGGTACGATCAGGCGGCGTTCCTGGCACGCTTGCACCCCAACATGTACATGGAACTGGCGGGCCTGCCACCGCAGAAACTGCTGACCTACTTCCCCGAATTGGAGCGCCTGGCCGACAAGGTGCTGTTCGGCTCAGACTGGCCAGGCCTGCCCAGTCTGAAGAAGAACATAGAGGACATCCGAGCACTGCCGATATCGGAGGAGGCCAAGGCGAAGATCCTGTACCGAAACGCCGCGCGCCTGCTCGGCATCCAAATATAGGATACCGATTCCAACCATCACAACAGAAAGGAGTGGCTCACATGAATTGGATGCAGTTTCTGAAGGTCATGGAGATGGACGAGAAGGCCGCCTGGGAGAAGTACAACCTGGCCGCCAGCCTCGCCGAGGACCCCGAACTCAAGGCCCTGCTGCTGAAACTCCGCGACGAGGAGGAGGTCCATGCCGACTTCCTGGCGGATCAATACCGAAAACTAGAACAGATGCTGAAGAAGTAGGAGGCGTACATGCCGAAGATCACGCCCGACACCAAATTGACCGATGCGTGGCAGATGGCCATCCGCCGCGAGAAGGCCGCGTTTGACTTCTACACGCAGGCGCTGGAAGTGGTGGATGACCCGGCGCTGAAGAGCCTGTTCACCTACCTGGCAGGAGAAGAGAAAAAGCACTGGACCATGCTCCAGGACGAGTACGACAAGCATTTCATGCCGGACAACTAGCCTGGTCCTTTGTACGGGCGACCTGCGGGCCGCACGTACAGGCTTATCCTCGCACGACCAAGAACAGATGCGACGCGCTTCGGAAGTGCGTCGCATCTGTGCCTCTTTGCAACGCCTGGATTGCCCGCCACGACCGGGACCGGCAGGGCGATCCTGGCAGCCCTCAGGTGCGTCTTACCTGACCACAACCAACAGGCTTTGAAACGGTGGATTCCCAAGCAGCGGGGGCAACTACTCCGCGGCGGGTCGGATGCCCTTCTTGGCCCGCTCAAACTCCTCCATCAGTTCCTTGCGGCGGGCCTCGTAGGCTTCCATGGCCTCGGCCTTGATTTCCTCCAGCCGCTTGCGCAGGTACTCCTGCGTTTCGGCGCCGGGCTGCGGGGCCAGGAGCATCCCAGCCGCTGCGCCCACCAGCGCGCCGCAAATCACGCCGCCCAGAAACAGAATCGCTCGCTTCATACGCACCTCCTCGTTTGCCACAATGGCTAGCCTTATGCTACCATAAGCCTGGGCTGTTGGCAAGGAGGCCGCAGATGCGCCGCGAGTCGGACAAAACGCGCGTGATCAAGGACCTCAAGGTGCGCAAGGTGCACGTGTACCCGCGCCTGTGGTCTCTCCTACCCGCCGACCTGCGGGCGCGGTTTTCCAGCCAGTGGGAGCCGGTGGACCGCCTGGCCCGCCTGCTGCAGGAGATGCCTGTGGGGGCGCTGCAGTTCCTGCTGGACAACCCGGCCGGCGTCTTCATCATCAGCCCGGCCGAGACGGGATACGTGCCCGGGCCTGTGGTTGTGGGCAAGATCAAGGCAACGAACGGCGTCTTCGTATCGGCGCAGGCGCTGCTGGACGACGAGGCCGACGTGTTGCGGGCCATCGCCCGCCTGTACGACCACCTGCTGGGCAGCATGGGGGCTGCGGACGGGCCGCGCCTGTCCGACGGTGTAGGCATCACGCCTGTCTGGACGGAGGTCGGCGCGCAGATCGGGCGGCTGTTCGCCCTGGGGCACAACCCCGACCCCCTCTGCCAGCGAAGCCCGGCGGACTACTTCGCCCAGTCGCTGGCGCTGTACATCACCCGCCCGCGCGACCTGAACGTGGCCGACCCGAACATGCACAAATTGCTGCAACGCACGTTCTTTTCCGAAACTTTCTGGAGGCGAACCCGTGCAGAACAATGACACCCTCTTTGCCGAACGAATCCACCGCGCGACGCGCGAAGCCCAGTCCCAGGGGCTGGCGGCGCTGGCCCTGGTCCCCGGCCCCAACCTGCGCTATCTGATGGGTCTCGCGCTGCACGCCAGCGAGAGGCTCATGCTGGCGCTCCTCGCGACGGACCGGCCGCCCGCGTTCGTCGTGCCCGCGTTTGAGGCCGAGCGCGTCCGGCTAGGGGTAGGCATGCCCGCCGACGTGTTCCCCTACACCGACGAGGAAGGCCCGAGCGGCGCGCTGGCCCAGGCTTGTCAACACCTGGGATTGGCGGGGCAGAAGGCGGGAGCCGAGTCGCTGCACATGCGGCTGATGGAGTACCTGTGCCTGCGCGAGGCCCGGGTGGACGTGGCGGCCGCCGACGACATCGTCACGAGCGCGCGCCTACGCAAGGACGCCACGGAAGTCGCCGCGATGCGGGACGCTATCGCCCGCACCGAGCAGGTGCTCCATGACTTCCTGCCGCAGATACAGCCCGGCCGCACCGAACGGGAACTGGCCTCGCGACTCCAGGCGATGCTTCTGGAGGCCAGCGGCGAGGGCCTGCCCTTCTCGCCCATCCTGGTCGCCGGTCCGAACGCGGCGCTGCCCCACGGCACGCCGTCGGAACGTCCCATTCAGAAGGGCGACCTGGTCGTCATAGACTGCGGCATGTTCCGCAATGGCTATGTCTCCGACATCACCCGCACGTTCGCGGTGGGCCTCGCCGACCCAGAACTCCGCCGCGTGTACGAGGCGGTTCTGGAAGCCAACCGCGCCGGAAAAGAGGCGTGCAGGCCGGGCGTCGCCGCCGAGGACGTGGACAGGGCCGCGCGTCGCGTCATTCGGGACGCGGGATACGGCGACTTCTTCACCCACCGCACCGGCCACGGGGTCGGCCTGGAACTGCACGAGCCGCCGTACATTATGGAGGGCAACGTCCTCGCCCTGGAGCCGGGGATGACGTTCACAGTGGAGCCGGGCATCTACCTGCCGGGGCGCGGCGGCGTGCGGATTGAGGACGACGTGGTCATCACGGCCGAAGGCGCGGAGTCGCTGACAACGTTCCCGCGCGAACTGATGGTGCTGTGAATAGGGGCGGCTCGGCGAGTCGCCCCTACACTACGCATGCCCCGCACAACCCAACTCGGCGAGTCGCACCTGCGCATTCCCCTACTTCATGTCTACCCACCGGTCCTGGAGTTTCTCCAGCACCTGAGGCAGGGTCGTGTACTCCATCTCGTCCATCGGCAGACGGTGCGGCTCAAAGGGGCCGTGCCGCCGC
This sequence comes from Anaerolineae bacterium, assembly GCA_029907165.1. Taxonomy (GTDB): domain Bacteria; phylum Chloroflexota; class Anaerolineae; order DTLA01; family DTLA01; genus DTLA01. The sequence goes on from JARYMK010000074.1 coordinate 11,836, forward strand.
AGGTGGTCCATCAGCGCGTTGCACTGTTGCCGCGCCTGGTCAAAGCCCGGGTCGTCAAACAGGTCGCGCGGACCCACCAGGTGGCCATCTGCAATCTGGAAGCCCAACGCCACCACGCGCGGCGGCCCGTCAAATCGGCTCGTCTGGGCGAAGCGCAGAGGCACTGGCATCAGCGGCGCGAAGAAACTCCCGCGCATGCACCCTTCCACCACGTGCGGCATGGTGAACGGCTCCAGAATCTCACCGATGGCTGGGAACTGGTTCTGGCTCCGCACGATGCACACGGGGTCGTCCTTGCCCACGTACTTGCCCGCGATGAGGCTCAACCGCTCGGTGGACGACACGGCCGCGATCTCGCCCTTCTTGGTGTACACTGCCTTGACGACGTACCGCGCTGTCGCGCCGATGAGCGCCAGCAGGTCATAGATTTCCGCGGGGCAGTTGAACACAATGGCCTTGGCGCTTTTCACGTCATACACTTCTATGTTGAACCCATCGTGCAGGGAGGGCGAAATCACCAGCCCCGCCGTGTTGAACGGATCCACGAACATGCGGTACAGCGGCATGTTCCACGCGCCCGCGGCGGTCTTGTCGGCCATGAAGATGACGACCGGCTCCGATGGGCGCTCCACGAAGGTCATCTCGGCCACGCCGGGCCCCATCCCGCGCACATTGCCCGAGAAGGCGTCGGACAGCAGGTCCTGGCCCGCGCCGTACAGGTGCAGCGAACGCGCCACCTCGGTGCAGGCCTCAAATGTGGACCAGGCCAATTGATGGATCTCCGCGTTGTCGGTGCCGAGCCGATGGGTCATGATGAGGTTGAGATCGTCCCCGCAGTAGGACACGTGAAAGTCCACGAGCGTGCCTTTGTCCTTGGCCCCCTGCAGGGCATCCTGCGCCTTCTGGATGAGCGCAGGATGGCTGGCGGAATGTCCCACGTACCCGCCGATGTCCGCCTTGATGACACTGATGGTCAGTTCCTTCATAGGTCGCCTCCTTGTGAGTGATTCTCCAGAGGGGGTGCCTCCCTTTAGTAAAGGAATCGCTCTATGAATTTCACCGACTGCGCCCCCGCCAATGCAAACAGCGTCGTTTTCATCGTCTTGCCCACCCAGCAGAACAAGAGGAACTTCCAGAGAGGGTACTTGAGAGCGCCGGCTGCCATGCCCGCGATGTCAAAAAGGGGGTTGGGAATGAACGAGAGCACGAGGATGGTCAACGCACCGTTCCGGCGCATCCACGCGGTGATCTGCTCGTAGCGAGCGCGGTTCTCAACCAAGGCGCGCCCGCTGAACCCAGCCAGATAGCCTGTCAATTCGCCGAGCGTCGTGCCGACCCCTGCCACCAAGCCCACCAGCACGGGCTTCAGTACTGCGCCCATGGCGAACACGGCCGCCAGGCTGGGCGCCGGCAGGACCAGCGTCGCGTTGCCCGCCAGGCTAACCAGGAATACGCCCGGATACCCGTAGGCGGCGAACTGCTCCAGGCGGTCGCGGAAGTACACGATCAGGCCCGTAACCGCCAGGACGATGAGCAGCGCGAAGATGCGGAGCACCACCATGCGGACACGCTGGGCACGATCTTGCGCCAGGGATTCAGCCTGCACTTCTGCCATCTACTGCTCCTCTATCAACACGGTCAGCAGGCGGTCTCCGGTGAACGTCGGGTTGGTGCGCGGGTCGCGCGGGGTCAACGCCTTGAGCACATCCATGCCCGACACCACCTTGCCGAACACGGCATGATGCCCATCCAGGTGGGGCTGCGGCGCATAGGTGATAAAGAACTGGCTGCCGTTGGTGTTGGGCCCGGCGTTGGCCATGGACAGGATGCCCTCCGAGTCGTGCTTCAGGTCGGGGTGAAACTCGTCGGCGAACCGGTAGCCCGGGCCGCCCGCGCCGGTGCCGGTGGGGTCGCCGCCCTGCGCCATGAAGCCGGGGATGACGCGGTGGAACGTGGTGTTGTCGTAGAACCCCTGCCGCGCCAGGAACACGAAGTTGTTCACCGTCTTCGGGGCCTTGTCAGCAAACAATTGGATGCGGATGTCGCCCTTCTCGGTCTTGAGGACGGCAAAGTACTGCTTCGCGGGATCAATGGCCATCGGGGGCGGGGAACTCCACTGCTTGGATTTGTTCATGTCCGTTTTTGTCCTTTCCATCGCCGCCCAGGTTACGGCGATGAGCACGACCGCCAGCAGGATGCCCAACCCGCCGACAATCGCGCGATTCTTGCGGGCCCAGCCCGATATCCGGGCCCAGAATGATGGCTTGGGCGCAGGCCGGCGAACGCCCGCCGGCCGCTTGGGCTTGCTGCCGCGCTTCTTGCTCGCCTTCTTAGCCATGCCCCCTCCCAGAACCCGGTGTGCCGATGCGCCAGACCTTGTGCGCATCCCCCTCAATCCTCCGCGTCGCGTTGACGGCGTCCACGATGAGCGGAGCCTCCGCCACAATCCACGCGAAGTCGTAGGCGCTGTGCGCGGCCAGGATAACGATGCAGTCGGTCTCCCAGAGCGCCTCCCGCGTCAGCGGCGTGGACTCCAGCGCCACTCTTGTAGGATAGAACACGTCGCCGCCCACGGAGAAACGCGGGATGTGTGGATCATTGTACCGCAACTGTGCCCCCTTCGCCAAGAGGAGTTCGGCGATACGCTCGGCCGGGGAGTTGCGGGCATCGTCCACATCTTTCTTGAACGCCACGCCCAGGAGGAGAATCCGCGCGCCGCGCATCGTCTTGCCGTGGGCGTTGAGCGCCTCGCCGATGCGCTCCACCACGTGGTAGGGCATCTCCTGGTTGACCTCGGCCGCCAGTTCTATGAACTTGGTGTGGAAGTCGTACTCCCGCGCCTTCCACAGTAGGTAGTAAGGATC
>JARYMK010000075.1 GCA_029907165.1 Anaerolineae bacterium
AGACCGTTCCCTGAAGGCCGTGGAGGCCGCCACGGCCACGGATGGCATACTGGTCGTCGTGGCGCAGAAGGACATGGAGATCGTTGACCCCCTGCCCAAGGACTTGTACACGGTGGGGACCGAGGTGCTCATCGGCCGCACGCTCCGCATGCCCGACGGCACCACCAGCATCCTGTGCCAGGGCCAGCGCCGCATCCGCATCGTGGAGTTCACCCAGACCGAGCCGTACCTGCGCGTCCGCGTTGCCCCCATCTACGAGCCCAGCGAGAAGACCATCTCGTCCGAGGCGCTCATGCGGGCCGTGCTGGCGCTGTTTGAGAAGATCGTGCAACTGAACCACTCGCTTCCTGAAGATGCCTACGTCGCGGCCATGAACGTGAGCGAGCCGGGCTGGCTGGCCGACCTGGTGGCGTCCATCCTCAACATCTCGGTGGCGCAGCGCCAGGAACTCCTGGAGACCTCGGACCCGAACACCCGCCTGCAGAAACTCAGCATTATCCTCGCCAAGGAACTGGACGTCCTGGAACTAGAAAACCGCATCCATTCCCAGGTGCAGAAAGAAGTGGACCGGTCTCAGCGCGAATACTTCCTGCGTGAGCAGATCAAGGCAATCCAGCAGGAACTGGGCGAAGGCGATACCCAGACCATGGAGATCGCCGAACTGCGTGAGAAGATCGCCGCGGCCGGCATGCCGGAGGAAGTTCGGGCCCGCGCCGAAAAGGAACTCCAGCGCCTGGCCGAGATGCCGCCCATGTCGCCCGAGACGACGGTCATCCGCACCTACCTGGACTGGCTCATAGAGTTGCCCTGGTCCACGCAGACCGAGGACAACCTGGACGTGGAGAACGCGGCGCGGATTTTGGAATCGCGCCACTACGGGCTGAAGAAGGCCAAGGAGCGCATCCTGGAATACATCGCCGTCCGCAAGTTGGCGGGCAGCAAGATGCGCAGCCCCATCCTGTGCTTCGCGGGGCCGCCGGGCACCGGCAAGACCTCGCTGGGGCAGTCCATCGCCGAGGCGCTGGGGCGCAAGTTCGTGCGCGTGAGCCTGGGCAGCATCCGCGACGAGGCCGAAATCCGGGGGCACCGCCGCACCTACGTGGGCGCACTCCCCGGCCGCATCATCCAGACCATGCGCCGCGCCGGAACCATCAACCCGCTGTTCATGCTGGACGAGATAGACAAGGTCGGCATGGACTTCCGGGGCGACCCCACGTCGGCCCTGCTGGAGGTGCTGGACCCCGAGCAGAACCACGCCTTCTCTGACCACTACCTGGAAGTGCCCTATGACCTGTCCAAGGTCCTGTTCATCACCACGGCGAACTTCCTGGACCCTATCGCCCCGGCGCTGCGCGACCGCATGGAGGTGATAGAATTCCCGGGCTACATTGAGGAAGAGAAACTGGAAATCGCCCGCCGCTTCCTCATTCCCGAGCAGATTGAGGAGCACGGCCTTTCGGACTCGCCGCCAACCTTCAGCACCGAGGCCATCCGCCACATCATCCGCGAGTACACCTACGAGGCCGGCGTCCGCAACCTGGAGCGCGCCATCGCCAACATCTGCCGCAAACTGGCGCGGGCCAAAGCGGAAGGCAAGCGTGTCCCCGCCCGCATCACCGCCAGCATGCTGCACAAGTACCTGGGCCCGCCCGAGTTCTCCTATGGCGAGGCCGAAGAGAAAGACGAAATCGGCGTGGCCACCGGCGTGGCTTACACCGAGGCCGGCGGCGACATCATGACAGTGGAAGTAACCGTCATGGAGGGCAAGGGGTCGCTGAACCTCACCGGCCAGTTGGGCGAGGTCATGCAGGAATCGGCGCAGGCGGCCCTGAGTTATGCCCGCTCCCATGCCGCCGATTTGGGCCTTAAGGCCCGCGACTTTGACAAGATAGACATCCACGTGCACGTGCCGGAGGGGGCGGTGCCCAAGGACGGCCCGTCGGCGGGCGTTACCATCGCCACGGCGCTGGTGTCGGCGCTGGCCGAGCGCCCCGTGCGGCGGGACGTGGCCATGACCGGCGAGATCACCTTGCGCGGGCGGGTGCTCCCTGTCGGCGGCCTGCGGGAGAAAATCCTCTCCGCTCACCGTGCGCGCATCTACACCTTCATCCTGCCCAAGAAGAACCAGAAGGACCTGGCGGAACTGCCCGCGAAGGTGCGGCGTGATATGACGTTCGTGTTTGTGGAGCGCATGGAACAGGTGCTGGCTACGGCGCTGGCCCAGCCTTCCGCGCCGGCGTCGGAGGCCCCCGCCAAGCGACGGCCACGCAAGAAAGCCCAAGCCAGCACATCCGACCGTTCCGCGACATCGCCAGGAGCGTAGCGTATGGGAAGTGGCTCGCCACGACCGGTTTCCGGGATAGCCAGGGACATCCGTGCCGCCTTCATCGGCTGGATTCTGTTCAACTTGCTGTTGCTGCTTATCTACCTCGGCGTTCAGCGATACACGCAACTGGACACCTGGTTATGGCGCGAGCCACTGGCAAGGTGGGCCACGTTTGACACTTGGGTCGCTTGGCCTGACATCGTGGGCCCTCAGCAAATCCAAATGGCTGGCCGGAATCATGCAACCCTGCGCATAGACACCGATGGTGATGGATTTAAGGAGTGGGTCGTCAAGTACCAGTACGACATGGCCAACCCTGTGGATCGCAGTCCTGTGGCCGTTGCCATCTACGATAGCGACCGTGGCAATCCGCCGGTGATCTACCCCTACCGGCTCGTGCTACCCAACCGCGACTACGCAAGCGAAACGAACTGGTATGGGACAGAGGTCTCAGTGGGCGACTACATCCGCGGCGACAATACGGGCCGCCCAGAGATTCGCGTGCGTGGCAATGGCATCCCAGCGGAGTTGTCGTTGTTCCGCTATGAGCCGTCTCGCAAGGTGAATGAGTGGATGGACCCGCGCGACTACCCGCCTGTGTATCGTTGCATTGGGACTTTCAGGGGCGACTCGGTGGAAGGTCCCAACGAGAGGAACGAGGTCATCGTCATCAGCCGCCTTTATGATCGCTCACAACTGGCCATCAAGTCGCTCTACGCGTACCGTGCTGACCGCGACACCTATCTTGATGCGCGGGAGCAAGCTCTCCTGCCGCCGGTGGAGACCTGGGTTGACTTCACCTTCAAAGAACCCTGGAACGTAGCGGAGTCAGAGTACCCCGAGAAGGTCGTTCTCGCCTATTACAAGCGCATGCCTAACGGCGACTTCCTACCGCTCATGAGCACCATGGCGCGGGAGCGGGTCAAACTCGCCGCGCAGACGCAGAACATCCACGCCTACGGCCTGCCCGTCATGCCCGGCCGCATAGACCGCATCCTGGTCCAGGCACTGGCCTATACCCCGCAGGCCGAGCACATCCCCTACGTGGACGCCAACGGCAACACCTACTTCGGCGCCATCGTCCACGTGGAGTTTCTGTATACGCTGAAAAACGACCCCAAGCAGGAAAAGCGGATGCACTCGGTCAACTGGTTTGTGATTCAGGAGAAAGGGAACTGGAGGCTTGACCACGTTGAACCCTGACGACAGCACGGCCGGCGACCTTGAGACGCTGCTGGCCGGGGGGCGCGGCCCGTTCGTGGAGATTCTGCCCACCGACGCGCCGCCCCGGAAACTGGCCGAATGCCTGGCCGCCTTTGCCAACGCCAAGGGGGGCACGGTCATCCTGCAACTCCCCGCCGCGCCCGACGCCGAGCCGCACATAGAGGCCGCCCGCCAGGCCATCCGCGAGGCGGCGCTCCTGTGCGACCCGCCGCTCATCCTGCCGGTACCGCGGGTGGCGTCTGTCGCGGGCGCGACGGCACTCGTCGTGCATGTCCCGGGCGGCCTGCCCCGTGCCTACGCTGTGCAGGGCAAGTTCTACGCCCGCGATGGAGCCCGCAACGCCGTCCTCGGCCCGCGCGACGTGCGCCGCCTCATGCTAGAGCGCGGCGAGGTGGGGTTTGAGTCGCAGGTGCCGCCCAACGCCTGCATGGAAGACCTGGACGAGGCCAAAGTCGCCCGCTACCTGACTGCGCTCCAGGGCTTGGTCGCCGACACCCCCGAGCAGACCCTGCTCTTGCGCGGGTGCCTGGCCGAGCGCGACGGTGTCCTCGCGCCCACGTATGCGGGCATCCTGCTGTTCGGCAAGCACCCCGAAAGGTTCTGCCGCAGCAGTGAGATCGTCGCCGTCCGCTACCTGGGCGACGCCATGGACGACGAGTTCGTGCGCGAGGACATCCGCGACACGCTGCCCGAGCAGATTCGCCGCGCCGAGGCGTTCCTGGTCAGCCACATGCGGCGGGGCGTGCGCATCAACGGGCTGGCCCGCGACGAGGAGACCGAGTACCCGCTCAAGGCCGTGCGCGAGGCCATCGTCAACGCCGTGGCCCACCGCGACTACAGCATCCGCGGCGACAGCATCCGCATCTCCATGTTCAGCAACCGCATTGAGTTCTACAGTCCGGGGCGGCTTCCTGGCCACGTTACCGTCCAGAACATCGTGGACGAGCGGTTCTCGCGCAACGAGGTCATCGTACAGGTTCTTTCCGACCTGGGGTTCATTGAGCGGTTGGGCTACGGGATTGACCGCATGATCCGCCTGATGACCGAGCGGGGGCTTCCTGCGCCCGCGTTCCAGGAGACCGCCAATGGGTTCAAGGTAACGCTGCACGGCCCGGCGGGGCGGTTCGTGGCCACACGCCCCGATGCCCGCAAGTGGCAACTGCTCAACCTGAACCCGCGCCAGCAGCAGGCGCTGGAGTACATCGCCGAGAACGGCCGCATCACCAACCGTGAGTTCCAGGAACTGTCGCCGGACGTAAGCCCCGAGACGATTCGCCGCGACCTGGCCGACCTGGTGGACAAGGGGCTGCTTCTGAAGATTGGCGAGAAACGCGCCACGTACTACATTCTGAAATAACCCTCATTATCCCACAGATATCCCACATTATCCCACGCGGCGCGGGCTACTACTTGACCACAGGAATTCTTGATGGCGTGTCATTGCGAAGGCGCGTAGCGTCCGAAGCAATCTCGGTTGACCGTCATTCTGAGGGGCGGAGCGCCGAAGAATCTCATTAGCCGATATGCGTCGCTCGCCATGACAGCGGACAATTTTCTCCGTGGTCAAGTGCTACAGCGGGTGCCCACCCGCTGTTGTCGCGGCTCAAGGCTGCGGGTTCGCGTGAACCCGCAGCGCGTCGTCTTCACCTCTACCGCGCCGCGTTGCGAACGACGATGGGCAGGAAGATGCGGCCGTGCGGTATGGGCGTGATCTTCGGCGTCAACTTCGGCGTTGGCGTCGGGGTCGGCGTGGGCATCTCCGTGGACGTGGCCGTCGGCGTCGCCGATGGCGTTGCCGAGGGGGTGGCCGTCGGGTTCGCCGACGGGGTGGCCGTGGGCGTGGGTGCGTCGGCCTGCCACGAGACGGCCCATGCGTCCAGCGCGGGCGAGGCGCTGCCGCCCGGCGATTCCAACCGCGCCGATAGCCGGAGTGCAGGGTACGCCTGCACGCTCAGCCCCAGCAGACTGGCCCCGCTGGCCACGTCCGTCAGAAGCGGCGCGCCCGAGGCATCGCATACGTCCACGTGGAGCGCCGAGCCGGCCGGGACAGTGGCGGTGTACGTCAGTTGGCCCCACTGGCCCAGCGGGCTGGGCGCGATGAGCACGGACACCGCAGCGCCCGCGGGCTTGTAGCGGCGGTACGATAGCCGCATCTCATGGACGCGCGGCGACACCGAGTGATCTGTCGTGGACAGGTTGGCGCGCACCTGGACGAAGCGGCCCGCCGGCGCTGGGATGGGCAGGCCCGATGCGACAAGTGGAGCCGACCAGTTGCTCCAGGACGCGTCGGGCGCGGGGGTGTTGCCGCTGCGCACCTGGAACGACAGCGAGGTGCCCGCCGGCACGACTGCGTCCCACGCCAGCGTGCCCCAGGCGGTTACGCCGCTCGTGTCCCAGACGGGGGACAGGTACACGCCCTGCTGGACGTAGTTTGGATCGTAGCAGGACGTGTAAATAAGCCCGCTGGACTCGCGGCGGTCTTCCCACGCCATGTACACCCTGCCCGAAGGTTCGGCGACCGCGGCCGCGGGGCCGTGCTCAATTCCCGCGCCGCCGGGGTCCGCAGGGGCGAGGGCAGACCACGTCAGCCCGCTGTCGGTGGAATAGGCGTGGAACAGGTTGAGTTTGCCGCCATCGTTCTGGCGACAGAGGAGGTGCACAAACGACCCGCACGCGGCGAGCACGGGGTTGTGCTGGTCGGTGGTGGTCTGCGGCGAAAGGATGAGGGTAGGAGCGGACCACGAACTGCCGCCGTTTGTGCTCCTGGACACCAGGATGTCGTAGCCGCCGGTAGGCTGGTTACGGTTGCCTCGCCATGCGGCAATAACGGTGCCGTCGCTCGCAACGGCCAGCGATGGCGCGTCCTGGCCGCCGGTGACGCCGTTGATGCACACGTCCATCCCCCAGCGCGCGCCGCCATCGGTGCTGCGGTCCACATACACATTCCACGTGCCTGCGCGGGTGTCCGCCCAGATGGCGTACACGGTGTTGGCCGCGCCTGCAACGATGTGGGGTGCGTCGCTGAACTGGACGGCGTCCACGTCGCTGATGCGGGCCACGGCGCCCCAGTTGGCGTTGTTGGCGTAGAACACGCCAGCATAGTCCCGCGCCCAGACGACGTGAACCCCGCCCGATGCCGAGCGCGCGATGGCCGGGGTCTTATTGCCTGCATGCCCAAACGAGGCGAGGGTGGTTAGTGTCCAGGACGCGCCGCCGTTGGTGCTCCGTGCGTAAAAGATGCTGTCGCCCGTTTCGCCCTCTTGGGACTCCCGCCAGACCGCGTGAAGCTCGGTGGGGCTTGCGGCGGCGATGCGCGCAGGGTAGCGGTAGGCCGTGGACGGGTGGGGGAGCTCCTGCGGGGCCGCCCAGGTAATCCCGCCGTCCGACGAGCGGGTATAGAGAATCTCCCACTTGTTGGATGCGAGGACGTCCTGCCAGACCAGGTGGATGCCCCCGGCGGAATCGCGGGCCAGGTCGGGCGACTTCTGGGCGACCGGCTGGGTGGGCGAATACACCCGCGTCGGCGCGGAGAAGCCCGCCATCGCCAGTTCAATGGCGTCTTCCGCCGTGATCACCCGAGTTCCGCTGAACGTTCCCGCTGCGAAATCGGCAGCCGTCGTCTGTGTCCACGTTACGGTTTCCTGCGCGAGCATCAGGGAGCCGTTGGCAACGACGGTGTTGGTCAGGATGTCAAGGCCCGTCGCGTCTGCGAATGTGTCCTTCCACCACGAATCACCGGAGGAGGGCGCGGCGGACGCGGCGACAAGCACCGCTGCCAAGGCGGCTGAGAACACGAAGATGGCGGCGGTCAAGCGGGTGATATCCGGTTTCGTCATGATGTCTCCGTCCGTGGTTGGGTTGTGCTGTACAGCGAGCCGGCAGCACATAGCCACCGGCCTATTTCTTGTTACAACGTGCGTCTTCTGTCCCGGGTTCGGTGCAGACGCCAGGCTTCTTCCCGAAGTCGTAGTACTCTACTACAGGGATTCTTGATAGTGTGTCATTGAAAGGGCGCGCAGCGCCCGAAGCAATCCAGGCAAACCCTCATTCTGAGCAGCGCAGCCGCGAAGAATCTCGCCAACCTAGATGCTTCGCTTCGCTCAGCATGACAATGCGAGCCATAAGGCGGCTGCCCCTGGCCGCGCTGCATCAAAGGGAGGGGGTGGAAACCTACCCCTATCACGGTCCAAGGTTCGGCGCGGGTGCTACCTGGTCAGCGCCTTGTCCAGGAGTTGCCACAGGTCCAGCACGTCCACGAACTTGTCCACCTCGTTGGCAAGACGGCCCGCGCCTCGCAACAGCGTCGGCGTGCAGGTTGGGCACACGGTGATGATGGTCTCGGCGCCGACCGCCAGCGCATCACGCACGCGGTTCTTGGCGATCTCGGCGGACAGTTTTGGGTTGACCGCGGTTACGCCGCCCCCGCCGCCGCAGCAGGTGCTGAACGTGCGGTTGTGCTCCATCTCCACCAGGTTGATGCCGAGTGCCCGGATGATCTCGCGCGGCTCCTCAAAGACGCCCAACATACGCCCCAGATGGCACGGGTCGTGATAGGTAGCCGTCATGCTGACGGGCTCCAGACGCAGGTCGCCGATGCCCTCGGCCACGGCGACGATGGCCGGCTTCACCCGCAGCCCGTACTTGTCGCGCAAGGTGATGGTGCACGTGGGGCACAGGGTGAGAATCTCCTGGTCGGCGTAGGGCGCATAGACCTGCTGGAACCGCGCCTGCGCACGGGCGAACCCCTCGGCGTCGCCCGTGGCCTCTACCACGTACCCGCAGCACACCTCATCGGTAATGAGCGGGTCAAACCCCGCTTTCTCTAGCACCGACAGGATGGTCTTGACCTCGGCGGGCTTGCTCTGATACAAACACCCCAAGTAGAGCGGCGTTGTGCCTTCGCGCCGAATTGCCGAGGTTCGCGGGAACAGGTAGCCCTCGGTGAGAATCTGGTTGGTGTTGGCGTGGTGCTTGGGGGCTTGGAATCCGGCCTGGGCCAGCGCCTCGCGCAGGGCGGTGATGATCTCCACGTTGTGCAGGGCGCAGCGGGCAGCGCAGTAGCCACATAGCAGGCACTCGTCGGCCATGCGTGCCATCTCCTCGTCGGGTTGGAGCGTGCCTTCCAGCAGGCCGCGTGCCACCAGCATCTTGCCCCGGCACGAGTAGGTCTCGTATCCCTCCACGCGGTACACCGGGCACTCTTCGCGGCAGAACCCGCAGCGCGTGCGGTTGCAGGTGTAGATATCGTCTATGTATTGCTCAAGGGCTTGCAAGGGATTCATCGCAGCCACCTCGTGTCAAATTTCTTGCCCGGGTTCATAATCCCCGCCGGGTCAAAAAGGGCCTTGACCTGCTTCATGTACTCCAGGCTGGGGCCGTGCTCCAGGGCGTTGAACCCGCCCAGGCGGTCGCCGTCGCCGATGTAGGAACTCATGGTGCCTTCCATCTCCACGGCCATCTGGCTCATCTCGCGCACGTATTCGTAGAAGTTGCGGATGTTCTCCTCGGTGGAGTCGTCCACGAACACGGCGAAACTGATGCTGGCGGTGGCTTTGTTCGGCGCTTCGTTGTACACAGTCATGCCCAGGATGTCCTGATGCCACTTGGCGGCGATTTCGCGGAAGCGGGCGTAGGCCTTGTCCAGCCGCCCGATGGGAAGCCCCAGATCGGCCGCGCCGAACTTCTTGACCCGCTGGCTGTCGGGCCACTTCTGCTTGAACGGGATGAACTCCAGGCGGTGCTTGGAATCCCACCAGCCGTCCACCATCTCCTGCTCGCGCACCATCTCCGCGCCGTACTCCTCCCGCAGGATGCGCGTGGTCTTGTCCATGCTGAACTCCACCACGTCGGGGTCGCCCGCCCACGAGATGAACAGAATCGCCTCGGCCCAGTCGGGGACTTCCGGCTCGCGGTGGTACTTCTCGCGGTACGAGTGGGTGTAGAAGTGCAGGCGCTCGCGGTCGTTCATGTGGGCACTGTCAATGGCGAGGCCTGCTGCCAGGAGCCGCTCCAGGGCCTTCGCGCCCTCGTTCAAACTTCGGAGCAGGTAGCCGCGGACCTGGCGGGTCTGGGGCAGCGGGAAGACGCGCAGCGTGGCCTCGGTTACGATGCCCAGCGTCCCTTCGGAGCCGACAACAAGTTCCATGAGTTTGTAGCCGGTGGATGTGAAGGACGCCTTGCGGTGGCCCAGTCGCACGGCCTCGCCCTGGCCGGTAACCAGCACTAGGTTGGTCAGGTTCTCCAGAATCTTGCCGTAGCGGATGCCGAAGGTGGAGTCGTTGTCGCAGCCGATACACGCGCCGATGGTGCAGGCGCGCTTGCTTTCGGGCTGATGTGGGAACCACAGGTTGTGCCGGGCCAGGTGCTCGTTGAGCGTCCAGACGGTGATGCCCGCCCCGACGGTAACGGACAGGTTGTCCAGGTCCAGTTCCAAAATCTGGTTGAGGCCCTTGGTCTCCACCATGATGCCGCCGCGCCAGGCGGCCACCCCGCCGCCCATGCCCGTCCCGCCGGCGAAGGGGACGACGGGCAGGTTGTAGCGCAACGCCACTTGCACCAACTGGACGACTTCGTCGGTGGTGTGGGGGACGACCACGAGGTCGGGCAGGTCCTGCGCCGAGCGGTGGCGCGGGCTCCAGTCGCGGCTGTAGGCCATGCGGTGCATGGGCGAGATGGTAACTCGGTTCCCGAAGATGGGCTGCAGGTCCTCAAAGGCGCGTTGAATGTGGGTTTCTGTGGGCATTGCATCACTCCTTTGTGAATGCATGACGAGAGTTCTATCCCTCAACGTGCAGGATGCGTTCACACGAGGGGCAAAAGGCGACTCGGGAGCGGTCCCGCGCCTGTTGGGCAATGGCAATGGGGACCGAGACGCCGCACGCGCCGCAGACGTTGGCGCGGGTCAGGAGCGCGACGGGGCGGTTGCCCTTGCGACGGGCCAAGTACTCGTACAGGCTCAGATTGTCCGGAGTGAGGCTCGCGCGGATTTGGGCGATGGTGGCGTCCAGGTGGGCAATGCGCTGCTCCAGTTCGCCGCGCTGGCGGGTGAGGTCTGCCACCTGGGCCTCGCGCTGGGCAGTCGCCTCGGCGAGTCGGGCGCTGGCGGCGTCGGCGTTGGCCTGGGCCTCCTCCAGGGCGATGAGGGCCTCCAACAGGTCGTCCTCCAACTTGGCGATGCGCCGCTGCAGGGCCTCGCTCTCGCTCTGAAGGCTAGCGAGTTCCTTGGGGTTCGTAACCTTGCCGCTGAACATGCGCTCCTCGGTGTTGGCCCGCTTGGCCTTGACGCTCTGGGTTTGCAACTCCAGTTCGCGGACGGCGGCCTGCGCCTTGGTGAGGGCGACCTGCGCGGTCTTGGCCTGGGCAGCCGCGGTCTCCACCTGCGACGAGTCGCCGAGAATGGCGACGGCCTGCGCGAGCCGCTGGGCGCAGTCGGCCCGTTCCAGTTCAGCCTGCTGGAGGCGGTACAGGGTCGGCGCGATTTCCATTGGGCCCCTCGCGTGCGTGTTGGCGCGTTTGCGCGGCCCATTATAGCACGGGGGGCGGGGTGAGGCAATTGCGCTGGCGTTGGTGCTGAAAGGGTGCATGTCAGTTCTGGGGCAGTCAGCGTAGGGTAGGTTTTCATACCTGCCCCGGACGGGGCGCGGCGGCTGGGCTAGTCGCCCCACGGCTTGCGTTGTCATTGCGAGCGAAGCGAAGCAATCTCACGCTCCGGGGATTGCTTCGGGCGCTGCGCGCCCTCGCAATGACGCACTATCAAGACAGTAGGGCGGGTTTCCATACCTGCCCACTGTGTCGGCTGGGGATGCTCACCCTGCGGCTCGAACGGGAACCGCGAATGGACGCGAATTTGCACGAGTTCGGATGTGATTGCGACGCATCTCGCAAGTGCGTCGCGCCTGCGGTCTCCAACAAACCTTGAAATGACCGCGCTCCGACGTCCGTTGACGTTGAGGGGGATCGTGGTAGAATGCAGGCGCGATCTCACGACGGAGAACCGTATGCCCACCCACGAACGGAGCGAACATCTCTGGATCGCGCTGTGCATCTGCGCCCTGTTGGCGTTGACGGTCGTGCCCTATGCGGTCGCGTGGCTCGGCGCGCCGCAGGGCCGCGTCTTCACGGGCGTGCTGTACAATCCCTGGGACGGGCACTCGTACCTGGCGAAGATGCGACAGGGCTGGGACGGACAGTGGCTGTTCCATCTCCCCTTCACCGAGGAGCCCCACGACGGCGCGTTCATCTTCACGTTCTACCTTCTGCTGGGACACGCGGCACGGGCGCTGGACCTGTCGCTCCCCTTGACCTTCCACCTGGCGCGACTGCTGGCCTCGGCCTTCATGTTTGCGATGCTCTGGCGGTTGCTGGGGCGGTTGTTCCAGGGGACGGCGCGGCGGCGGGCCTTTCTTCTCACGGCGCTGGGCGCGGGCTTGGGCTGGCTGTTCCCGACAGCGGACCCTCTCTTGCCCGACCTGTGGATTCCCGAGGCGTTTGCGTTCTACAGCGCGCTGTCCAACCCGCACTTCCCACCGGCGCTCGGGCTGATGGCGGCGCTGGCCGACTTGGCCCTCGGGGTCGGGGGACGTCGACGGCTCCTCGGCGCGGCGGCGTGCGGGTTGGTGATATCTGTGGCGCAACCGCTGGCGTTGCCGGTCATCCTGGCCGTGGTGGGGGCCTACGCGCTGGCGCAAGCCCTGCGGCGGCGGGAGTGGCGGACGCCCCTGGGGGTTGCGCTGGCAGCGGGCGTTGCAGGTGCGCCTGTGCTGGCCTATGACCTGTGGGTGTACCGCGCGAACCCGGCACTGGCGGCCTGGTCATCGCAGAACGTTACGGTTTCGCCGCCCGCCTGGCACTGGCTCGGGGGCTACGGCCTGCTGGCTGCGCTGGCGGGCATCGGGTTGTGGGCGGCCCTGCGGCATTCGCCATCGCCGCTGGACTTGGCGGCGGTGTGGCTTGGGGTCGCGGCCGTCGGGATGTACGTTCCCTTCGCGCTCCAGCGCCGCTTCTCCATCGGGCTGGCAATTCCGGTGGGAATTCTCGCCGCGATGGGCTTCGGCGCGCTGGCGGGCAAGGTGAAGCCGCGCATGGGGAACGCCCTGTTCGTGGCTGTTCAGGGCCTGGTGAGCCTGTCGTCGGTGTTCCTACTGGTGTTGGGGATTGTGGGTGCGATCGGCGGCGAGCCACGGGTATTCGTGAGCGCGGACGAGGCGCAGGCGCTGGCTGCCCTGCGCGATGCAGGCGGTGGGCGCGGGGTCGTGGCGGCGTCGCCCGCGCTCAGCACCATCGTGCCGGGATGGGCCGGCAACCCTGTGGTGTATGGCCACCCCTACGAGACCATCCGTTCCGAGGAGAAAAAGGCCGCGCTGGAGCAGTTTTTCGCGCAGGCCGACGATGCCGCGCGCCGCCGCTTCCTGGCCGAGCACCGCGTGGCTTTCGTGGTGTGGGGGCCGAGGGAGCAGGCGATGGGGTCTGACTTCTCGCCGGAGCGTCTGGGGCTACGACTTGTTGCGCGGTGTGGCGCGGTTGAAGTCTGGGCCACAGGGGAGCGGCCATGAACGTTGTGCGGCGCGAATGGGCGTGGGTTGTGCTCCTTATCGGCGGCATGACGCTTGTCAGCCTGTGGCCGCTGCCGATGCGCACAGATGGCCTCATCATGCCGGCGCGGGGGGAGTTCTCGGACCTGGCCATCAGCCACTGGCCCATGCAGTCGCTCTGGCGCGAATCGGTGCGGGAGCGCGGCGAGTGGCCACTCTGGATGGCGACCTACTTCAGCGGGCAGCCGCTGGCGGGCAACCCGCTGGCCGGGTTCCACTATCCGCCGAACTGGCTCCATGCCGCGCTGCCTACGGAGACGGCCTTCGCCGTGCTGGTGCTGGCGCACATGTGGTTCGGCGCGCTGGGCATGTACGCACTGATGCGAAAGGGCGCGGGCCTGTCGCAGGGTGGGGCGCTCTTTTCGGCGGTAACCTTCATGTTCGGCCCACGGCTTGCGGCCCACCTGGGCGCGGGGCACGTGAGCATCGTGTACGGGTGGGCCTGGCTGCCGTGGTGCGCCTGGGCGGCGCTGGCTGCGCGTTCGTGGCGCGGTGGCTGGCGACTGGGGCTGGCGCTCGCCCTGGCCTTCCTGGCCGACGTTCGCATGGGGTACTATGCGGCGCTGGTCGCGGCGGCCATCGGCGCGGCGAGGGGGGTGCGGGCGATTCGTGAATTGCCCCTACAGGCGCGGCACCGGATCTCACGCGGGGTTGGGGTCTGGGGTGCGGCGGCGCTGGCATTCGCAGGCGGGGCGGCAGCCCTGACGTTCCCGCTGCTGGAACTGCTGGGGCAGGCGACGCGCGTCGGCCTATCGCCACAGGGGGCGATGGCGCTGTCGCTGCCGCCGGCGGCGCTTCTCGGGGCGGTGCTTCCGTTGGAACCCGCTACCCATGAGTGGTCAACGTACTTGGGGGTGCCGGTCGTGGCCGCGGCAATCGTGGCGTTGTGGGGGCCGCGCCGCAAGATAGCCTGTGCGCTGTGGGGATGCGTGGCCCTGTCGGCGGTGCTGGCGCTGGGCGCGCATACGCCGCTGTACGGCGTGGTGCTTCGCGTGCTGCCCGGGTTGAGCCTGTTGCGGGTTCCGGCGCGGTTCTGGATTGTGGCGCTGGGGTGCGTTGCCGCCCTGGCAGGCACGGGACTGGACGCGCTCACTGCCATTCGGTGCGATACGAGGGCGCAGTGGTCGGCGACCCTTGCACTGGGCGCGCTGGTGGTTGCCGCGGGCGCGTTGTGCGGGGCTGCGCTGGCGATGAGCCTCGGCGATGCGGGGGTTTACCTGCGGTTCGGGATCGCGGTCGCGGTTGGCATCGGGTCGCTGGTGCTGGGGATGCGGGGGAGCGCCGCTCGGATCGCCGCCGCGCTGATCCTGAGCGCGGTGTTCGCAGACGTGGTCGGCGCGGCGCGGGTGTGGTGGCGCCTGGCGCCGATAGGCGAAGTGGTCGCGCCTGGCAGAGAGGTCGCGGCGTACCTGGCGAGCCTGCCCGACC
>JARYMK010000076.1 GCA_029907165.1 Anaerolineae bacterium
ATGGACGTTGATGCGACTCGCCATGGCTCCGCGCACGTGCTCAATCGGCATGGGGTCGCCGATGCCCGCCGCGTGGTTGTAGATGAGATACCGCTGAAAATCCTCCACCTGCTCGTCGGTGAGGACGATTTCCGAGAACTCACCGATGCCGGTGTTGACGCCGTACATGATCTCGCGCGCCTGAATCTTCTCCTCCAGCATGGCGCGGCAAGCCTTAATCTTCTCCAGCGAGTCGGGGTGCAGTTCTACGCGCTCGCCGTGGCGGGCGATCCGAACGAGGGCATCCACCGTCAGATTCGTGCCATCCAACACGATCGTCATGAAAACGCCTCCTCAAGGTCTTGGGATACAAGGGAACGTAAGATTTCAGGGCAAGATGCTGCAAACCGAGCGGGATCCGGGGGGACGTTCGTTACCGGCAAATACTTCACCTCCTCGTAAAGTATCCGCGCCAGCAGGGCGTCTGTGACCCCATTGTACCGCCGCAGGCCGCATCTTGCCAAACCCGACACATCGGCGCTTCGGTTGCAAAGGCTGTCGGTGAGGTTGTCATTACACATCGGCGGAGCGGCCAAGAATCTCGGTGCGATTGGCTTTATCCGGCAAACTTCCCTATAATGTCGGCGCATGCCCATGAACCACGAGGTGGCTAGGAGGTGCCGATCATGCCAAGCCAGGAGTCCCTAGACCAGCAGTGCATCAACACCATCCGCTTCCTGTCGGCAGATGCCGTGCAAAAGGCCAACTCAGGCCACCCGGGCGCCCCCATGGGTGCCGCGCCCATGGCCTACGTCCTGTGGGATCGCTTCCTGAAGCATAACCCGCGCAATCCCCACTGGCCCGACCGCGACCGTTTCGTGCTCTCCGCAGGTCATGCGTCCATGCTGCTCTATTCGCTGCTCCACCTGACGGGCTACGACCTGTCGCTGGACGACATCCTCAGCTTCCGGCAATGGGGCAGCAGGACACCCGGCCACCCAGAATACGGCCATGCCCCGGGCGTGGAGGCGACCACCGGCCCCCTGGGCCAGGGCATCAGCCACGCGGTGGGCATGGCCATCGCCGAGGCGCACCTCGCAGCGCGGTTCAACCGGCCTGGCTACCGCATCGTGGATCACCACACCTACGTCCTGGCCAGCGACGGCGACCTCATGGAAGGCGTGGCGTCCGAAGCGTGCTCGCTGGCGGGGCACCTGCGCCTGGGCAAACTCATCGTGCTGTACGACGCCAACCGCATCTCGCTGGCCGGCTCCACCGACCTCACGTTCACCGAAGACGTGGCCAAACGCTTCCGCGCCTACGGCTGGCACGTGCAGCGCGTGGACGACGGCAACGACCTCGCCGCGATAGAGGCGGCCATCCGAAGGGCGAAGGCCCAGCGCGCCCGCCCGTCGCTCATCCTGGTGCGGACGATTCTCGGCTACGGTGCGCCGAACAAGCAGAACACGTTTGAGGCGCACGGCTCGCCCCTCGGCGCCGACGAACTCCGCGTGGCCAAAGAAGCCCTCGGCTGGCCCCCGGAGCCGTTCCACATCCCTGCCAAAGCCTTGACGCACTTGCGTGCTGCCGTCGCGCGAGGGCAAGAGGCCGAAGCCCGCTGGCAAGCCCTGTTCGCGCGGTACGCAACGCAGTACCCTGAACTCGCTGCCGAGTTCCAGCGGCGCATGACAGGCGACCTGCCCAACGGATGGGACGCGGCCTTGCCCTCATTTCCGCCCGACGCAAAGGGGCTTCCCACGCGCAAGGCATCGGAAACCGTGCTCCAGCGCCTGGCCGCCGCCGTGCCTGAACTCATGGGCGGGTCCGCCGACCTGAATCCGTCCACGTTCACATGGCTCAAGGGGCACGGCGATTTCCAAAGCCCCGCTCACCATCCGGAGGACCGCCAGGGCGCAGTGGGCGGCGAATGGGGATACGGCGGCCGCAACATCCACTTCGGCGTCCGTGAGCACGCCATGGGGGCCATCGCCAACGGCATGGCGCTCCACGGCGGCATCATCCCTTACATGGCTACCTTCGCGGTCTTCGCCGACTACATGCGCCCGCCCATCCGCCTGGCGGCCCTGATGGGTATCCGCGTCGTGTACGTATTCACCCACGATAGCATTGCCATCGGCGAGGACGGCCCCACCCACCAGCCGGTGGAGCAAATCATGAACCTGCGGTGCGTGCCCAACCTCACGGTCATCCGCCCGGCCGACGCAGCGGAGGCGGCGGAGGCGTGGCGGGCGGCGCTTCTCAACACGCGCGGCCCCACGGCGCTGTTCCTCACCCGACAGAATGTGCCCACGCTGGACCGCTCGGCCCTGTCGTCCGCCGAGGACCTGCGGCGCGGGGCCTACACCCTGTGGCAATCCGGCGACGGAACCCCCGACGTCATCCTCGTCGGAACGGGGTCCGAGGTGCATGTCGCCCTCGCCGCCGCGCGGCAACTGGCCAGCGAGGGCGTCAATGCCAGGGTCGTATCTATGCCGTCGTGGGAACTGTTTGAGCAGCAGCCGAAGGAGTACAGGGACACCGTTCTGCCGCCCGCCGTTCGCGCGCGGGTCGCCGTGGAAGCGGGCTCGCCGCTGGGCTGGGAGCGCTACGCTGGCGCGGATGGCGCAATCGTTGGCCTCGCGCGGTTCGGGGCCAGCGCGCCCGGCCCCGTCGTGTACGCCAATTTCGGATTCACGCCCGAAAATGTGGCGGACAAGGCCCGCCAGGCGCTGAAGCGGGTTCGCGCCTGACGGTTTGGCAACTTATGTCAACAATACGCGCAGGCCCTAGCGGTTGACCGCCGAGAAGATTGCCCGGTGTCATTATGACCGTCAACCGGGATTGCTTCGTCGCTGCGCTCCTCGCAATGACAGTTTGGCGGCATTGCATCGCGCCCCCCGCGCCCGAAGCAATGACACGCCACCAAGAATCCCTGTGGTGAAGTGCTAGCGGGCAGCCATCACCGCCGCGCACAGGATGATCGCGCCACCGACCGCCTGCCACAGGCCGATGCCCTGCCCAAGGAACAGCGCCGACATCACGATCACGCTGACAGGCTCCACGAGCAAGAGCACGCTTGCCTTGGCCGCCTCGGTGCGGTGTAGGCCCGCGTACATCAGGCTGTAGGGAATCGCCGTTCCGAAAATGGCGATGCCGAGGAAGTCGCCGAGCGTGCGCAGTGTAACGGTTTGCGGTAGGCCGAGGAAGACCGCGCCGCCCCAGTTTGCCGCCTCCATCGCCAGGCCGGCCAGGCAAAGCCAGCCCAACCCGAAGACAAACGACCACATCGTGAGCGCCAGGGGGCGGATTCCCTCGCGCACGCTGCCGCGCCGGCCCAGGACTACCACGCCCGCGTACACGATGCTATTGCCCAGCGCGAAGAAGTCGCCCGGTTGGATTTGGCCGAGGCTGCGAATTGCCCAGAACTCCACCATGACCGCGGCGCCCACAACGCCCGCTGCAATGCCCAGCCACCTGCGCCACGTCAGCCGTTCGCCCAGCACCCGCGCTCCCAGAAGCGCCACGAAGACGGGGTAGAGGTAAACGAGCAGGATCGCCTTGGCCGGCGGCGTGCCCAGCGAAATGGAGAGCACATAGGTGGTGAATGCCGACACCATGAGAAAGCCGTTGAACGCGACGAACGCCCACTGGCGGGACGAAACAGGCCGGGCATTTCCAGGCGACATCCTGAGCAGGATGAAAGCGAAAACCGCGATGGAGACCACGAGGCGCACCGCCACCTGAAGCCATACGCCCACACCCGCCCGGCTCAGCCATGTAACAAACAGGGGAAGCGCCCCGAAGGAGATGCCGGACAGAACCGTGAGGACCGTCCCGGACCATTCGCGTCGTGCCATGTTGTGCTCCCGTTGTACTCGCGCAGAGTCGTCTTGGACAACCGGCAGATTGTAATCCGTCGCGGCCCCTAGGACAAATGGAGACCCACCGCCCGGGCACGCGCAACCCAACTTGACAACCCACTACGGGTTTATCCGTCTCGCCGCGCCGAGACGAGGAGGGTTTCCCGATGAGAAAACGACTCCCCATTCTGCTTTCCTTGCTTCTGACGCTGGAGGATCTCCAAACCCGCCTGGTCCACCTGGAAGCCCTGGTCGCACAGATGGCGCAGAAGGGCGCAGGAGGCGGGCGATGAAAGCGACGCGACGCGCATGGGCGGTTCTCCTCGTGCTGCTGGCCGTGCTGGCCCTCACCGCGACGGCGCTGGCTGCAGGCCCGTACGAACTGCTGCGGTATGCCGTCGGCGCGGGGGTGCGCAATGCGAGGGCGGGCCGTATACGCTTGCCGCGAGCGTCAGCCAAGCCGCGGGGGAACCCATGAGCGGAGGCGCGTACAGCCTCGGTGGCGGGTTCTGGACTGGATTCAGCCGCGCCCGGCGAGTACAGCGCGGCTGAATCCACAAGACATGCGAATCGCAGGGGTTACGAGCCTAACGTGATCGCGCCGCGCCCCATCAGGTAGGCGATCCCGATTCCAACGAGCATGCCGACCAGGTACCCGTATGGGAGGCCAATGGCAATCAGGCCAACGAGGAAGATGATCGCCAGGTCCCCCTTGGACGCGGCGCCCCTCCACGACAACAACATGAGGGCCAAGCCCTCAAACAGTAGGATCACGCCGAGGATTGGCAGCGGGAAGACGCCCACCACCGTGTCAAACCCGCGGCCGAAGAACAGCCCGAGAACCACGTACAGCGCGCCCTCAATGATCACCGAGCCGCCCGTGCGCGCGCCAAAGGCGTAGTGCCCTGCCATCCCTCCGGAGCCATGGCAGGTTGGCACCCCGCCGAAAAAGGGATTGATCAGGTTCATCAGGGCATACGTCAGGCTAATCTGCCGAACGGTGAGACGCCTTTCGGGAAACAGATCCTCGGCGATCTGGCGAGTGGCAAGGATAGAGTTTCCCAACGACAGGGGGATTTGGGGCAATGCTAGCAGCAGAAAACCCGTGAGAATGTCTTGCCCTTGCGGAACGCGAAACTTGGGCAGGCCGAAACCGATACCCTTCAGTATGGACGCGGCCTCCAGTTTGAACGCAAAGGCATACACCAAGCCGAGTACAATGAGAAACAAGGCGGCCGGGTACTTCCTATTCCCGATGAAGACCAGCGCGATGACAAAGGCCACGCCCGCCAATACGTAGCCCCATACGCCATCGGACTGCACGTACTCCCTGATCGCAAGGGTGGCGAGTTGCAAACCGAGGCCAAACTGGATGCCACGCACGACCGTTCGGGGCACGACCCGCGCCAGCCAGTCAACGATCCCTGAGACCGACAGCAACAACATCACTAGGCCGATGGCAAGCCCCGCGCCGTACAACACGGGCCCGCCTATCCTCTGGGCGATCACAATGGCTGCCACGGCCTTGAGGGGCTGGACGGGCATGGGTATGCGGTAACGCAACCCGGTCAAGATCTGCATCAGGCCGAACATCACCAAGACGCTCGTGCCGTCCAGGTGAGCGGCCAGCGCCACGCCGACGATGAGGGGCAAATCGGTGCCGATATCCCCGAACGCGCCCGCCAATTCGTTGCGGTCAAAGCGGATGGCGGGCACGAGGGGCCTCGCGATGGGCCTTTCCACTCGGAGTTTAGCGATCTCCAGGTCAGCCACGGTCAACCGGCTCCTTCCACGAAAATGTCATCCGTTCGCCGCCCGCGTCAAGCCTACCGCCGCCAGATCAGGTGCACGCGATTGCCGGCGGGGTCTGTCTGCTTCAGGAAGACGGCCTTCAAGTCGGGGTAAATCTTGGGCGTCTCAAACTCAAAGCCCTTGGCCTGTAGTTCTGCCACGGCCGCCTCAAAGTCCGCCACTTCAATGGCCACGTGGCTGCGGTCCGTGCCGCCCTCTTTGAGGACTTCAATGCGCCCAGGGCCAGGCCCTTGCAAGAAGAAACTCACCGTCCCCTCGGTCATGCGGAACCCGAATGTCTGGCTGTACCACTCGGCGATCTCCCGTCCTGTGGCCTCGCCATAGGGATACAGGCCCGGATGCTCCACGCCCAGGAACACGCTGCCCGCGCGCGCCTCGCGGATCCAGCCGATGACTTGCGCAGCCAGCCGCGAGATAGAGGCCCAATCGCCCGCCTGCAGCCATTCGGGGCGCAGCAAGTTGCTCCCGATGCCGACGGCCGCCACGCCCGCCTTGAACCAGGCATCGATATTGTCGCGCGTGGCCTCCACCGCCGCACCCGTCGGCATGATGCGCGACCACGGCGTGGGGCCGAGCAGCGCCTTCACGAAATCCGGCCCGCCCACCGAGGCCGCCGGGAAAATCTTGCAGATTTCCACGCCCGCCTCTTCGGCTTCCGAGATTTCGCTGGCGCTCCCACACCCAGGCATATAGGCAACCTTCCGACGGTTGCAAATGCGAGCCACTTCGGGGTTGAAGACCGAACCCACGATGAAGTTCGCGCCGCTGGAGATGTACAGGGCCGCGGTCGCGGGATCCAGCACCGAACCCGCGCCCAGGATGACCGACGGGTCAGCCTCGGCGAAGTGGAGCACCAGGTCCGAGAAGACGCGGTAGGCGTTGTCGCCGCGGTTCATGTACTCCACCACACGCGCGCCACCCGCAGCGCAGGCTTCCACGATCTTCTTGGACGTCTCAAAATCGGGATGATAGAAGGTCGGCACCATGCCAATGCGCAGCGTTTCGCTCAGGACTTCCATCCGACTAAAGCGAGCCATGACTCCCTCCTAGGCAAGGATGAGGATAGCGGCCCCCGCTGCCGCGAGAGCGCACAGGAACACCACGTCGGCCCGGTTTACGGCTATGGCCACGTCGGTTTTCGCCTCCAGGTCAAAGGCGCGGGCCGACGCCGACTTCACCACGTCATCGCCATAGCGCAAGGCGTTGGCGATGACCGTAACCAGAAACAGGCGAGTAGCCTGTAGGGGCCGGCGGAACCCCCCGCGCAGGCGGATCGTGTGATACGCCGCCTCCACCGCGTCCCGCAGCACCGGCCCCAGGTTCAGGGCAACCCCCAGCGCGAAGCCCAGCCCGCGCAGGTTCACCGCATCAAAGAGCCGCACCATCTCCGTGATGGACAGCACGCCGAGACTGATGGCAAAGGCCAGCATCAGCGCCACCGCGCGAAGGGACATCCACACGCCGATGAGGAACCCCTCGCGGGAGAGGCGCAGGAACCCCCATTGCAGGTCTCGTTCCCCCAGGAGCAGGGCCGACAACGCCACAATGGAAGCCACCGTAACCCAGAAGCGCCCGCGCGTGAGAATCCGCAGGCCGCGCCCCCCGGACAATGCCCCCACACCGAGGACCGCAGCCAGCAGAAGCCCGGCGCGGTCGTCCGGCAGCAGCGCCACCAGGGCGAGACTCCACGCCAGAAACGCTAGGTAACTGATCGGGTTCAGGCGGAATCCACCGACCGCCATGGGCATGCGATTAGCCACGTGCAAGGCGACGCCCCACGAGTCGTCCCAAATCCCAGCCGATCCACCCGGCCACCGAGCCGACCAGGACGCGGAACAGGAACAGGATCACGATGATGGCGACGGCATAGGCCACGTCTATGCCCAGCACCTTGCTGCCTTCCTTCACCATCTGCGTGTACACCTGCACGATGCTCCGCCCGTACAGGATGCGCATCATGATGAACTTGTGGAAGAAGTTCCAACTGACGGCGAGCGCGCCCGCCAATATGTACAATCCCCTCGTCGGCACCGCCCGCAGCCACAGCGCCAACTCCATCAGAATCGCCTCGGCGAGAATCGCCACCATCGGCCCGATGACAATCCCGCCCAGGCTAAACGCCTTGAGGATCGTGGTAACAACGCCGATGGCCAGCACCGCGCCGCGCTTGGGCACGAACCAACGCCCTACCAGCGCGATGATCGCCCCGATGCCTGCCATGATGAGCCCGACAACGAACGTGTCGGCCAGCGGCGGGAACAGCACGTGCAGATAGGAACCCAGCGTGATCTCAAGAATGCCCCACAGCGCGCCAAATACGGCTACGTAAATCCAATCGCGCACGGTCCACTTGGACTTTGACATTTCCGTTCCTCCTCGAGAGTGAATTGGAGAGTGAATTGGGATGGGCGGCCTAACTGTGAAGCGTCCGCTTCAGACCGGCATGTTTGAGTTGTCTCACCTCCTCTCCCAGGTGTGCCGTGTTCCGCTCCTGGATGATCTCCGCCGCGATGCTCACGGCGATCTCCATGGGCGTTTCGGCACCGATGTCAAGGCCGATGGGCGCGTGAACCTTTGCCAGCGCCTCCTCGGACACACCGTGCTCGCGTAGATACTGGAACGTCTGCTCCACCTTGCGGCGGCTGCCGATCATCCCCAGGTAGGCCAGGGGCACGCGCACCAACTGGGCCAAAGCCTCCCGGTCTCCCATGTGATTCGGCGTCATGATGACCGCATACGTGCGAGCGTCAAACCACTCCGGCGGCAGAGCCTCATACGAGTCCACCCGCACCAGTTGCGCAGATTCCGGGAACAAGGAGCGGTCAAGGTCGCGGGTGTCCATCACGACTACACGGAAGTCCAGCATCGTGGCGAGATGGCAGAGGGCTCGCCCCACGTGCCCACCGCCCACGATGACCAGCCGCGGCTTGGCGATGACCGGTTCCACGAAGACTTCGGCGTCGCCACCGCAGATGCCCGCGTCGCCCTCATTGCGCAGGGAGAACTCCAGACGCACGGGGTGGCCCTTTGCGAACACCTCCTGCGCAGCAGCCAGGACGCGGCGTTCCAGTTCGCCCCCGCCCACGCTCCCCAGGGTGCGCCCATCCTCCCAGATGACCATCTTCGCGCCCATGTTCCTGGGCGTGGAACCGCGCGCGCCTACCACCGTCGCCACGCATACGCTTTCGCCCTTCTGAACCGACTCGTAGATGGCCCTGTACAGGTCCTCAGTGTTGTCCATATCCCCCTCCCAAAGTCATCGGTGCATGTGTGCTATTTCCACCGGACTCACTACCGGCGCGGTGGCCGGCACTGCGCCATCGGCGACGATGCGCCCCGCGGCCATGCGCACAATCCGTCGCGCGTACCGGCAAACCAGGCGGTCATCGTGCGTGATGAGCAGAATCGCCTGCCCGTTATCGTTCAATTGCGTGAGATAATCCATGAGCCTGCTCAAATGAGCCCAGTCCTGCCCCATCGTCGGCTCGTCCAGGATGAGCAAGCGAGGCCGCAGCGCGAGCGCCGCCGCGAGGGCGGTACGCTGCTGCTGGCCGGCGCTCAGGTTCTGCGTGCGCGACCGCCGCAGTTCCGTCAGGTCCGCCGCCGCAAACAGCGATGCAAGGTCGGCATCCACGCCGTAATTCGCCGGCCCGTAGGCCACCTCCTCTTCTACATAATCGCACACCAATTGATTCAGCGGGTTCTGGAAGAGAAGCCCCACGCGCCGCCCCACCGGAAGTTTCCGCAGCGAGGGGTGCCACTCCACCTTGCCGCGCTCGGCCTGCATGATATCGGCCAGCACCCGCGCCACGGTGCTCTTGCCCGCGCCGTTCTCGCCCACCAGCGCCACGAACTGCCCCGGATAGAGCGCCATGTCCAGCCCGTCCAGCACCCGGTGCTTGCCATATCCCGCCGACACGCCGCGCAGCGACACCAGCGGTTCGTCGCCGTGAGGCCGCGGTGCAGGCCCGACGGGATCCACGCGGCGGCCCACGTCGCACCAGGGGTAACGTAGCCCGAGCATCGCCAGCAGCGACCGGTCGGACAGGATAGCCCCCGGCGCGCCGTCCGCCACGATGCGGCCGCGATCCATCAGCACAACCCGCGTCGCCACCGAGGCCACTGCGGCAAGCCGGTGCTCAATCAGGATGACCGTTACGCCATGCTCCCGTCGCAGCCGCTGCAGGGCCGCCAGCAACTGCTCCACCCCGCGCCAGTCCAGGTGCGCCGTCGGCTCGTCCAGGACCAGCACGCCGGGCCGCAGGGAGAGGACCGACGCGATGGCCACGCGCTGCTGCTCGCCGCCCGACAGCGCGCGCAACTTGCGCCCGCGCAGGTGCAAGATGCCCACGGCTTCCAGCGCCTCGTCCACCCGCTCCCTGACCTCCGCTGCCGACAGCCCGATGTTGCGCGGCGCGAACCCCACCTCCTCCTCCACGGTTACGTTGAACAGTTGGGTCGCGGGGTTCTGGAACACGATGCCGACCTTGCGGGCCAGCGCGTGCACCGGCGCGCCCTGTGTGTCCAGCCCGTCCACCACGACCCGGCCGGAGAGTTGCGCGGGCACCGCCTGGGGGATCAGCCCCGCCAGAGCCAGCGCCAGCGTGCTCTTCCCGCACCCCGATGGGCCGCTGACGAGCACGAACTCGCCTGGGCCAACGCGCAGGGATATATCGCTCAAGGCCGCGTGGGAATTGTAGGAAACCGAAAGCGATTCTATCTCTATCATGATGGCTCAACACAGGCATCTAGCCAGTGGATTACGGCTTCCACCTGCCCTCTGCGGAATTCGTACACCAGGCGGAGGAATGGATCTTCCGCTTCATTCGCTAGGCGCGACAGGGACTCGGCGCGGGCCTGGCACAATGCTTTCTGGCGGTCTATCAGGTCGCGCAGCCCCGGCAACCCAAGTCGGTTGAACAGAAACAAGCGACTCAGGAACTCCAGCCGAATGCCGCGGATGTGGGGCGTGGGTTCATGGAGCCACTCCAGGAATCGCTCTCTGCCCAGGTCGGTCAGGCTGTACACCTTGCGAGGCGGACGGTTGGGCTGGACTTCGGTCTGGCAGGCCACCAGGCCCTCGTCCTCCAGCGCCTTGAGTTGCGCGTACAACTGGCTGAGGCCGACCTGCCACACGGCCCCCAGCGAATCGGTGAACTCCTGGTGGAGTTCGTACCCATGCCTGGGGCCCCGGAAAAGCAGCCCCAATAGGACCGGCCCCACCGATTGCGTCCGCTCCCTCGCCATGGGGATACTCCTTTTGTGGATATTCAGGTAATGAATACATACCTATTATAGCCGCTCGCCCCCGTCCCGTCAACTTCAGGAGCGAGCCGTGTCGGTCAGGTCACTCGTGGGTGGGTCGGCATGCTGGGCAAAAGGGACGCGGTGCGCGAGGCGATCCCAACGCACCCGAGACTGTTACCAATCGCTGTCCAGCGCGAAGATGCCCCCGCGCCAGCGCCGCGCACCGCCCGCGCGCAACAAAACGCGGGGCTTGCCGTTGCATCCGACAAGCCCCGCCGACATTCGGGTGCTACGATTGCAACACAGACCGGGGAGAGGCCAATCCGTGCTCCTTCGTCGCGCTTCCGAACTAGGCCGGCCAGCCACCCGTGATAAGAAGGTAGGCGGGGATCAGCAGCGTAACGATAGAGCCAATGGCCAGAATCCACTTGACGAGGAACCCCGCCCACTTGGTCCCAAACGACAGGTTGAGCCAAGCCGCTGCGAACAGCGTGGCCCAGATCAACCCGCAGACACCCAGGATCGTGTTGCCCGTGGTGCCCAGGCCGAAGAAGAACACCGCCGACAGGAGCGTGAACAGCGCCGCGCCCAGGCAATGCCATCCCAAAGCCTTCAGGTCGTAGCCAGCAAGCAGGCACCAGCCCAGGATGATGTAGAACAGGCTGAAGGCCATGGTCAGGCCGCACAGGATCATGAGGAACGAGTTGCCCCCGGCAGTGAAGCCCAGTTGCAGCCCGCAGGCGTTCATGACCACGCCCACGGCCACGTTGGCCACGCCGGTGCCCTTGGGGTCAGCCTTACCGAACAGGAACGCTGCGTCCACGATGAAGATGAACGCCGCCAGTAGCAGGATAATCGGACCCATCTGTTTCCTCCCTCACAGTTTCAATCAGTCGGATACCGAACGATTTGGATTCACCCGAGCGACTTGGCCACGGCTCCCGCCGTCCGCACCGACTGCCTCTCCCAGAAGCCGGCGCACCCGAAACCTGTGGGTTCCCCCTACTCCGATAACCCCGAACCCTCGGAAAAGTTTCTAACGTTGAAACAATCGCCTGTTATACGCCGCTTGCAACTTGCGGCAGATTCCGAGAGAATCTGTCTCATCGGGGGCCTGGCGTGAACCAAGCCCCCGATGACCTCCAAGCATTAGCCCTTCGCCTTCAGTGCGCGAAGCACCTTCTCCGGCGTTACCGGCAGTTCGTCAATCCAGACGCCGATGGCGTCGTGGATTGCAGCGACGACAGCCGGCGCGGGCGCGTTGGCGGTCATCTCGCCGATGCCCTTCACGCCGAAGGGGCCGTTGGTAGACGGGCACTCATAGATGGTGGTGCGGATGTCCGGGACATCTACGGCCGTGGGAATCACGTAGTCGCCAAACGTCTCGGCGGGGAACTTCACCGGCGACTTGTACGGGTACAGTTGCTCCATCAGAGCCGCCCCGAGTCCCATGCCGGCACCGCCCTCAATCTGCCCCTCAATCAGGAGCGGGTTCACCGCCCGGCCCACGTCGTAGGCGCAGTCCAGTTGGAGCACGGTAACCTCGCCGGTATCCGTGTCCACCTCCACCTCGGCTTGAACCGCAGCCCAGGCCAGCGTGGCGAACGGGTCGGTCTTGCCGGTGGCGGGGTCAGGAGCCGACGGCGTGCGCATGTAGTGGCCGCGTCCCACGATGACCTTCCGCAGGCCGAAGGTGGCCTCGCCGGCGATGGCCCCGATGTCCACCGACCGCTCAGGCGCGCCTTTCACAAAGATTTTGCCGTTGGCCGCTTCCAGGTCTTCGGGCGAAGCCTCCAGTTTGTCCGCAGCGATGCTGAAGAGAATCTGCTTCGCCTCACGGGCTGCTTCTTTGGTGGCATTGCCCGCCACGAAGGTAACGCGGCTGGCGAACGTTCCGAAGCAGAGCGGGCCGGTGTCCGTGTCGTCGTTCACCACATTCACCCGATCGTAGGCGACCCCCAGTTCCTCCGCGGCGATCTGGGCCAGTACCGTCTTGCAGCCCTGGCCGATGTCCACCGAGGTCAGGATCAGGTCCACGCTGCCATCGGGCTTGACCTTCACCACCGCCTGGCTGGAGTCGCCGCCGCCGCTCATGCCGGTAGGATAGAGCCCAACAGCCAGTCCAACTCCTCTCTTCTTCATCTCTACCCCTCCCTCTTCTGCGTTGAGGCCATGGCCTTCAAGTGAGGCGGCAGTTCCTTGCCCACCAACCCGGCCAACGCCTGCATCGTCTCAATCAGGGCCACCGAGTCCAGCACGCGCTGCGTCGCCGTCATCTCGCCCTCGCGGAACGCGTTCTTGAACCGCAGTTCCCAGGGGTCCATGCCCAGGGCTTCCGCGATCTTGTTCATCTGCATCTCGCCCGCGTAGGTGGCCGGCGTGATTCCGAAGCCACGCATGGAACTGGCCGGCGGCTTGTTGGTGTACACGCAGTACCCTTCCACATAGACGTTGGGGATGAAGTAGGGCCCCGCCACCAGGAAGCAGTGCTTGTCCACCACGTAGGCATTGAGCGAGGTGTACGCGCCAGAGTCGCGGATGCTCTTGACCTGCCGTGCGACAAGCCGCCCGTCTCGGGTAACGCCGTCCTTGAACTCCATGTCCCACGAGCCACGGAAGGTGGAGAACAGGAGGTCCTCCTCGCGGGTCCAGCGCCACTTGACCGGCCGCCCCGTCTTCAGCGCCAGGAGCGCCGCGATGTGGTCGGCGTGCACGTCGTTCTTGGAGCCAAAGCCGCCGCCGACGGTCCCGCCGATCATCCGCACCTTGCTCATGGGCAAGCCTACGATGTTGCAGACCCATGTCAGGTGGAAGTACATCGCCTGGCTGACCGTGTAGATGGTCAACCGGCCTGTCGCCTCGGGCACCGCCAGGGACACGTGCGGCTCCATCTGGGCGTGCTTCAGGTCCTGGTGATAGTACTTCCCCTCCACGATGATGTCGGCCTTCTTGAAGCCCTCGTTGATGTCGCCGAAGATGATCTTGCGGCAGGGGCTGTCGCCGTACATGAAGATGTTGCCCTCGGGCCGGACCTTGGGAGCGCCGGGTTTCATCGCCTCCAGCGGGTCAAACACCGGCTCCTGCTCCTCAATCTCCAACTTCATCTTGTCCACGGCTTCCAGCGCCGCATCCTCATCCTCGGCGGCCACGGCGGCGATCAACTCGCCTTTGTAGCGCACGTGGTCTTCCGCCAGGACGTACTGGTCGCCGCCCCAGCCGTAGCGGTTGTTGGGGACATCCTTATGGGTAATGACCGCCACCACGCCGGGGACCTTTTCTGCGGCGCTCACGTCCAGTTTCTTGATCAACCCCTTGGGCACCGGGCTGCGGAGGCCCTTGACCACGAGCGTGCCGGGGACAATGACGTCATCTACGAACCGCGTCTCGCCCGCCACGTGGGCCAGGCCGTCGTACCGCTTGACTCTTTGTCCAACTACATTCAGCGCCATTGGATCCTCTCCTTTCTAGGCCTTCTCGCCCGCTGCGGCCATGATGGCGTCCACGATCTTGACG
>JARYMK010000077.1 GCA_029907165.1 Anaerolineae bacterium
GAGGCGCTTGGCCTGGGCGTGGAATCGCGCGGCGTCCGCGTCTTCGCATACCTCGCACCCAAGAAAGAGAAAGAGGTCTGGGTGGTGGCCGACCGCATCGGACCGGCGTTCGTCCACGGCATCTACGGGGCGCTTCAGGCGTATGTGCGCCATCTCGGCGTCCAGAGTTTCAACCTGGCGCTCCTGTGGCGGCCCATAGATTCCGTGCCTGAGGACTGGGCTGGTTTTCCGGTCATCGCGCGGATGGTGGATCGCGGCCCGCTGCACAGCCGGACGTCGGACGTGGGCGCGATGGAGTTCTTCGGGTCCAGCGTCGTAAGCGCCGACCCGTTCCGCGTGGCCGACGCGCTGCGTGAGGCACTGTCGGAGTGAGGGGAGACCGATGCCCACTCGGGTTGCGCATGTGCAGGTGGCCGAGTGCCGGGTGCTGGAGCCGGGCTTGCTCTGGCTGCGGCTGCGCGCGCCCGACGTAGCAGCATCCCTGCGGCCGGGGCAGTTCATCGCGGTTGTGGCCCGGGAGCGGCTAGACCCCTACCTGCCCACGCCGCTGTTCCCCACGCATCTCTCGCAGGATGACATCGGCTGCCTGGCGCAGATGGGCGAGCGCGAGCGGTGGTTGGCGACGCTAGCCGAGGGGCGGGCGGTGCAAATCACGGGGCCGCTGGGCAACGGATTTGCGCTCAATGGAAAGGGCCGCAACCTGCTGGTGGTGTCCGAGGGGTTGGATGGGCTGCCGTTGCTGCCGCTGGTGCAGGAGGCGGCGGGGCGGCGGCTGGAAATCTCGGCCCTGACGTGGAGCCCGTTCAGCCGGGCGGGACTTCTGCCGCCGGGCCTGCTTCCGTCGTCGGCAGAGTACCGCTCGGCGGTGGGCGCGGAGGCGCTCGCAGCGGCGCTTGATGAGACGCTACGCTGGGCCGACGCCGTGTACGCGGCGGGGTCGCCCGCGCTCTACCTAGCCCTGGCCGAAGCCATCCAGCGCGTGCGGCTTCGCTACGCGCGGGGGTTCTGCCAGGTGCTGGTGCGCCGGGCTATGGCGTGCGGGTTGGGCGTGTGTGGCCAGTGCCGCATGCGGCTGAAGCGGGGGTCGGCCCTGGTCTGCACCGACGGCCCTGTATTTGACCTGCGCGACGTGGTGTGAGGATGAACGAAGCGACGAAGGTTTCCATCAACCTGTCAGTTGAACTGGCGCCGGGGCACAAGATCGGGCTGCTGCTGACCACGCCGATTCTGCTGGGATGCGGGGCGGCTGGCTACGGGGACGCGCCGGATGTCGTGGACGCATCGGCGCTGGGCGCGGTGATAACGCTGCCGCTGGCCTCGCGGGCAGGGGGCGCGCTGCCGCGTCTTGCGCCTGTGCCGGGCGGAGTCGTGATGGACGGCGGAGGGCCGGCGGCGGTGCGGGCTGTCCTGCGCCACTGGGCCGAACGGTGGCGGCGCGCCAATCCGCCGGTCATTGCGCATGTGGCGGGCGATTCGCCTGCAGATTTGGCGGCCTGTGCCGAGGCGCTGGAGGAAGTGCGCGAAGTGGCCGCCCTGGAGTGGCGGGCCGATTCCCTGCCCCCGGACGATGCCGCGAGCATCGCTGCCCGATTGCGCGCGGCCAGCGACAAGCCGCTCCTGGTGCAGATTCCGCTGGCGGGGGCGCCAGCCTACGCCGAGGCGCTGGTGGGCGTGGCCGACGCGCTGGTGGTGGGCGCGCCCCCGCGTGGCACTGCGTGGAGCGAGGAGGGCGGCTGGGTGCGTGGCGACGTGCATGGCGCGGGCGTGTTCCCGATGGTTCTGGACGCGCTCCATGCGCTGCGCGAGTGCCCGCTTCCGCTGGTGGCCTTTGGCGGCATCCTGTTGCCCGAGCAGGCGGTGCAGGCGCTGCTCGCGGGGGCCTGCGCCGTGATGCTGGACATCGCCATCTGCCGCGCCCCCGAATTGCCGTCCGAGGCGCTGGAGGCTATCATTCGGGAGATGGAGAACCGCGCCCTGGACGACGTGCGGCAACTGGTGGGCCGCGAGGCGCGCTGAACGAGACGGAGAGGTTTCATGCGAGCGGTGGTGCAGCGGGTAACGCATGGCAAGGTTACGGTGGACGGCCAGACGGTCGGCGAAATCGCGGGCGGCTTGGTCGTCCTGCTCGGCGTCAAGGGCGGAGACACGGCGGAAGAAGCGGCGAAACTAGCCGACAAGGTGGCCAACCTCCGCATCTTCAGCGACGCTGAGGGCAAGTTCAACTTGTCGCTGCTGGACGTGGGCGGGGCGGCGCTGGTGGTGTCCCAGTTCACGCTGTACGGCGACTCGCGCAAGGGCCGCCGCCCCAGTTTCACCGACGCCGCGCCTCCCGACGTGGCGGAACCGCTGGTGGCGCGTTTCTGCGACGCGCTGCGGGCGCTGGGAGTCCACGTGGAGGAAGGCCGATTCCAGGCTCACATGCTGGTGGAAATCCACAATGACGGCCCCGTAACGCTGATTCTGGACACCGACGACCTGGCACGCCCCCGCCGCTCGTGAGCGGCCTGTGCGCCTCTGTTCCGACAGCGCGTTATGCGGCGATGCCGCCGTTTTTGACAGGGGGCGCGGGGCGCATATAATTAGCGACATAAAATAATAGCGACGCTAAACGACTGTTGCGGCTGTAAGTGCAGGGGGCAGGTTCCACGGGCTGCGCGGTGTGGCGTCGCAATGAACAGGGAGTGGCAAATGAAGCGCAAGACCATCCTCATCGTGGCTGTGGTGGCGCTCGTGGCTGTGGGCGCGTTTTTCCTGGTGCGCAGCATCGGCAGCAGCGGCAGCGCGGAGCAGACCGAGACGGTAACCGTAACGAGGGGGGCGCTGACGCAGGTGGTGAACGCCACGGGGAATGTCGCGCCCGCTAAGCGATCCACGCTGTCGTTTGAACTGTCGGGCCGCGTCGCAGAAGTGCTGGTGCACGAGGGCGACACCGTCCAGAAGGGCCAGCCGCTGGTTCGCCTGGATGCGGCGGACCTGGAATTGGCGCTGCGGAGCGCCGAGGCGTCGCTTCGGGCGGCCCAGGCGCGGTACGACCAGGCCAAGGCCGGTCCCAGCGCGGAGGACATTGCCGCCGCCGAGGCCAGCCTAGCCAGCGCCATCGCGTCCTACGAGAAGTTGAAGAAAGGGCCGACGGCTGACGAAGTCGCCATCGCCAAGGCCAACGTGGAGCGGGCCGAGGCCGTCCTCAAGCAGGCGCAGGCTGCCTACGACCGCATCGCGTGGCGCGGCGACGCTGCGGCCTCTCCCCAGGCGCTGCAGTTGCAACAGGCCATGATAGACTACCAGACGGCGCTGGCGAACTACCGCCTGGCGACGGCAGGCCCCACCGAGAGCGCACTCAAGGCCGCCGAGGCGCAAATTGCCCAGGCGCGGGCCAACCTGGCGCGGCTGAAGCGGACCCCCACGCCCGAAGATTTGACCATCGCCCAGTCCCAGGTGGATTCGGCGCAGGTGGCGGTGGAGCAGGCCAGGCGCAGGCTGGATGCGGCCACGTTGCGCGCGCCCTTTGACGGCGTGGTGGAGAAGATATCGGTGGAGGCGGGGCAACTGGTGGCTGCGGGAACGCCCGCGGTGATCATCGCCGACACATCGGCGTTTCACATCATGGTGGCGGTGGACGAGATGGACGTGGCGCTGGTGCGCGAGGGGCAGACGGCGCGCATCTCGCTGGATGCCATCCCCGACACGCCGATTCAGGGGCACGTGGAGCGCATCGGCCTGGCGGGTTCGCAGGTTACCGGCGTCGTTACCTATGACGTGCGCATTGCCGTTGACCCCACCAATGCGCCGCTGCGCACGGGCATGAGCGCGACCATAGACATCGTTGTGGCCGAAAAGCCCGACGCCCTTGTGCTGCCGAACCGCGCCATCCGCACGGACGAGAAGACCGGCCAGCGCTATGTGCAGGTGCTGCGCAACGGGCAGGTGGAGCGCGTGTACATCAAGCCCGGCATCCGCGACGAGCGCTACACCGAAATCCTGGAGGGGCCGGCTGAGGGCGAGACAGTTGTGATTACCACGGTTTCATCCGGCCAGCAGTTGCGGAGCCTGTTCGGGCCGCAATAGGCGAGGTGGTTCCCCTACGTGTTGGCGTTGCGTGCACACCGCAGAGACTCCGAGGACACCGGGGTTGTTTGAGGGGGACGGAGCGGGAGCAAGTCTTTTGGAGTTCTCTGCGCCTCTGGGGTGGGAAAACGATCGCCGACACTGCGCGGGGGACTACCGCAAACGTGGGTAGGAAGAAAGCAATGGATAATAACGTATTGATTCAGATGACCGACATCTGCAAAGTGTATAAGATGGGCTTGGTGGAGGTCCCGGCGTTGTGCGGCGTGAGCCTGGAGATTCGCCGGGGCGAACTGATGGCCATCATGGGGCCATCGGGTTCGGGCAAGTCCACGATGATGAACATCATCGGATGCCTGGATCAGCCCACCAGCGGGGAGTACAAACTGGAGGGCGTGGATGTATCGCGGCTGAGCGATGACCAGTTGGCGGCCATCCGCAATAAGAAGATCGGGTTCGTCTTCCAGACCTTCAACCTGCTGCGCCGCACCAGCGCCCTCCAGAACGTGGAACTGCCGCTGACCTACGCGGGCATTTCGGGCGCGGAGCGACGCAGGCGGGCTATGGCGGCCCTGGAGGCGGTGGGGCTGGGGCATCGGCTGGATCACCGGCCCAGTGAACTGTCGGGCGGCGAGCAGCAGCGGGTCGCTATCGCGCGGGCGCTGGTCAACGAGCCGTCCATCATCCTGGCCGACGAGCCGACCGGCAACCTGGACACGAAATCGGGCCGCGAAATCGTCGGCATCTTCCAGCGGCTGAACCTGGAGCGGGGCATCACCGTGGTCTTTGTAACCCACGACCCCGAGATCGCGCGACACACGCGGCGCATCGTGCGCTTGCTGGATGGGAAGATCGTCGGCGATGAACCGGTGGTGGATATGCGGCTTGCCTTTGAGGCGCGGGGAGGGGCGGGATGAACCTCGCGGAAAGCGTGAAGATCGCCCTGAGGAGCCTCTCGGCCAACAAACTGCGCGCGGCCCTGACGATGCTCGGCATCATCATCGGCGTCGCGGCGGTGATTACACTCCTTTCGGTGGGCCAGGGCGTGCAGGTCTTGGTCCAGGAGCAGATTCAGAGCATCGGCTCCAACCTGCTGTTCGTGGTGCCGGGGAATCTGTCGGCGCAGTCCAGCGGCAACCTGCGCAGCACCATGGCGACGAGCATGGCCAACTCGCTGACCTACGGCGACGCGAAGGCCATCGCCGACCCGCAGCGCGTGCCCGACGTGCAGGCTGTGGCCGTGGAGTCCTTTATGAACACGACCGTGGTCTATCGCGACCGCGGTCTCCGCACCTCGGTGAGCGGTACGACGGTGAACTACCCCCAGGTGCGCAACCACAAGGTCGCCGAGGGGACGTTCTTCAGCGAGGAAGACTTCAACGGCGGCTCGCGGGTGGCTGTGCTAGGCAAGTCTGCCGCCGATGCGCTGTTCCCCGACGGGTACGCCGTGGGTCAAACGATCAAGATCAAGGGCATCTCGTTTCGGGTCATCGGCGTCTTCGCCAGCAAGGGCGGGACAGGGTTCGGCGGGGTGGACGACTCGGTGTTCGTACCGCTGACCACGTTCCACACGAAACTGACGCAGCGGCGCTCGGCGACGGGCGACTACGTCGTGTCGGCCATCTACGCCCAGGCGGTGAGCGAGAACCGCATGGAAGCGGCGATGGAGCAGATCGCGCAGGTTCTCCGCGACCGCCATGACATCCTGTACGAGAGCGACGACGACTTCACCGTGATCAATCAGAAGGACATCCTCAACATCTTCGGGGAGATCACGTCCATCCTGACGATCTTCCTGGGGGCCATCGCTGCCATTTCGCTGCTCGTGGGCGGCATCGGCATCATGAACATCATGCTGGTGTCGGTAACGGAGCGGACGCGGGAAATCGGTCTGCGCAAGGCGGTCGGGGCCAGGCGGCGCGATGTCCTGTGGCAGTTCCTGATTGAGGCCATGGTGTTGAGCCTGGCGGGTGGGTTCGTCGGCATCGCGCTGGGGGCCGTGGGGTCGCAGTTGGTGGGGAGGCTGTCGGGGTCGCTGACGCCCGTCATCACGGCGTCCACCATCCTGCTGGCGACGGGGTTCTCGGCGGCGGTGGGGCTGTTCTTTGGCATCTACCCCGCGAGCCGCGCGGCGGCGCTGAACCCGATAGACGCGCTGCGGTACGAGTAGGGGCCGATGGGGCATGGCTGTTGGCCGATAGCCTATGGCTTTTCACACGGAGCGGTTGCCCACAATGCCATCAGGGTCAGCCACTTGCTAGGCTGGCCCTTTTTCTCCAGGTCGGCCTGCATCCGTCCTTGCGGCGCATTCTCCAGAATCCATGCGCCGTCGGGTGTCCGCTTGCTCTGCAGGACGGCCAGTGCATCATCCATGCGCGGGTCGCGGTGGCCCAGCCGGGCCAGCACCCACAGGCCGCGCAGGATGTTGTAGCCGTAGAACCAGGGAAAGGCGAGCGTGAGCCAGTGGGGCTTGATGACCGCAAGGTCGTGGTGGTCGGCCCTGTACAGGTGGTGCATGAGGAGAA
This sequence comes from Anaerolineae bacterium, assembly GCA_029907165.1. Lineage (GTDB taxonomy): Bacteria > Chloroflexota > Anaerolineae > DTLA01 > DTLA01 > DTLA01. Next base: position 6,591 of record JARYMK010000077.1, read on the forward strand.
ACTCCGCGCCCCGTGCTGCGGCGTTTTGCACTTCGGGCGTGCGCGTCGCCTTGGGAATCTCCGCGAACGCTTCCAGGGGGCAGATGGTGCCGTAGAAGCACCCGTGGGTATCGCGGACGTGGGCTCGCCAGTACGGGCACAGCCACCCGCCGTCCGCGTTCTGGACGCGCGCGAGCCAATCTACGGCGCGCGCCACGCGAGGGTCATCGCCGTAGCCCATCCGAATCAAAGCCGCGACGATGTTCCCCGTCAGGCACGAGAGCGTTCCCTGGCGGATGTTGTCCGCGATGAAGTCGGACTCGGGCAGGGGTGTCTTGCCCCGCTGCTGCGCCCGCGCTGCCACGTGGACGTATTCACGCCGCGCTCCTTCCTCGCCTCGCTCGCTGAAGCCGCCCTCGGCCGTCTGGAAGGCGAAGACGTGCTCGGCAGCGCGCCGGACCCGTTCGTCGTCGCGGCTTAGGCCCAGGTAACCCAGGAGCATCAGCGTCCAATAAGTGGCCTTGTACTTGGGCAGGTAGGGCGTGGCGGGGTCGCCCCAGTGGCCCTCGGGGGCTTGTCTCGCGAAGATGCGGTGGGCGATGGGGGAGTGAGGGATGGCGGCCCGCGCCTCGCGCACGTCGGCGTCATCCTCGCCGCATCCCAGCAGGTGGCGCAGGGCAAGGTAGCGTACCGAGGGATTGTTCGGTTCCAGGAGCCAGTCAAGGATAGTCACATTCACACTCCCTATGGAATCACCAGCACGCATCTCTCTGCCGCCCGCACCCAGTAGCCACGGCCCGGCTCCAGCGTCGCCAGGTCGTTGCCGAAGGCTGCGCCAGGGTTGTAGTGTCGCCAGGGTTGTAACTCGCCCGCGTTGTATCCCCACACGATGGCGTACTTGCCCGCGATGCTGGCCAGTGCATGGGCCACAGGGCGCGGCGTGGCCGAGGGATACGCGACCAGGTTCCACCCCGCGTAGAGCGTCTGACTCGTGGCCGACGGCGGTGTGCCGTTCACGGTCAGGGTTGCCGGCTCGGTCATCAGAATCCAGAAGGCCGTCTTCTCGTCCAGAGCCAGCAGGGTTTGACCCTGCGGGGGCAAGGCTGGGTTGTACGTGCGCCAGTCCTGCTTGGCGGCATCCCACGCGTGCACGATGGCGTACTTGCCCGCGACGGATGCCAGCACGTCGGTGATGGCGGTGCTTTCGGGCGCGACGGTGATGGACACCAGGTTCCAGCACGCCGCAAGCCCTACGGATACTGTGCCCTGCTGCCGCTCGTAGGCTCCCAGATCGGGCGCGGGGCCGGATGGGCACGGGTTGCCATCCAGGTCTTCGGACGGCGCGCCGTTCGCCGTGCCTGCGTCCACGGCCGGGCTGTCGGGCAGCACGTGGTAATCGCCGTCGCTGCCCCAAGCGCGGGCGGCGAACTTCGGGTCGCCGTACAGGCTGCCCGTGCCCAACGCGCCGATGGTGGCGGCCGTGTACGTGGTGCCGCCGTGGACGAAGACCGCATCGGGGCTTCCGGGAAAGTAGAACAGGTTGTGGTCGGCCACGACCGTGGACGCCCCGGCCACCCAGATGGGCGCATCCACGCCCCGCCAGATGCCGTTGCGCAGGGTCAGGGTAACAGGCACGCCGGGGCTATCGTACTGGACGTGCATGAGGTAGTTGTTCCCCAGCGTGTCGTCCACGGTAACGTTGACAAACTCAAACGTGGCGCCCGCCTGCTCGGTGCCGATGACGACGGCGGCCCAGGGCGTTACCATCGGATTGCCGTCGCCGCGCCCGTAGATGAGCGTGTTCTCCACGCGGCTGCCCCCGCCCCACAGTTTCACGCCGTCGCAGGAGTTGTTCGCCACGATGCAGCGGCGGATGGTCGTGTTGGCCGACTTGGAGTCTAGCCCGTCGCCGTAGTTGTGGGCCGCGATGGTGTTCTCAATGGTAATCGGCCCTGCCGATGGTTCTATGCCGAACCCGTCGGGGCGGTCGTAGGGGCGGTTGGAGCCATCGCCGCCCTGGTAGTAGTGGCCGCTGTAGGACAGTGTGCAACCCCGGATGACCAAGTTGCGCACGCCGCCGTGCTCGCCCGCAGGCCCCAGGATGGCGCCGAAGCCGCAGTACTCAAACCGCGAGTCCAGCACCTGGAGGTCGTCCACGTCCTGGATGTCCAGTCCGCCCTCGTCCACATGGTGCACGTACAGGTCTTTGAGCACGATGTGGCTGCTGGGCGCGTCGGTGATGCTGATGGCAGTGCGAAACCAGGCTGCCTGGCCTACCGCCTGTTCGTCGTGGGTGATCTCCAGGCTCTCCAGGCGCACGCAACTTCGTCCCGCGAGGATGACGGCGGCGTAGAGGTTGTCGCGGCCGGCCAGCACCGGGCGGTTCCCTGCCTCGCCGCGGATGGTAACCCAGGCGTTGGCCGTGCCCGATGGCGGCATGAGGATGTCGGCGTCGTAGCGGCTGAGGAGGTAGCGCCCGCCCAGGACAATCAGCGTGTCGCCGGGGTGGAGTTGCCGCGAGCTGTAGCCAGGCGTGGCCCAGGGGTGGGCCAGCGAGCCATCGCCCGTGGTGTCGCTGCCGGTGGGCGAGACGTAGTACGTGCTGCCCTGGGCGCGGACGGCGGGGTTGGCGGCGGGCATCGCCAACATTGCGGCGAGGAACAGAACCGCGAGGGCTCGTTTCATCTTACCGCCTCCTTTGCGGGGAGCGCAGCATCGCGGAGAAACCGGCTGCATTCTAGCACGGGGTGGAAACTCGGGCAAACCACGGGAGACATGGAGCGGGACCTTGTCAAATACGCGCCGTTGGATTTGCAATCTCCCAAAACCTTGCTATACTATACACAGGCTTGAGGAAGCCCATCGGGACATTCGGAAAGGAGAGCGAGAGTGTACAAGGTGGTTCGTCGCCGCACATGAGCGATGGCCCTGGGTGCCAGTTGGCGCCCAGCAGCCGGCCGTCACGCGCTGGGGTGCGGCGTCGGAACCGCACCCTAGGTACCCTAGCCGCGACCTCCTGGGCCGCTGCCAGCGCGTGATGGCAGCGGTTCTTTGTTGCCCACAGCGGAGCAGCATCCAACCGCGTGGAGAATACATCACAACAGGAGGTATGCGCCATGTCCGAACGTCTCACCCGCTTCTTTGCCTCGCGCTGGGGGATCATCCTAGCCGGGGCAGCCATCGGCCTTCTGGCCCCGCTGCTCCAGAAGGCCGGCAACCCGCCCAACATGGGCATCTGCGTGGCCTGCTTTGAGCGGGACATTGCAGGCGCTCTTGGGCTGCACCGGGCTGCTGCCGTGCAGTACATCCGCCCGGAGATCATCGCCTTCGTGCTGGGCTCGCTTATCGCCGCGCTCCTGTTCAAGGAGTTCAAGCCCCGCGCAGGCTCGGCCCCGATCGTCCGCTTCTTCCTGGGGATGTTCGCCATGATCGGCGCGCTGGCGTTCCTCGGCTGCCCGTGGCGTGCACTCCTGCGGCTGGCGGGCGGCGACCTCAACGCCATCCTGGGGTTGGCGGGGCTGGTTACCGGCATCGCTGTCGGCGTCATGTTCCTGAAGGCGGGGTATAACCTGGGCCGCGCCCAGAAGACCCACACCGCCGTCGGCTGGGTCATGCCGCTGTTTATGGTGAGCCTGCTTGTGCTCCTCATCCTGCGCCCGCAGTTCACCAAGGATGGCGCCATCTTCTTCAGCAAGACCGGCCCCGGCTCGCTCCATGCGCTCATCCTCATCTCTCTGGCCGTGGGCCTGGTCATCGGCTTCCTGGCTCAGCGCACCCGCTTCTGCACCATGGGTTCCATCCGCGACGTGATTCTCATGGGCGACACCCACCTCATCAGCGGCGTTGGCGCGCTGCTCGTGGTGGCGTTCCTCGCCAACCTGGTCCTGGGGCAGTTCAAACTCGGCTTCTCGCCGCAGCCTGTGGCCCACTCCAGCCATTTGTGGAACTTCCTGGGCATGTCGCTGGCCGGGCTGGCGTTTGCGCTGGCGGGCGGGTGCCCCGGACGGCAGTTGTTCCTCGCCGGCGAGGGTGATGGCGACGCGGGCGTGTTCGTCATCGGCATGATCGTCGGCGCAGGCTTCTCGCACAACTTCGCGCTGGCAGGCACGCCCGATTCCGTCGTGGATGGCGTGCTCAAGGTCGGCGGCCTCACCACCTACGGCCAGTGGGCAGTCATCATCGGCCTGGTGCTCTGCCTGCTCATTGGCTTCACCATGCGCTCCAAGAAGGCAGGGGAGGTGTAACATGGTTACTGTGGACGCACGCGGGCTTTCGTGCCCGCAGCCGGTCATGCTGGCCAAGCAGGCCATTGACAAGGGCGAGTTTCCCATTGAGGTCCTGGTAGACACCGTAACCTCGCGCGAGAACGTGCGACGGCTCGCCCAGCGCCTTGGCCTCAAGGTCCAGGCAGAACCATCCGGCGACGGCTTCAAAGTTACGCTGGACAAGTAGGCGGCACGCAGCAGACCTCCGAGGCCCTTCGGGGCCTCGGAGGCCCCCAGACCGAATCATGCTGCGAAGGGACGGGAGATGATCTACTTTGACAACGCTGCCACCTCGTGGCCCAAGCCGCCCGAAGTGGCCGAAGCCATGATGCACTTCCTGCGCGATGTGGGCGCCAACCCTGGGCGTTCGGGCCATCGCACGGCGGTGGAATCGGGCCGCATCGTGTACGCCGCCCGCGAGGCCGTCTGTGAACTGGTCAACGCGCCCGACCCCCTGCGCGTGGCCTTCACCGCCAACGTTACTGTCGCGCTGAACATGGCCCTATGGGGGCTGTTGCGCCCGGGCGAGCACGTCATCACCAGTTCCATGGAGCACAACTCGGTCATGCGCCCGCTGCGCGCGTTGGAGCGCAAAGGGGTGCAACTGACGGTGGTGCGATGCTCGGCGGAGGGTTTGCTGAACCCCGCCGACGTGGAAGGGGCCATCCGCCCGAATACCCGCATGATTGTCCTCAACCACGCTTCCAATGTGGCGGGAACGATTCTGCCCGTGCGCGAAGCGGGCCGCATCGCCCGCGCCCACAACCTGTTTCTCCTGGTGGACGCAGCGCAGACGGCGGGGGCCTATCCCATTGACGTGGGAGCCGACCACATAGACCTGCTCGCCTTCACCGGCCACAAGTCGTTGCTGGGGCCGATGGGCACGGGCGGCCTGGTGGTGGGGCCGCGGGTGGACGTGTCGCAGATGGAGCCGCTCATCTGCGGGGGCACAGGCAGCCGCTCGGAGCGCGAGGAGCAGCCCGACTTCCTGCCCGACATGCTGGAGAGCGGCACGCCCAACGCCGTGGGCATCGCGGGGCTGGAGGCGGGCATCCGTTGGGTCCTGGGGCGGGGCGTGGACGCCATCCGCGCCCACGAGATGGCGCTGGCGCAGCGGGCGATAGACGGCCTGCGGGCGATTCCCGGCGTTACGGTGTACGGCCCGCTGGATGCGGCACGGCAGACGGCCACCGTCTCATTCAACATCGCCGGCATGGAGCCGTCGGAGGCGGGCTTGCGCTTGGACGAGGAGCATGGCATCCTGTGCCGGGTGGGTCTGCACTGCGCGCCGGCGGCCCACAAGACGCTGGGCACGTTCCCGGTGGGCACGGTGCGGTTCGGCATGGGCGTGTTCAACACGGCGGACGAGGTGGACGCTGCTGTTGCCGCCGTGGCGAACCTGGCGAGGGAGGCGCGGCGATGAGCGAAGCCTGTTCGGTCATCCTGGTGCCCAGCACTAGCCACGCCATCCGCGCCGAGAAGGTCTTGCAGCGGGCCGGCATCGCGTGCAAGATGATCCCCGTCCCTCGGCACATCAGTTCCGACTGCGGCGTGTGTGTGCGGGTGTGGCGCGCCGACGCGGACGCCGCCCGCCGCGCGCTGGAAGCCGCAGGGCTGGAGATTGAGGGCATCTGCGACGCGTAGCGACGCACGCACCTACCTGCTTTCAGTAGGAGGGGTGAGCATGACGAAACCGGTGATTCGGCTCACAACCATGACCAAGTCCGCCGGCTGAGCGGCCAAGATGGGCCCCGAGGCCCTGGCGCAGGTGCTGCGCCCTCTGAAAGGCATGTTCCCAACCGCCGCGTATCCCAACCTCATCGTGGGTCTTGAGGTCAGCGACGATGCGGCCGTGTACAAAATCACGGATGAGACAGCCATCATCCTGACCCTGGACTTCTTCACCCCGGTTGTGGACGATCCCTACGACTTTGGAGCCATCGCCGCCGCCAACGCCCTCAGCGATGTCTACGCCATGGGCGGGCAGGTGGCCGTGGCGCTGAACATCTGCGGGTTCCCGCCCGACCTGCCTCGGGAGATCATCGCCGAAATCCTGCGCGGCGGGGCCGAGAAGGTCGCCGAAGCCGGCGGAGCCCTTGCGGGCGGCCACACCATGGACGACCGCGAGCCCAAGTACGGTCTGTCGGTTATGGGCCTGGTGCACCCCGACCATATCCTAACCAAAGGCGGGGCGCGCCCGGGCGACATCCTCATCCTCACCAAGCCCCTGGGCGTCGGCATCATCACGACTGCCTTCAAGGCTGATGTAGCCGAGCCGGCTCACATCCAGGCGGCTGTGGAAAGCATGAAGAAACTCAATCGCCAGGCTGCCACGCTCATCCAGCAGGTAGGTGTACGCGCCTGCACGGACATCACCGGCTTCTCCCTGCTGGGCCACGCCTACGAGATAGCCGAGCGCAGCAATGCCTGCCTGCGGTTCTACGCCGACAAACTCCCCTTTATCGTTGGCGCGCGACATTACGCCGACCTGTGGCTGTTTCCGGGCGGCACGTGCAACAACGAGCGCGCTTACAGCCATGCCGTGCGGTTCGCCGACACCATCCCCGAGGAACTGCGGCAACTGCTGTTCACCCCGGAGACGTCGGGCGGGCTTCTGGTGCCCGTGCCGCCCGACAGGATTGACCGCCTGCTGGCGCTTTTCGCCGAGGCAAACCACCCGTGCTGGGTCGTGGGCGAGGTGGCGCCGGGCGAAGGGATTGAGGTCATGTAACCCGGGGCAACCAACGCCGTGCGGCAGAAAGGCCCCCGGAAACAAGGGAGACCGCCTGCCTTTCCCCCACACTGCCAACTGGACGCAACCGCCGCCAAGGAGTACAATGTCCCCGGAGATGCTCTGCCGTGAAATCCATGCTATCGCCATGCTTCGACCGAAACTTGACCCTGGAGACTGACCATGAGCGAGCGCGAGAAGATTCGCCTGACGGCCCTGGCCTCGTGCGCGGGCTGAGCGGGCAAGATGGGGCCTGAGGCCCTGGCGCAGGTTCTGCAGCCACTCAAAGACACGTTCCGGGAAGCCCAATTTCCCGATTTGCTGGTGGGCCTGGGCAAGGCCGATGACGCCGCCGTGTACCGCCTGGCACCCGATTTGGCCATCGTCCAGACGCTGGATTTCTTTGCGCCGGTGGTGGACGATGGCTACACCTACGGGGCCATCGCCGCCGTCAACTCCATGAGCGACGTGTGGGCCATGGGCGGCGAGGTGCTCCTGGCGTTGAGCATCGCCGCGTTCCCGCCGAACCTGCCCGCGGAGGTCATCCAGGACATTCTGCGCGGCGCGGGCGACAAGGTAGCCGAGGCGGGCGCGGTGCTCGCTGGCGGCCATACCATGGAGGACAAGGAGCCCAAGTTCGGCCTGTGCGTTACCGGCACAGTGCATCCCGACAGGGTCATCACCAAGAGCAA
>JARYMK010000078.1 GCA_029907165.1 Anaerolineae bacterium
TGCGTGCCCAAGTCGGAGGGGTGGGGATCCACCTTATTTTGGCCGATCCGTGGTCCAAAGAATGGGGCCAACCTCAAGTTGGGCATGCCGCAGATTTGCAGTTGCGTACGATCATCCACTTCCGCGAGGGGGTGTCCATGGGGTTCTGGGAACGCCGGCGAGTCCTCGTTACCGGCGGGGCTTCTTTCATCGGTTCGCATCTCGTTGACGCGCTTGTGGCACAGGGGGCCCAGGTACGGGTCGTAGATGACCTCTCCAGCGGCAGACTGTCCAACATCCAGGTGCATCTGGACAAGGGCGGCATTGAGTTCACACAAGCCGATCTGCGCGAGCCAGGGGTGGCCCGCGAAGCCATGCGCGACATCCAGACGGTGTTCCACCTGGCTGCCGATCATGGGGGGCGCGGCTACGTGGACACGCACCAGGCCGGCCCGGCCACGGACTTTTTCCTCGGCGGCCTGATCTTCTGGGAGGCGCGCCGCGCCGGCGTGGAGAAGGTCGTCTATGCTTCGTCGGGGTGCGTGTACCCCAACTACCTGCAATCCGACCCCGACCAGGAACTGTACCTGACCGAAGACATGGTCAAGCCCCCCTACGACGCCGACAACCTCTACGGGTATGCCAAACTGATGAACGAGTTGACGCTCCAAGCCTACTGCCGCGAGTACGGGATGAAGGGCGTGTCGTGCCGCTACTTCACCGTTTACGGCCCGCGCGGCCGAGAGAACCATGCGGTCATCGCCATGATCGCGCGGGCGTTTGCCGGCGAGAACCCGTTTGAGGTCTGGGGCGATGGCAACCAGGTGCGGAACTGGACCTACGTGGATGACATCGTGCGGGGCACGCTGCTGGCCGCGGAGAAGATAGACGACGGCTCGGCGATCAACCTGGGCACGATGGAGCGCGTGCGGGTGATAGACGCCGTGCGGATGGTGCTGGAATACACGGGGCACAAGGCCGAAATCCGCCTGCGCCCCGACATGCCGACCGGCCCCATGAACCGCGTGGCGGACAACTCGTTGGCCAAGCGTCTGCTGGGGTGGGAGCCGCAGGTGGCCTTCAAGGATGGTCTGAAGCGCACCATTGACTGGTACTTCGCAACGAAGGACCGCGACGAGGTCAGGCGCATCCTGGCGAGGGCCCTCGTGGAGCGATAGATGGACACGCCGCCCCGGGTGAACATCCTGGGCGTGGGCATCAGCGCCATCAACATGGAGCAGGCCCTCGCCATCATAGACGACTGGATCGCCCGCCGCGACCCGCATTACGTCTGCGTTTCCACTGTGCACGGCGTCATGGAGTGTCAGCAGAACCAGGCCGTGCGCCGCGCGCTCAACTCCAGTGGGCTGACTACCCCCGATGGCATGCCCCTGGTGTGGATTTCGCGCCTGCGCGGCTTCCGCCACGTGCGGCGCGTGTACGGGCCTGACCTCATGCTGGCCGTGTGCGAGCGGTCGGTGGTCAAGGGGTACCGCCACTACCTGTACGGCGGGCAGCCTGGGGTGGCCGAGGCGCTGAAGGCACGGCTGGAGCGGCGCTTCCCGGGCGTGCAAATCGTGGGGCTGGAAAGCCCGCCGTTTGAGCCGCTGACGCCGGAGCAGGACCGCGAGGCCGTGGAGCGCATCAACGCGGCCAACCCCGACATCGTGTGGGTGGGGATGAGCACGCCCAAGCAGGACCTGTGGGCCGCCGAGCATGTGGGGCGGCTGAAGGCGCCTGTCATCCTCGCGGTGGGAGCGGCCTTTGACTTCGTGTCGGGGCGCAAACGCCAGGCCCCGCGCTGGATGCGGGACAGCGGGCTAGAGTGGCTGTTCCGGCTGATTCAGGAGCCGCGGCGGCTGTGGCGGCGCTACCTCATCTACAACCCCATCTTTGTCTGGCTTCTGCTGGGCCAGGTGCTGGGGCTGCGCAAGTACACGCTGGACTGACCCGCGCCGCTACTTTAGCAGGCCCTCGTAAACGGCGAGCGTCTTGGCTGCCAGTTTGTCCCAGGTGAAGCGGGTCAGCGCCTTCTGGCGGCCGGCCTCGCCCATGCGCCGGGCCATCGCGGTGTCGGCGAGCAAGGCCAGGATGCGGTCCGCGATGGTTGCGGGGGCAGGCGGCACCAGGAACCCGTCCACGCCATCGGCGATGACCTCGCGCACCGCCGGGATATCGCCGCCGATGACCGGCTTGCCCATCATCCACGCTTCCACGAAGACCCCACCGAAACTCTCCTGCGATGAGGGCATGCAGAACACGTCGCAGGCGGCCAGGGCTGAGGTTTTCTCCTCAATGCCGACAGCCCCCAGTTCCACGATGCGGGGGTCCGAGTGGCCGGCGAAGGCGCGCTGCGAGTGGCGGGTGCGCGGGCCGATGAACACGAACCGCGCGTCGGGCCAGCGCGCCCAGACCGTCGGCGCAGCCGCGAGGAGCGCCTCGTAGTTCTTGTAGGCGAACTTCTGCCCGACAAAGAGCACCATCGGCCCGGTGATCCCATGCCGGGCGCGAAACGCCTCCGCGTCGTAGCGGGGCGACAGGTCAGGCCCCATGCCCGTAACGTGGATGCGATCCTCGGCCACGCCCAGCGCCGCCAGCGTCTGCTTCTCGGCCTGGGTCAACGCGATGACGGCGTCGGCCTCGCGGTACAGGCGAATGTAGGCGCGGTAGAACCACCCCACCCAGCGCGGGTGGTGGACCGGCGTGAGGACAAACGGCACGTCTAACCTGCGGGCCAGTCGCCACGAGGCGTAACTGAGGCCCTCGCGCCCGATGCGGCCGTTATGGATGATGTCAGGCTGGCCGCACAACGGCGCGAGTCGCCGCTCCAGAACCCGGGCGATGCCGGGCAGGGCCGCATCCTTGAGCGGATAGTACATCGCCACGAGCGGCGACAGGAGCAGCCGGTCTGCGATGGACAGGCGCAGCGGCGATACGGGAATGCCGTCAATGGCGTAGGGGCGCGGGTTCCACGGGGCCAGCACCGTCGTGCCCAGCAGCCAGTCGGTGCGGTTGTCCCGCCAGTGGGAGATGACCTGCACGTCGTGGGCAGGTGCGAGGGCGCGCGCCAGCGCATGGAAGTGCAGTTGCGCCCCGCCGATTGCAGGGGGATAACTGGTGAGCGTGTAACAGATGCGCATGGGGCGATTGTACCACGGCCAGGGCAACTGGGCAATTGAAAAAAACGGAAAACTGTGGTAAAATGTACCTGCAAACCGAGGCGAACCCATACCCAAAGCCCGCCGGTTTGCGTTGTTTTCACTGGGGGAGATCATGGAGGCCGACTTGCTTGCGCGGAGAGAGCAAGAGCTGGTGAGGCGTGCCCAGAGTCGGGATTCCGCCGCATTCGCCGAGCTCTACGATCTCCACTACCGCCGCGTATACACGTATATCTACTACCGGGTCGGGAGCCAGGAACTGGCCGAAGACCTGGCAGCAGATGTGTTCGTGCGCGGGTGGCAGGCAATCGGCTCCTTTGATTACCGGGGAGTGCCTGTGGCCGCGTGGCTGTTGCGGATCGCGCGAAACCGCGTCATTGACCATTTCCGCCGTTCGGGCAAGCGCGAGACCGTGGAGTTGGAAGACCAGCACGTGGACCTGGCCTGCGACCCCGAAGCCGAGGTAGAAACCCGGCTCCTCCGCGAAGACCTGGTGCGCTTGATGTCGCATCTCACCGACGACCAGCGCGATGTCATCATCCTGAAATTCTTTGAGGGGATGTCCAATGCCGAGGTGGCTGCCGTGCTCGGCAAGCCCGAAGGGGCCGTCAAATCGCTGCAACACCGCGGTCTGGCGGCATTGCGAAGGCACTGGGACAGGGGTGAAAAGGGATGATCCGAAGGTTTAGGGACGTTCTGGACGAGAAACTGGAGCAGATGCGCAGGGGGCAGACACCCGACCTGTCGCCGTACCGTCCGGGCACGGCCCAGGGCGATGAGTTGGCAGACCTGCTAGCGGTAGCGACGGCTCTGCAAGCAGTGCCCGCGCCCGAGCCCTCGGCGCTGGCTGTCGCCAGGGGCAAGCAACGGCTTCTGGCGGCCATGGCCGAGAGCGAGCGGCAGAGGGCTCGCGGCCTGCCCAGCCTATGGCCATCGCTGAAGCCCATATTCGCCGGCGCGTTGGCGACGGTCGTGTGCCTTGTGTTGGTGTTCGCCCTAAACGCGCTGGGCGAGCGCAGTCTGCCCGGCAGCGCCTTCTACCCCGTCAAGGCCCTCAAGGAGCGCATCCAGGTGCTGGTTGCCGACACGCCCAGGGAGCAGGCAGCGGTGCACCTGCGCATGACGAAGCGCCGCCTGAACGAGTTGCAGGCGGTTACCCTGCGCGACGGCGTGGCCGATGTGGCGCTGTTGGACGCCATGACGCGAGAGATGGACGCCGCGCTGGATGCCCTGGCGCAGGTGCCCGCGACCCAGTCCGGCGCGCTAGTGGCCGACCTGGCGGCAGTGGCGCGGCGGCAGCAATCCACACTCCTGTGGGTGCAGCGGCATTCGCCGCCGGAACAGCAGGCGATCCTGGCGCAGGCCATCGTCCGCGCGCACGAGACCTATCAGATCGCCCTGGCGGCTCCTTCGCAGTGTCTGAGGGTGGAGCGGCCGCTCAGCGGGTTGGCTGTCGCCGCCATCGTGGAGTTCAAGGGGCCGATCCTGGTGGAGGACCCCGATGTGCTGACGGTGGGGAGTTACCAGGTCAGCATTGCCCCGATGACCCAGATGGAGCATCGCCCGGATTTGGGCAGCACTGTGGAAGTACGGGCCGCGAGGCTGGAAGACGGGCGGCTGGTGGCGTTGAGCATCCGCCAGACCGCGCCGCCGGCCGATGGCCTATGGGTGCGCGTGCGGGGAACCATCACCGGCGCGTACGATAGCACGTGGCTCATCAACGGGCGACCGATTGTGTTCAACGCCACCACCAACCTGGTGGGCTGGCTGCAACCGGGGGCCCACGTGGAGGCCAGCGGCCTGCTGCGGGCCGACGGTTCGGTGCTAGCCCACTACGTGGAAGTGGAGACGACCGTCAGTGAGGTCAACCTGACCGGCCCGGTGGCCGAACGCAAGCCCGATCAGTGGGTGGTGGCCGGGGTGCCGGTCAAGGTGGTCCCGAGCACGTATATTGACGAAAGCCAGGCCCTGGCCGAACAGAGCCAGGGTGCGGCTGTCCGCGCGGTGCGCCAGAGCGACGGCACGCTGGTGGCACGGAGCATCACCGCGCTGCGCGAGGAGCCGCCCGCAGCCGTAACGCTGAAAGATGTGGTAACGGCCCGCCAGGGGGACACTTGGATGGTGGGCGACTGGGTCGTGGCCGCCGACGCGCAGACGAGCATCGTAGCGGACGGCGACCCGGTGGGCCGCGTGGCCGAGGTCTCCGCTGAGCGACTGCCGGACGGCACGCTCCGCGCGGTACGCATCGCCGTGGAGACCGCCGCCCGTCCCGAGGCGGTGCGCATCGCATTCCAGGGCAGCGCCCGCTGGGACGATGGAGCGCTCACTGTGGCCGGGCGGCCCGTGAAACTCGCCGATTCCACGGCCGCGTGGGCGCAGGATCGGCCGCTACAGGTGCTGCGGCCTGCGCCGGGCCGTGTGCTGGCGGTGGAGGGCTACCTGCAGCCCGATGGTACGGTGGCCGCCGAGACGGTTCGCGCTCTGCGGCCCGCAAAGCCCCACGAGGTTCAGGGCACCGTTAGCGAAGTGGGGACTGGCTACATCATCCTGGACGGGCTTATGGTCTATGTGGACGAGTGCGTGGAAGTGGTCGCACCAGGCGGCCCCATGAGCCTGGATGACCTCGCATCTGGGTTGCTGGTAACGGTTGTGGCCGAGCCCGGGCCGGACGATTCGCTCCTGGCCTGGAAGATACGGGTTGTTGGCATGGGGCCGACCAAAGGCCCTGCGCCCAAGCCCACGGTGGAACCTGTGCCGGGCGAGCCGCCACAGCCGACTCCCGGCGTGCCCGCCGAGCCGACCCCATCGGCCACGCCTGAACCCACAGCAACGCCGTTGCCGACGACACCCGCACACCCGAAGGGCGACCACGGAACGCCTGTGCCGGTACCGCCGACGGCCACGCCTGAGCCGACGGATACGCCGCCGCCCGCGCCGGGGCCGGGTGGCCCAGGCGGCCCGCAGCCGACGCCTTGGCCTACGGTCATCGTGCGGCCGAAGCACAAGACGCCGATGCCAACGCCAGTCCCGCCGACGCCAACGCCGACACCCACGCCTACGCCTACGCCGACGGCCACGCCCGAGCCGACGGATACGCCGCCGCCCGCGCCGGGGCCGGGTGGGCCTGGTGTGCCGCCGGAACCGACCACGACGCCCACGCCAGGCGCTCCTGCACCGGGGCCGGGTGGCCCACCGGAGCCGACGGCCACGCCAACGCCTATGTCTACCCTTGCGCCCAAGCCGCCGCGCCCGTTGCCGACGCTCCAGCCACCCGGGAAGCCCATGCCTGTGCCGCCGGAGTAGGTGCATTCGCCGCGGCCATGGTACGCGAGACCTTTCGGGCCCGCCTTGCGCGGGCCTTTTTCTTTTTTGGCGGGAACTTGTTATAATACGCATGCCATCCGCTTGTGCCGCATCTGCCAGAAATCAAACCGTCAGCGCCTATGAAATCACTCATCATTGCCGACATTCATGCCAAACCGGCGGCCCTGGAAGCCATTCTGGAAGCCGAACGCACGTGGGACGAGGTGCTCTTCCTCGGCGACGCGGTAGGCGTGGGGCCTGAACCCGACGAGACCCTGTCCCTGCTGGCAGAACTCAAGGGCATTTTTCTGATGGGCAACCACGACCGATACATGGTCGCGCCCAAGAAGGAGGCCAATCCCGACGACCTGTTCGTGGCATGGCTGGACTGGACGCGGGAGCAGATATCAGAGCGCAACCTTCGGTTCTTGGCCGGGTTTGAGGAGACGCGCGCCGTGGAGCGCGATGGCGTGAGCCTGCGCCTGACGCATGGAGAGATTCCCCGTGCTCTGGGCGGAAGGATATGGCCGGACAGCCCGCGGCAGGTCTGGGCCATGCTAGCCGAGCGGTACCCGGAGCCGGTGTTCTTGTTTGGCCATTCGCACATTCAGTTCCAACTGCGGCGGGCGGGACGGCGGTTCGTGAACCCCGGGAGCGCCGGCGAGCCGCGCCTGGGCAAACCTGGTGCCTGCTATGCGGTGCTCCAGGGCGGGCGGCTGACGCTGAAGGCGGTTCCGTATGATGTGGAGCGCACGTGCCGCGCCATGGATCGGCTCCCGTTTCCGAAGACGTACATAGAGACCTGGAAGAAGGCGTTCCGCGCGGCGGTGCTGCCGGAACCCCATTTCGGCCACATCCGCGATTTCACGGCGCTGATGGGCAAATCCTGGCGGTGAGCGCAGGCGGAGCGTAGGAGGGAGAAGATGATTGTCGGACAGAGAGTCCGGCTGCGTGCCCTGGAGGAGAGCGACCTGGAGCGGTGCTATCGCTGGATCAACGATCCCGAGGTTACCGAGCACCTCACTGCTCGCTTTCCCGTCTCCACCCACGACGAACGCAAGTGGCTTCTGCAGGCATCCAGCGGCGACGCCGACCGGTCGTTTGCCATAGAGACGGCTGAGGGCGAACACATCGGCAACATCGGCCTGCACCGAATCCACTACCTGGACCGCAACGCCGAACTGGGCATCCTCATCGGCGAGAAGGATCGGTGGAATCAGGGCTACGGCACCGATGCCATTCTCACGCTCCTCAAGTTCGCATTTGAGGAGATGAACCTGCATCGCGTATACTTGCGGGTGGACGCCGACAATCCGCGCGCCATTCGGTGCTATGAGAAGTGCGGCTTCGTGAAGGAAGGGACGCTGAGGGACGCCACTTATCGGCGTGGCCGGTACAAGGACCAGTACATCATGAGCGTGCTGGCCCATGAGTTCCGCGCAGCAGCGAGCGGGCGATGAGGAGGGGTGAACCATGTCCATGCTTCCTGGGACACCGTGCGCCGAGGAACCCATGTACCACGAAGAGCCCATGTACGGGACGATGCGCCTGTTCAGCGGGCGGGCCAACCTGCCTCTGGCCCAGCGCATCTCGGAGTACCTGAAGGTCTCGCTGGACGAGGCCGAAATCTTTGAGTTCCCCAACGAAAACATCTTCGTGCGCCTCAAGAGGAGCGTCCGCGCCCAGGATGTGTTCCTCATCCAGCCGACGTGTTCGCCGGTGAACCGCAATATCATGGAACTGCTCATCATGATAGATACGCTGAAGCGGGCCTCGGCCGGGCGCATCACCGCCGTCATTCCCTACTACGGCTACGGGCGCACCGACAAGAAGGACCAGCCCCGGGTGCCCATCACTGCGCGCCTCATCGCCGACATGATCACCGTGGCCGGGGCCAACCGCGTGCTGACCGTAGACCTGCACGCCGGCCAGATTCAGGGGTTCTTCAGCATCCCCGTGGACGAGATGACGGCCATGCCCTTGCTGGTGCGGCACTTCCGGGAGAAAGGCATCGCGAATCCGGTCATCGTGGCGCCGGACGTTGGGGCGACCAAGCGGGCGCGCAACTTCGCCCAGGCGCTGGACGCGCCGCTGGTCGTCATTGAGAAGCGGCGCGTGGAGAACAGGCCGACCGCGCGGGTGCTAAACCTCATCGGTCGGGTGCGCGGCAAGAACGCCATCATCGTGGACGACGAGATTGACACGGGAGGGTCGCTAGCCGGGGCCTTTGAGATTCTGCGCAGGCGCGGAGCGCAGGAGATTTACGCATGTGCGACTCATGGCGTCTTCTCGCCGCCAGCGGTGGAACGGCTCTCGGCACTGGGCTTCGCCGAGATCGTGGTTACCGACACCGTCCTCATCCCGCCGGAGAAGCAAATGCCGCATCTGAAGGTGCTGTCGGTTGCGCCGCTGTTGGGCGAGGTCATCCGCCGCATCCACACGGGCGAATCCGTCGGCGCCATGGCACTGGCCTGAGATCGCGCCCCGTCAGTCCTATCGCACCTGCTCCGGTTGCTGCGAGGCACTGGACACAGACGGGGTTTCTGGGTATAATGGTTGATACGGGGGCGCGCCTCGTGCGCCCCTGGGCACCCGTCGCACAGCGGTACGCATGGCACCGTGGCCGCAACGCAACGACAGCGACGCTGTTGTGGAAAACACGTATCCTTCGCTGACATCATGTTTGGAGGAGGAGAGTATGAGACTGCGCCGCTTCGTCTACGTCCTGCTCGTATTGGTCCTTGCCCTCAGCGCCTGCGGGGGCGGGGGAGGCGCTTCCAAGTTCACAAAGGCTGCCGAATCCGCCCTGGCGAAATGGGAAGCGACCGGCATCACCAACTACCGCATCACCGTGCTAGACGAGGACCCCACCAGCAAAGCCCGCATCACCGTCCTGGTCCGCGACGGGAACGTGCTGGACGCCACCTGGGTTCGCAATATTGCTGACCCCAGCGCCGTGCCTGAGCCACTGGACGCCACCTCGGCCAAGACCTATACCGTCCCCGGCCTCATAGAGTGGGTGCAGGAGCCGGGGGTCAAGGAGGCCAAGTTTGACGACGCCAAGGGCTATCCCACGTACATCAAGCGCCACATCACCACTGTGGAGCCGGCAGTAGACCGAGTCATCCAGGTGCTGGCGTTCAAGGAGTTGCCCAAGAGCGAAACGGCCCGCGTCATGCCCCCTGCGCCCAACGCTGCTCAGGCCAGCGAACTGCGGTCGCACATCACATACGCCATCATCAACGCCCATCCCCAGTTGGGGCTGCCCCAGTTCCTTTCGTGGCAGGCGGTTCCTGGCACGGTTGGGTACACGCGCTACGATACGCCCAACCCGCCGGTAACCATCATCCTCTGGTGGGCAGAGCCCGAGAAGGGCTATCCAGTTAGTCTGTGGGCGTACCCGGAGGGGAAGCGCGTCCTGTGGGACGCGGTCGTGTTCCTGTCTGGCGAGGTGCGCGAGGTTGGCTACGTGGAGTGGAAGGAGGGCGAACCCCCGCTCGGATCGCCCGAAAAGGCCCGCGATTTGGCCATCGGCCACCTGCAGAAAACCTACCCCGACAAGATTCCAGCGAGCCTGACTTGGAAAGAAGGGGCCAAGCCCGAGGCAGCGCCTGGCTCGGACGCCCGGCTGTACGAGTCGGGGGACTGGCACGTGGAGGTGAACTGGGTAATCAGCCCGATCCCCGTGTTTGACGTAAGCGTGGCTGGGCCGGCCGGGTCGTGGTTCGTTACCGTGCACCCGACGGGGGCGGTGTACGAACGCTGATGCGGGCGATTGGCACGGCAGCCGGTTTTGCCGTACGCGTCGCAGGCGATGGCGATGCAGGGCGCATCGCGACGCTGTCGGAACAACTGGGCTACCCGACGGATGAAGGGGCCGTGCTGGAGCGGCTGCACGCTATCGGCCAGCGTCCCGACCATGCGGTGTTCGTCGCCGAGGCCAAGGGGAATGTCGTGGGCTGGGTGCACGTGTACGCGGTGCCGATGCTGGAATCCCCCGCCCACGCCGAAATCGGCGGCCTGGTGGTGGACGAGGCGCACCGTGGGCGTGGCATCGGGCGTGCGCTCATGGCGCGGGCGGAGGCTTGGGCGCGGGATATGGGGCTGGGCGTCGTGCGCCTGCGCTCCAACGTCATCCGCGCCGAGGCGCACGCCTTCTACGAGCACATTGGGTACGCGCAGGTGAAGACGCAGAAGGTGTTCGCGAAGACGCTGGAAGCGGCGAAGTAATCTGGAGAATCATATTTGACCGCAGAGAAAATTGTCCGTTGTCCCTGCGAGCGAAGCGAAGCAATCTTCTACTTGCACGAGATTGCTTCATCGCTGCGCTCCTGGCAATGGCGTACAATCAAAATTCGTGTGGCGAAACAATAGGAGGCGCAAACCCGGAAACCCGTGAACCCCAAAATCACACCAAAGGAGGTGAAAGACCAATGGCGATCAGAGAGGTAGCCGTAATCGGCGCAGGGACCATGGGGAACGGCATCGCCCAAACCTTCGCCCAGGCGGGATACTCGGTAACCCTTGTGGAGATTGACGAAGGGCAGTTGAAGCGGGGCATGGCGGCGATTGAGAAGTCGCTCGCCAAATTCGTGGAGAAGGGGAAACTGACCCCCGAAGACCGCGACGCTGCCCTTTCGCGCATCCGGCCCACGTTGAAGGTGGAAGACGCCGCCACCGCGAACTTCGTCGTGGAGGCAGTGGTGGAGAATCTGGACGTGAAGCGCAAGGTCTTCGCCCAGTTGGACGGCCTGTGCGCGCCGGACGTGATTCTCAGCACCAACACCTCGTCCATCTCCATCACCGAAATCGCCGCCGCCACCAAGCGGCCCGACAAAGTCATCGGGATGCACTTCATGAACCCGGTGCCGCTGATGCAGTTGGTGGAGATCATCCGGGGGCTGGCCACGTCGGACGAGACCTACGCCATCACCGAGGAGTTGGCCCGGAACCTGGGCAAGACGCCCGTGGAAGTCAACGACTATCCCGGCTTCGTCTCCAACCGCGTGCTGATGCCCATGATCAACGAGGCCATCTACTGCGTCATGGAGGGCGTGGCCAAGCCCGAGGCCATTGATACGGTGATGCGCCTGGGCATGAACCACCCCATGGGGCCGCTGGCGCTCGCAGATCTCATCGGGTTGGACATCTGCCTGAACATCATGGAGGTGCTGTACAAGGGCCTGGGCGATTCCAAGTACCGGCCGTGCCCGTTGCTGCGCAAGATGGTGGCCGCTGGGCATCTGGGCCGAAAGACCGGCAAGGGGTTCTACACGTACTCATAACGATCAGCGATCAGCGGGCAGCAGTCGGTGCCTAGCGAACAGTGGTCAGACATCTGTGCTGAAGGCTGAACGCTCAAAACACACGAAGGAGGCAAACCATGGACCTGAAACTCACCGAAGAGCAGGAAATGATCCGCAAGATGGCGCGGGAGTTTGCCGAGAAGGAGGTGGCGCCCATCGCCGCCGAACTGGACGAGAAGGGCGAAGTCCCGTATGCCAACATCCGCAAGATGGCGGAACTGGGCTTCCTGGGACTGACCACGCCGGAGGAGTACGGCGGGGCCGGCATGGACACGGTCTCCTACTGCATCGCCATAGAGGAAATCTCCAAGGCGTGCGCGGCGACGGCCATCGTCATGGCCGTGCAGAACTCGCTGGTCAACTACATCCTGCTGAAGTTCGGCACCGACGAGCAGAAGGACAAATACCTGCGCCCGCTGGCTGCGGGGGACAAGATTGGCGCCTTCGCCCTGACCGAGCCGGGAGCGGGCACCGACGCCGCCGCCCAACAGACGACTGCCATCCTGCAGGGCGATCACTATGTCATCAACGGCACCAAGCACTTCATCACCAACGGCGGGTTCGCGGACATCGTCCTGCTGTTCGCCATGACCGACAAGAGCAAGGGGCATCGTGGCATCTCGTGCTTCATCGTGGAAAAGGGGACGCCCGGCTTCAGCACTGGCAAGCACGAGCACAAGATGGGCATCCGCGCGTCGGACACGTGCGAGTTGATCTTCGAGGACTGCAAGGTGCCCGTGGCGAACCGCCTGGGCCAGGAGGGCGAAGGGTTCAAGATCGCCATGATGGCGCTGGACGCGGGGCGCATCGGCGTGGGGGCGCAGGCGGTGGGCATCGCCCAGGCCGCGCTGGAGAAGGCCATCGCCCACGCCAAAACCCGCGTGCAGTTCGGCCAGCCCATCGCCCAGTTCCAGGCCATCCAGTTCATGCTGGCCGACATGGCCACGCAGATTGAGGCCGCGCGTCTCCTGGTGTACAACGCGGCGCTGAAGAAGGACGCGGGCGAGCGGTTCTCCAAAGAGGCGTCCATGGCGAAATTGTTCGCCTCGGAGATGGCCGGGTTCGTAACCACGAAGGCGGTGCAGATTCACGGCGGCTACGGCTACATGAAGGAGTACCCCGTGGAGCGGTACTTCCGCGATGCCAAGATCACCGAAATCTACGAGGGCACCAGCGAGGTGCAGCGAATGGTCATCGCCAGCAACCTGCTGAAGGAATGACGCGGCACAACGCCCGGCCGGCCCTGAACGTGGGCTGCGCCGGGCGATCGGTTCCTGCGTGGCGCAAATACGCTTTGGAGGGAGATCGTGGCTGAGGATCCGAGAATCACGCAATTGCGGAAGATGCGGGAACAGGCGCGGCTGGGCGGGGGACAGGCCCGCATTGACGCCCAGCACGCCAAGGGCCGGCTGACCGCGCGCGAGCGGATTGAACTGCTGCTTGACCCGGGCAGTTTCCGGGAACTGGACATGTTCGTAACGCACCGCACGGTAGGGTTCGGGATTGAGGAGAAGAAGTACCTCAGCGACAGCGTCGTTACCGGCTGGGGGACCATCAACGGGCGGCTGGTGTACATCTTCTCGCAGGACTTCACCGTGTTTGGCGGCTCTCTGGGCGAGGTGCATGCCGAGAAGGTGTGTAAGATCATGGACATGGCCATGAAGAACGGCGCGCCGGTCATCGGCCTCAACGATTCGGGCGGGGCGCGGATTCAGGAGGGCGTGGTGTCGCTGGCCGCCTACGCCTACGTCTTCCAGCGCAACGTGATGGCGTCGGGCGTGGTGCCGCAGATATCGGCCATCATGGGGCCGTGCGCGGGCGGCGCGGTCTACTCGCCTGCGATGACGGACTTCATCCTCATGGTCAAGGGCACCAGTTACATGCACATCACCGGGCCGGACGTCATCAAGGCGGTTACGCGCGAGGAGGTAACGTCCGAGGAACTGGGCGGCGCCATGGTGCACAATGCCACCAGCGGCGTGGCTCACTTCGCTGCCGAGAACGAGCAGCACTGCATGGAACTCATCCGCAGTCTCCTGAGTTACATCCCGCAGAACAATATGGAAGACCCGCCCTTCGTGCCGACGGACGACCCGCCCGACCGCATGGACGCCGAACTGGACAGCATCGTGCCCGACTCGCCGACCAAGCCCTACGACATGAAGGAAATCATCCGCCGCGTGGTGGACAACGGCGAGTTTCTGGAGGTGCAGGAGCACTGGGCCAGAAACATCATCGTGGGGTTCGCGCGGCTGGGCGGCAGGTCGGTGGGCATCGTGGCGCAGCAGCCGGCGGTGCTGGCGGGCGTGCTGGATATTGACGCCAGCGACAAGGCGGCGCGTTTTATCCGCTTCTGCGACGCCTTCAATATTCCGCTCATCACCTTCGTGGATGTACCCGGT
>JARYMK010000079.1 GCA_029907165.1 Anaerolineae bacterium
CGCCACTCCAGTACCTCGTGCACAATGGAATCCTGGGAAAGGAGGATGTGTCACTAAGGTACTGAACGAGTACATTGACTGGCAGAAAAGTGTAAAACGGGGTATAATCAGAAGCGAACGTCTTGAATCCCGGTGTGAGTCTGAAGTGGGCAAGAAACTGGTAGACTACTATCGGATCCTGCAGGTGGATCCGGAAGCCGACCCCGATGTGGTGGAAGCGGTATACAAGCGATTGGCGCGGAAGTACCATCCGGACCTGAACCCGGACCCGGACGCGAACCAGCGCATGCAGGAGATCAACCTCGCCTACGAGGTGCTCGGGGACCCCCAGAAGCGCGCGGAGTACCACCAGGAGTGGCAGCGCGTGTACGGCGCGCGGTACTACGCGTCCGCGACGCAGGGGCCCCTGTGGGTCGCCGACATTCGCCCGTCGCTCACGCTCTCGCCCGCAGAGGTGCAGTTTGACCACGTCCAGCGCGGCCAGGTCGTTGAGGCCGATGTAACCCTGTCCATGAGCCGCGCCGGACGGTTCCGCGGCGAGATGATGCCCCACCAATCCTGGATTCGTGCGAAAGTCGCCGCCCGCCGCAAGGATGCCGTGATCATCCGCATCACGGTGGACACGACAGACCTGCGCGGCGGCGTAACCTATCAGGGGAGAGTCGCCATCACGTCGCTGCTGTACGGCACATTGTTCATCCCGGTGCGGGTTACCGTGGCACCGGAATCTCGCCCCATTCTGAAGGTGGAGCCACCCTTGCTGGACGCGGGCACGGTTCGCCGCTCCGACGCGCCGATTGAAATGACGCTCCACGTGCAGAACGCGGGCGAGGGCGAGTTTGAAGGCGAAATCCGCGTGAAGCACGCCTGGCTCGCTGTGGATCGCGATGAGTTCAAGGGCGATAGCAACGAGATCGTGGTAACGCTCACCCCATCGGGGCTGAAGTCTGGGCGAAGCTACACCGGCAAGATTGAGATCATCTCCAACGGCGGCGCGACGACCGTGCCGGTCAAGGTGATGGTGCAGCAGGAACTGCCCGACCTGCCGCCGCCCGACAGCGACGAGTACTGGCCCGCCGTCCTGTCGTACCTGAAGCCGGAGAACGCCTGGGAGAAGGACTTCGTCGCGCAGATGAAAACCCTCTCCAAGATGCGCGGATGGAGACCGGCGTCAAGCCAGCAGTCCACCATCCTCTACATGTTCGCCCGAGATTTGGACAAGTAAGCATCCAGACCCCAAGGAGCAAACTCAGGAGACCCATGGACATCGGTATCGTTCGCAAGGTGGACATTGAAACCGAGATGCGCGGGGCGTATCTGGACTACGCCATGAGCGTCATTGTGTCGCGCGCGCTTCCCGACGTGCGCGACGGCCTGAAGCCCGTCCACCGACGCATTCTGTACGCCATGCACGACATGGGGCTGCGCTCGGACCGCCCCTACAAGAAGAGCGCCCGCATCGTCGGCGAGGTGCTGGGCAAGTACCATCCCCACGGCGATGCTGCCGTGTACGACGCCATGGCGCGCATGGCGCAGGACTTCTCCATGCGCTACGTCCTGGTGGACGGGCAGGGCAACTTCGGCTCCATTGACGGCGACAGCCCGGCGGCCATGCGCTACACCGAGGCCCGCCTGGCCCCCATGGCCGAGGAGATGCTCGCCGACATTGACAAAGAGACCGTGGACTTCGTGGACAACTTTGACGGCTCGCTGAAGGAGCCGTCGGTGCTCCCCTCACGGATTCCGAACCTGCTGCTCAACGGGGCATCGGGCATCGCTGTCGGCATGGCGACCAACATCCCCCCGCACAACCTGGGCGAACTGTGCGACGCCATCGCTTTCGTCATTGAGAACTACGCGCGGCTGGACGACATCTCCGTGGAAGAACTGATGCACTACCTGCCCGGGCCGGACTTCCCCACGGGTGGGATCATCCTGGGTGTGGATGGTATCCGGACGGCCTACGCCAAGGGCACGGGGCGTATCACCGTGCGCGCCAAGGCCGTCATTGAGGAAATGCGCGGGGGGCGCTTCCGCATCCTGGTAACCGAACTGCCCTACCAGGTGAACAAGTCCAGCCTGTTGGAGCGCATCGCCGACCTGGTACGCAGTGGCCGCATTGACGGCATCGCCGACCTGCGCGACGAGTCGGACCGCAGCGGCATGAGCATCGTCATTGAGTTGAAGCGCGGCGCATCGCCCCGGACTGTGCTCAACCAACTGTTGAAGTTCACGCCCATGCAGAGCACCTTCGGCATCAACATGCTGGCGCTGGTGGATGGCGAGCCGCGCGTCCTGTCGCTAAAGCGGGCCATCGCGCTGTACATTGAGCATCGGCGCGAGGTCATCACGCGGCGCTGCCGCTACGACCTGGACAAGGCCAAGGCCCGCGCCCACATCCTGGAAGGACTCCGCATCGCCCTGGATTTCCTGGACGAGGTCATCCGCACCATCCGGCAGTCGCCCGACGCCGACACGGCACAGGCCGAACTGGTGCGGAGGTTCAAACTCACGGAGATTCAGGCGCGCGCGATTCTGGACATGCAGTTGCGGCGGCTGGCGGCCCTGGAGCGGCAGAAGATTGAGGACGAGTACGCAGAGGTCCGCCGCACCATCGCCTACCTGGAGGACATCCTCGCCAACCCGCAGAAGATTCTGACGCTCATCCGTCAGGACCTGGCCGACATCAAGGCGAAGTACGGCGACGCCCGCCGTACCCACATCTCCCCAGAAGAGGCGGCCGAACTCAGCGAAGAGGACCTGGTGGCCCGCGAGGATGTGCTCATCACCATCACCCAGCGGGGCTACGTGAAGCGGGTGCCCCTGAAGGCATACCGCGCCCAGGCTCGCGGCGGGCGCGGTGTGTCGGGCATCACCACACGGGAGGAGGACGCCGTCCAGTTCATCCTGGCTGCGACCACCATGGACTACATCCTGTTCTTCACCAATCGCGGTCGGGCCTTCGGCCTGCGGGCGCACCAGATTCCCGACGCATCCCGCCAGGCCAAGGGTGTGCACATGGCCAACCTGCTGGCGCTGGACGAAGGGGAACTGGCCACTGCCTCCGTCGCCGTGCCCGACTTCCAGCAGGCGGAATACCTCGTCATGGCGACGCGTGGAGGTAAGGTGAAGCGGACCCCGCTGTCTGAGTTCGCGGCGGTGCGGCCCAGCGGCATCATCGCCCTGAACCTGGAGGAGGGCGACGCGCTCCACTGGGTGCGCCTCACGCGCGGAGGCGAGGAGATCATCCTGGTTACCGAAGGGGGACAGGGCATCCGCTTCAGCGAGGAGTCGGTGCGGCCCATGGGCCGAAACGCGGGCGGCGTCATGGGCATCCGCCTGGCCAAGGGCGACCACGTAACCAGTATGACCATCGCCGAGCCAGGTGGAGACCTGCTTATCGTTACCACGAAGGGCTACGGCAAGCGCATCCCGCTGGATGAGATTCCCCTACAGGGGAGGAACGGTCGCGGCGTCATCGTGCAGGCCCGCAACCAGAAGGTAACCGGCCCGGTTACTTCCGCGCGCGTGGTGCAGCCCGACGATGAGATTACGGTGGTGTCCACGAGCGGGATGGTGCTGCGAACCCCTGTGGAGAACATCCACCGGGCGGGACGAGCCGCACGAGGCTCGCGCGTGATTGACATCCGCGGCGACGATGAGGTAGCGGCCGTTGCCCGCCTGGAAAGCGACCGGGGCGCGCCGCAGAACGGCGCTGCAGAATTGGAGGGCAACGGCGGTGCTCCTGCGGCCGGTGATCCTGATTCATGACCTGGGAGGCTCGCCTGACGACTGGGACCGATGGGGCGTTGTCTCGCGCCTGGTGGACGAGGGGGGCCTGGACCCGCGCCTCATCCGCCGCTTTGAGTACGGCTACGTGCGACACGGGACAGTGCCCCGATACGACGCGCAGGGCGATCTCATCCAGATCGCTCACCGCCTGTCGGACGCCGCTGCCGTGTCGGAGGGTAAAGCGTTCCAGGTAGACGCGCTGGCAGCGGAAAGCCAGGCGCTGGGCGGGCCTGGCAAGGTGAGCATCGTGGCCCTGGGCGCAGGAGGCATCATCGCGCGGTACTACTTGAGCCGCCGGACGCCCGACGCCCTGGGCACGCGCTACAACGGCAACGTGGACAAGGTTATCCTGGTGGGGACGCCCAACCGCGGGGCGCGCCTGGGGTCGGTTGCCGAGGACTGGCGGAGGCGAGTGGGGTGGCTGCGGCTCCTTATGCTCGCGCGTGCCAAAGACGCGATGAGGCAGGCATTTGCGGGGTTTGACGTGCTGCGCGACTGGGTACTCGCCGAGATGCCCGGCGAATCCGGCCCGCCCATCTCGCCCAGGGCGCTGGGCCTGCTGCAAATCTCGGAGAAGAGTTTTCTGTTGCGGTACCTGAACCGAGCCGAGTGCACGCCCAAGGACGTGCGGTTCTGGTGCCTGGCGGGGCAGATCACGATGCAGTTTCTGATCCCTACCCGGACGGCCCACGTCCCCGTGGAGGTGCATTTTGGGGACTTGCTGACCATGCTCCACAGCGCCACCGCGGTTCCCGGCGCGAGACCCGTGCCCATCGTGTTCCGCAACGGGTACTGTGTGAACATGACGCAGCCGCCAGCGGACGACCCGCTGGCGTGGTTCGGCGGCAACCTGCCGCCCTACGCGCACACACGGCTGATGCAGCAGCCGGAAGTGCAGCGAGCGATTCTGAACATTCTGACGAGCAACTGAAGCCGATAAGGAGGATCCCATGACAGACACCTACGACGTCGCTATCCTCGGGGCCGGTCCGGGCGGGTACGTGGCCGCCATCCGCGCATCGCAACTGGGGATGAAGGTGGCCCTGGTGGAGAAAGATCAGGTGGGTGGCACGTGCCTGAACCGAGGGTGCGTGCCCACCAAGGCGCTCCTGCGCAGCGCCGAGGCGTGGAGCCTGGCGCAATCCGCTGCCGAGTACGGCGTGCAACTCACAGGCGCAACGGTAGACTGGGCGCAAATCCAGAAGCGCAAGGAGCAGGTCGTCTCGCGCCTGCGCAAGGGCGTGGAGTCGCTCCTGAAGAAGAACCAGGTAACGCTTGTCCAGGGGACAGCGACGCTCCTCTCGCCAACATCGCTGAGGGTGCAAAAGGCCGACGGCGCAACCGAGACCCTGTCGGCGCGGCACATCCTCATCGCCACTGGCGCGCGCACCAAGACGCTGCCTGGCGTAACGATTGACGAGGAGCGAGTTCTATCCAGCACCGGCGCGCTGGAGTTGGACCACATCCCGGCCAGCCTCGTCGTCATCGGCGCGGGGGCTGTGGGCGTAGAGTTCGCATGCTTGTTCCAGACGCTGGGGAGCAAGGTAACGCTGCTGGAGGCGTTGCCCCAGGTGCTTCCCGCCGAGGATGCGGAAGTGGCTGAGGAATTGGCCAAGAGCCTGAAGCGCCAGCGCATCCGCGTGGAGGCGGGCGCGCGCGTGGAAACGGTGGAGGCCGACGAGCAGGGCGTGCGCGTGGCGTTCACCACTGCCGCGGGCAAGGCCGAGACCGTCGCGGCGGAGAAGTTGCTGATGGCCGTGGGGCGCGGCCCGGCCACCGACGGCCTGGGCCTAGAAGCGGCAGGGATCAAGACCGACCGCGGCTTCATCCTGGTCAACGGGCACATGCAGACCAACGTGCCGTCCATCTACGCCATCGGCGACTGCGTGCCCACGCTGCAACTGGCCCATGTCGCCAGCGCCGAGGGAATCGTGGCTGTGGAGCACATGGCGGGGCTGAACCCGCGTCCGCTGAACTACGACCACATGCCGCGCGCCGTATACTCGCGCCCGGAAGTGGCGAGCGTCGGCCTGACCGAGGCCCAAGCACGGGAGAAAGGTCACGCCGTTCGCACCGCCAAGTTCCCCTTCATGGCCTGCTCCAAGGCGGTCATCCTGGGCGAGCGCGAGGGGTTTGTGAAACTCGTGGTGAGCGAAGCCTACGACGCGCTGCTGGGCGTGCAGATTATCGGGCCTGGGGCTACCGAACTCATCGGCGAGGCGGTGCTGGCGCTGCGGCAGGAGTTCACCGCCGAGGAGTTCTCGCGGGCCGTCCGGCCGCACCCCACGCTGTCGGAAGCGGTCATGGAAGCGGCCCACGCGGCGGCGGGGATGCCGATTCATTTCTAGCGGTCAGCCCTCAGCGAACAGGAGAGACAGGGATGCCGGTTTCAGGGCCGAAGCCGCCGTGGCTGCGGGTGAGATTGCCCGCGGGCGGCGCGTGTCGGGAAGTGAACAGCCTGCTGGACAACCTGGGATTGCACACCGTGTGCGAGGAGGCGCAGTGCCCCAACAAAGGCGAGTGCTTCCACAGTGGCACGGCCACGTTCCTCATCCTGGGCGACGTGTGCACGCGGCGGTGCCGGTTCTGCGCTGTGCCCAAGGGAGTGCCCAAGCCGCTGGACTGGGATGAGCCGGAGCGAGTGGCCCGCGCGGTGGAGGCGCTGGGGCTGAAGTATGCCGTCATCACGTCGGTAACGCGCGATGACGTGCCCGACGGCGGCGCGGCCATCTTCGCCGAGACCATCCGCGCCATCCGCCGCCGGACGCCCGGCTGCAAGGTGGAAGTGCTCGTCCCCGACTTCCAGGGGAGCGAGGCCGCGCTGCAGGTTGTCATGAGCGCCGGCCCCGATGTGCTGAACCACAACCTGGAGACCGTGCCTCGGCTGTATCCGATCGCGCGGCCCGGCGCGGACTACGACCGCTCGCTGCGCCTGCTCCAGCGGGCAAAGGAGATGGCCCCGAACGCGCTCACCAAGTCCGGCCTGATGCTGGGCCTGGGCGAGACGCTCGACGAGGTGCGGGCGGTCATGGCCGACCTGGTGCGCATCCGCTGCGACCTGCTGACGCTGGGGCAGTACCTGCAGCCCAGCCGCGCCCACCTACCGGTGGAGCGGTACGTGCCGCCGGAGGAGTTCGCGGCGCTGGCCCGCGAAGGTGTGGCGCTGGGCCTGAAGCACGTGGAGGCAGGTCCACTGGTGCGCAGTTCGTACCACGCCCGCGAGCAGGTAGAGGATTTCACCGCGGAGAACGCGGAGGCCGCAGAGATAACGTAGGCGCGCACCTGCGTGTGTGCCCTGGGGCTTGGCCGCACGAAGACCCGAGGACAGACGCGTACGGGACATCAATGCCCTTGCGTCTCGGTATCTCCGTCGCTTATAAACTCCTCCGTGTTCTCGGCGATCTCTGCGGTGAATGTTGCCCGGACGGGCACGCCGAGGAGGTGCCCGGCGATGGCCTCAAACGCGCGCGGGTCGCCCGACGTGTAGAACAGGCGGCGCGCGAGGCCGTGCGTCTGGGCACGCAGGCCGTGCTGCTCCAGTACGCGGGCCGTCTGGCGGGCCACGGCGGGCGCGGGGTCTATGATGTCCACATTCGGCCCCACGATGCGGGCGATGGCATCGCGCAGGAATGGGTAATGGGTGCACCCCAGCACCAGCGAGTCAATCCCCGCATCCACCATCGGCTGGAGGTACAGGCGTAGCAAAAGGTCGGTCTCTGGGTCGTCCAACTTCCCCGCCTCCACCTGCTGCACCAGCCCCGGACAGGCCCGTGTGAGCACGTCCACACCGTTGGCGTACCGCTGCAGAAGGCGTGCAAAGAGTTCGCCCTGGAAGGTTACCTCGGTGGCAATGACGCCCACCTTGCCGGCGCGGGTGCGCTCGGCGGCAGGCTTGACGGCGGGCTCCATCCCCACGATGGGCACGGCGAACCGCTCGCGCAAATGGTGGAGCGCGACAGCCGACGCGGTGTTGCAGGCAACGACGATGACCTTCGCGCCGCGCCGAATCAGAAAATCGGCGATTCGCACGGACAGCGCGCGAATCTCGTCGGCACTGCGAGAGCCGTAGGGACAGTGGGCGGTGTCGGCGAAGTACAGCGTGTCCTCGTCGGGCAGTTGCGCCCAGATTTCGCGCAGGACCGACAGCCCGCCCACACCCGAGTCAAATATGCCGATCATCGGCCCGCCGCCTCCACGAAGGCGCGGAACAGGGCAGCCATGTCGGCCCGCGAGGCGGCCAGTTCCTCCGGATGCCACTGGACGGCGAGCACCCAGGCTTCGCCCGTCGCCTCCACCGCCTCCACGATGCCGTCGGGGGCCTGCGCCACGACCTGAAGCCCCGTTCCCACGGCTTTGACGGACTGGTGATGCAGCGAGTTGACGGGCACGGCAGCCAGCGATTCGGCGGTTTGCCCCACAATCGCGGCTAGGCGGCTGTCTGGCGCAATCGCCACCGCGTGGGCGATGTGGTCGCGGGGATACTCTGGGTAGAAACAGTTGTGCTTGAGCGCGCCGGGCACTTGGCTGGGGATGTCCTGGTACAGCGTGCCACCCGCTGCCACGTTGAGCACCTGGATGCCGCGGCAGATGGCGAGCAGGGGCAGGCCCGCCTCCAGCGCCCGCCGCGCCAGCGCCACCTCCACCGCATCGCGGTCGGCGTCCACCTTGCCCAGTTTGGGGTGCGGCTCCTCGCCGAACAGCGCCGGCGCGATGTCCTCCCCGCCGGCCAAGAGCAAGCCGTCGGCGCGGTCCAGGGCACGGAGCAGGCGTGGCTCGTCCAGGCCCAGCGGCAACAGGACGGGCACGCCCCCTGCCGCGATGACGGCCGACAGGTATGCCTGACCCATCCCCTGCATGGGGAGTCGGTGGTGCCGCGCGGACGCGTCGTGGCGGCACGGTATGGCGATGATGGGTGAGGTCATGGGACATCTCCAGCGTTCGGGTTTGGTTTGGAGCGCATTATAGCGCGGAGCGCGGGCTGCGCACAAAACCTGCAGCCGCTCGGAATTTGGTAGCGAGTGAGGAACGGGGACAAGGTTCAGATGCAGTCCGTGGCTGATCCTATTGATTTTGTGCGAATTATCGTGTACAATATGTGTAGGGAATATTTTAGCGCTGGGACATTTCGCTGTTCGGTCGCACAACAGGTGGCTCCGCACGATGAAGTGCCCGGCACTTCAGCATCGGGGATGTAGCGAAGGAGGCGACACTCATGGAAGTCATCAAGGTCTCGGCGAAGTCCAGATCCACTGCGGTAGCGGGAGCCATTGCGGGGGTGATCCGGGAGGTCGGCCGCGCGGAGGTGCAGGCCATTGGCGCGGGTGCCGTCAACCAGGCCATCAAGGCGGTGGCTATCGCCAGAGGATACCTGGCGCTGGAGGGAATGGACATCGTCTGCATCCCGGCATTCACCGAAGTGGACATTGAGGGACAGGAGCGAACAGCGCTGAAAATGGTCGTGGAGCCTCGCTAGCGGGTAGGCCATGCCGTCCGTCGTTGACCTTCACCTCCACACCTCGTGCTCGGATGGCGAGTACCTGCCGGAGGAGGTTGTACGCCGGGCTGCGGACAGGGGGCTGCGCACCATTGCCATCGCCGACCATGACACGGTGGCCGGGGTCCCGCATGCGGTTGAGTGCGCGCGTATGGTGTCCCTGCGTGTGATTCCGGCTGTGGAGATATCCTGCGAGTTGGCCGAGGGGGAAGTCCACCTCCTCGGCTATTTTGTGGACTGCGGCGACGATTCCTCCCTTGCGCAGATGCTGGGACGTTTCCGTGCCTCGCGCGCCGAACGCGCCCACGCCATGTTGGACAAACTCGCGCGGCTGGGCATGCCTCTGACATGGGGCGAGGTGGAGGCTTTCGCGGGCGGGGAGAGCGTAGGGCGGCCCCACGTGGCCCAGGCGCTGGTCGCGCGCGGCTACGTGCAGAGCGTGGCCGAAGCGTTTGATCGGTACCTTTCCCGCAACGGGCCGGCCTACGTGCCCCGATTCAAACTCGCCCCCGAACAGGCCATCGCGCTGATTCACGACTCCGGCGGGGTGGCCGTCCTGGCGCACCCGCTGGACGTCCTGGACACCGTGGGCTGGCTCACGGCTGAGGGGCTGGACGGGCTGGAGGCCTACTACTCGCTGTACACGCCTGACGTGTCGGCGCAGATTGCGGCCATTGCGCAACGGCATGGCCTCATCGTTACCGGCGGGTCGGATTTTCACGGGCCGCGCGTGTCGCCGGGGATAGACATCGGCTCCGTAGACGTGCCCGAGGAGGTTGTGCAGGCCCTGGACGAGCGACGCCAGGCCCTTCACGGGGTCGGGCCATAGGTGCGGCGAGGACTCGAGCGGGCGGCTAGTCCGCCGACCAGTCCTCGCCGTTGTCTGTCAATTCCTCTTCCGGCTCCTCGTCTTCTGGCGAAGGCTCCCCTGTGCGTCGCAGGCCCAACTCCGCGGCGCTGATGCTCTTCGTGTCGCCGTCCTCAAACAGCACGACCACCCGTTCCTGCAGCGGGTGCACCTCAATGACTTTCCCCTGTCCGTAGGGGGTCTGCACGATCTCGTTCTTCTTGGGCAGGCCCTTGCGCAGTTCCACGTAGGTCTCGTACTCGTAGGCCAGGCAGCACAGGAGCCGCCCGCACACGCCCGAAATCTCATTCGGGCTCAGGGGGAGGTCCTGCTGCTTCGCCATCTTGATGGCGACCTGATGGAACTCCACCAGGAAGGTAGAACAGCACAGAGGCCGGCCGCACATCCCGATGCCGCCCAGGAGTTTCGCGTCGTCCCGCACGCCGACCTGGCGCAGTTCAATCCGCGCCTTGAACATCTTGGCCAGGTCTTTGACCAGTTGGCGGAAGTCCACCCGCTGCTCGGCCGTGAAGTAGAACGTGATACGGGTGCCGTCAAAACTCTGCTCGGCGCGGATGACCTTCATGGGCAGGCGGGACTCGGCCACCTTGGCGCGGCACTGGGCGAGGAGTTTCGGCTCCTCGGCTTGGCGCTGGTGCAACTGCATCGTGTCCCAGGCCGTCGCCACGCGCTCAGTGGGCTTGAGTTGGCCCACCACCTCGCTTTCGGGGACATCGGTGGGCGGGATGACGACGCGGCCGATCTCCTTGCCGCGGGTCGTTTCCACGACGACGAAGTCCCCCGCCTTGAGGTCGTGATCCTGTGGGTCAAAGTAGTAGATTTTCGTTGCCGGTTTGAAGCGTATTCCTACAACTCTTGGCATATTCTCCATCAGTGAACCGCGCGGTTCACCCTCCGTGAATTCTCGCGATTTCGGGCGCGGTGGGCATGTCCATGGTCAGCACCTCCAGCGCCAGGCGGGCGTTGACGTTCTGCGCCAGGCCCTGTACGGTGCGCAGCGCCTGCGCCAGGAAGGCGCGGGCGGCGTCGGCAGGGCACCACGCAGCCGTCGCCTCTAGCGCCTCGCGCCGGTCCAGGTTGGCGATCTTGTCCCCCTGTCCGGCGGCGATTAGCAACACGTCGCGCCACCAGGCTACCCAGTTGTCCAGCAGTTCGCGCAGGGCGCGGCGGTCGGTCGGTGCTCCCGCGGCCCATTCCCATCGCTCCACCAGGTCGCTCGCCAGTAGGCGCTGGAGGTCGTCCAGATGCCTCCCGCGCGCCTCCATGACCGACGGATCGCGCAGGGCCGAAATGGCCCAGCCGGGCCTGCCGCCGCTCACCCGCGCCAGCAGTTCGGCCTGGGCGGGGTCGGCCCCCTCGCGCTCCACCAGCGCCTGCGTCAGTTCGCGCAAGGGCACCGGCCGCAGGTCCAGACCCTGACAGCGCGACACAATGGTTGGGGGCAGCAGGGCAGCGTCGCTGGCCAGCAGGATGAGCACTACGGGCTCCGGTGGCTCCTCCAGCGTCTTCAGGAGCGCGTTGGCCGCCTCCCTGGACATGCGCTCGGTCTCTGCCAGGATGTACACGCGGTGCCGCGCGGAGTGGGGCGCAAGCGCCGCCTCCCGCTCCAATTCGCGCACCTGGTTGATTTTGAACGTCGCGCCGTCGGCTTCCACCAGGCGCACGTCCGGATGGATCAACCGCGCCACCTGCTGGCAGGGGGCGCATTGCTGGCACGGCGGCGGGTTGCCCTCACACACGATGGCCTGGGCGAAGTTCAGCGCCAGCGTCGTCTTGCCCACGCCGGGCGGCCCGGTGAACAGGTACGCATGAGACAGCCGCCCGTCCGCAAGGCTGGCGGACAGGAGGCGGACGGCCCACTCGTGCCCGATGACGTTCCACATGCGTGCCCGTACCTCCAGAACGTGCCGAATTGTACCACAGCACAGCACGCTGCGACAAATGGCGTGCGCGGCGCGGGCGGGGCGCGCGTTGGCCCGCAAGTTGCACGGTGTCCCCTGTCAACACGGCGCGCTTGTGCTATACTCTCTGCAACTCTTGGGTTGCAGGAGGTTCCCATGAAGATCGCGATCATGTCCGACAGCCATGACAACATCTGGAATCTGGAGAAGGCGCTGCGGCTGGTGCAGGGGGCCGACGTGCTCCTGTTCTGCGGCGACCTGTGCGCGCCGTTCTCGCTGAAGATGCTGGCCGACGGGTTCGCCGGCCCTATCCACGCTATGCAGGGCAACAACGATGGCGACGTGGCGCTCCTCCTGCGCGTGGCGGCGGAGAGCGGGCGCGTGAACCTGTACACCGACGGCCTCGCCGAGTTGGAACTGGGCGGGCGCAAGATCGCGCTGACGCATTACCCGCACATCGCGTCGGCCATCGCGCCATCGGGCCGGTACGATGCTGTCTTCTTCGGCCACACGCACAGGGCCGTCCACAGGTGGGAAGGGGGCACCCTTGTGCTCAACCCAGGCGAAGTGATGGGCCGTTTCGGAAAGCCGTCTTTTGCGTTGTACGATACAGAAACCCACGAGGCCAAGCCCGTGGAGTTCTAGTCCAGGGGAGAGCAGGGAAGGGCACATGGCATCGCGTCGGTTGCGGTTGGGGCTCCTGTATGTTGTCGTCTGCTTGGCCCTGTCGCAGGTGCCCAGCCCTGCGTCGGTGGGCGCGTTCCGTCCACCCGAGCCGGATGACGTCGTCGGCCAGACGGTGCCGCTCAACGACCGCTTCGGCCTTTGCTTCGTCAGTTCCCCCGAGGCCCCCGCAGACCCCGGGCGTTACGCCAAGGCCATTGCCGCGGGCGCCGTATGGAACCGCTGGCCCATCTACTGGAGCAACGTGGAGACGGCGGGCGGCGCGTTTGACTGGGGCGCCGTAGATCGGGCCATCGCAGGCGACCAGGCTAACGGCCTGCGCACCAACGCCATCCTGCTGGGCACGCCCGCCCAGTACGCCACGGCGGGCCAGAGCGGCGCGCCTCTGCCCCAGGTGGGCAAGCGGCCGCTCCCCCTGTCTGGCTCGGCCGAGCGCCCGCCCGTCAGCCCGGCCAGTTCGGCGCCCCGCAACCTGTACCAGCCCATCTTCAGCGACGGCACCGACCTCCCCGCGCCAGGGAAGACCATCAACCCCGCCAACCCGTGGGCGCGGTTCGTGTATGCGGCGGTGTCCCGCTACACGCCGCGCATCCGCCACTGGGAGATTTGGAACGAGCCGGACTATGCCCTGTTCTGGAACGGCTCGGTGCAGGATTACTATCGTTTGCTGAAAGTGGGGTACATCGCCGCCAAGTTCGCCGACCCAGGGTGCACGGTGCTGTTGGGCGGCCTGGCCATCTACATCACGCCCAACTGGCTGGAGAACCTGCTGGGCGTCATGAAGTCCGACGCCGCGCAATCGCAGCGCGACGCCAACGGTTGGTATTTTGACGTGCTGCCCCTGCACATCTACAGCACGTCCTACGAGACGTACTATCAGGTGCGGCGTGTCCGCACCCTGTTGCAGAAGTACGGACTGGGAGCGAAACCCATCTGGATGAACGAGAGCGGCGTGCCGGTCTGGAACGACTACCCAGGCCCCACGTGGGACCCCACCAGTCTGTACCGCGCCACCATGGAGGAGCAGGCGGCTTACGTCATCCAGAACTACGCCTACGGGTTCTTCGCCGGGGCCGAGCGCATCTTCCACTTCCAACTGTACGATGACTGCGGGAACAGCCCCGCGGGCACCAACGACGTCGGCGACGCCTATGGCCTGTACCGAAACCCGGCCGATGCTATCTGTTTCCGCAGCCACCCGTCGCCCAATTCGCCGCGGCCATCCTACAAGGCGTACCAGTTGGCGGCGACCTACCTCAACGGCGCGATTCCCCTGTGGCGACGCAACGCCCAGGGCGACCACGAGGAGATCGCCTACTACCGCCCCGACACGCGCGAGCGGGTGCTGTTCCTGTGGGCCACACGCGGCTCGCCCGTCGTGGT
>JARYMK010000007.1 GCA_029907165.1 Anaerolineae bacterium
CCCAGGTCCCTGAGTTGGAAGCAGGATTGCACGGCTACTTCCGGTTCTACAACCACGAGCGCCCTCATCAGAGCCTGGGCTATCGGACGCCGGCCGAGGTGCACCATGCGTGAGCCGCTTGGGCTGTGGACATGTGGAAAACTCTCCGCTGCGCTGCGAGTTTCCCACATGTCCACAGCCCCGACGACGGCGACTCGCTCCCGCAGGGGCTATGGGTTATGGGTGCGTTGGCGAATTTGACATGCAGCGGGATCGGAGGTATGATGTGATTGGATGCACTGTTGATCGGCAGTGCGTGCCCAAGTCGGAGGGGTGGGGATCCACCTTATTTTGGCCGATCCGTGGTCCAAAGAATGGGGCCAACCTCACACCTGGATCGCCTTTACCGGAAACGGCATGCGCTCCAAGATCTCGTCCACGAATGCCGCCGCTGCTTTCGCAGTCGCACGACTGCTCACCCCCAACACATCCCACCGAGATACCACGTCCCGGGCCGTGAATTGCTTGAACACCCTCCCTATCTCCGGCCGAACATCCAGCGTGTCCACCTCCACCAGGTCCCCTGGCGCCTCAACGGCATAGTCCCTTGGCTTCCGCCTGGCATATTCCCGCGCCAACCGCCGCCGTTTCCCCTTCGCTACCCCTCGCCCTATCGGCTCCACCAATGCACCTCGTTCCTTCAACTTACTCAAGATGCGCCCCACCGTCGATGCCGATGTCTCAAACCCTTCCCGCCGCAGCAACACTACCAACTTGTCCTTGCCCCATCGCGGATACGTCTCGCGCAATCCCTGTATCGCCACGACCAGGTCCGTTGTGTATTCCGGTCGCCGACATCGCTTCGGCCGACACGAACGATCCTCTAGCGTCCGAAGGTTCTTGGGATCGTATCGGGACTTCCACCGGTAGAAGGTCTGGGGAGAAATCCCGAAGTAACGGCACGTTAGTCGGGCATTGCGTCCGTGGCTCTCGTAGTAGTCGAACCACTTCAGGCGAGTCTTCGCTCTCTTTGACAGGTCTACGTCAATCCGTGCCAATCTCGCTGCTCCTGGAAGTATGCTTCCGTACACACTCATAGAGCAGCCATTGTATCTTCCTTTCATCTCCTGTCCAGTGTCACTAACCTATCTGAACGAGCTCAAAGGGTAGCCCGCTGCGGAACTGAATCCCCGGCCGCAAGGTTGACCCGAAGCCCGGCCTGTGGTATCATGCGTCGCGGGAGGAAGTCGCGATGCCCAAGGCGGATGCGCATCTGATTCAGCGATTGCAGCAGTCGCCCGACGGCGATTTCCACCTCATTCTGCGCGTGTCGGGCGATGTGGCCGACGTGGCCGAGAGACTTCGGGCCACGCCGGTGGAGGTGAGGCACGCGCTGCGCCTCATCGGCGCGGTGGCGGTGCGCGCCCAGGGCAAGGAAGCCCTGCGCCTGCTGGATGAACCCTGGCTGGTGCGGATGGAGGAAGATCGCCCCGTCCGCGCCCTGTCGTAACACCTGCGAATCCTTGGCCGGCGAGGAGCGTATGGAAGGTCAGAAGATCAGCAAAGCCCTATCGGCTGCGATGCTGCAGAAGCCCGAGACCGAGTCCCTGCCTGTCATCGTGAAGTACCGCCGGGAGCAGTTGGCGGTGAAGGCCCTGGTCAAGGGGGTTGCGCCCACGTACCAGTACAGCCTCATCCCGGCGGCGGCCATGCGGCTGAACCGCGAGCAGATTACCTGGCTGGCCGAGCAGGCCAGCGTGGAGCACCTCTGGCTGGACATGCCGGTGCACGCGCTGCTGGACGAGTCGGTGCGCCTGATTCAGGCCCCGGCCGTCTGGCAGGCGGGGTTCCGCGGGCAGGGAATGCGCATCGCCATCCTGGACACCGGCATAGACCCCAACCACCCCGATGTAGCGGGCCGCATCGCTGCCACCGCGACGTTCGTCGGGAACTCCTACCGCGACGACAACGGGCACGGGACCCACGTGGCGAGCATCGCGGCGGGCAACGGCGCGGCCAGCCACGGCCTCTACGTCGGCGTCGCCCCGGAGGCGAGCCTGTACGTCGCCAAGGTGCTGGCGGCGGACGGGAGCGGCATGATGAGCGACGTGATGGCGGGCGTAGAGTGGGCCGTGGAGCAGCGGGCGCACGTCATCGGGCTATCGCTGGGGAGCAGCGGCCCGTGCGACGGGACCGACGCGCTGAGCGTTACCTGCGACGCTGCCGTGGAGCGGGGCGTGGTCGTGTGCGTGGCGGCGGGGAATTCGGGGCCGGGTCGCTACACCTTGGGGTCGCCCGGATGCGCACGCCAGGTCATCACCGTCGGCGCGTCCGATGACCAGGACCAGGTGGCGTCGTTCTCTTCGCGCGGGCCCACGAGCGACGGCCGCGTGAAGCCCGACATCGTGTTCCCGGGCGTGGGCATCGTGGCGGCGCGCGCGGCAGGTACGGCCATGGGCCAGGTGGTGGACGAGCACTACACCAGCGCCTCGGGCACCAGCATGGCGACGCCCCATGCGGTGGGAGCCGTGGCCTTGCTCCTGCAGGCGAACCCGTCGCTGACCCCTCGCGAGGTCAAGGAACTCCTCATGCGCACTGCCCGCAACATCGGTTACGAGGCCAACGCCCAGGGCGCGGGCCGCGGCGATGTGTATCAGGCGTACCTGGGCGAGCCGTCGCCGCCACCGCCAGAGCCGCCCCAGCCGCCGGAGCCTGGCGAGGGGTGCTTCACGACGCTCCTGCGACTGCTGCGCGGGGGACGATAGGACATCATTTTTCACGGGGCCGAACGCCGCACCTGCGGTTCCCGCATCCAGAAAATCACGCAAAGGAGGCTTGGGGATGAAGTGCCCGAATTGTGGACAGGAATTGCCGGAAGGCACGCGGTTCTGCACGTCATGCGGAGCGCCCACCGGCGCGGTGGCGGCCTCGGCCCCTTCGGCCGGCGACGAGCCGCCTGTGCCCGTGCTGGACATGGAGTCCGAGCATGTGAAACGGGAGTTCGTCGGCGGCAAGGGGCGCGTGTCCTACCGGATTGACGGTACGATCATGCAGGTGGTGAGCATCCAACTGGAGCCGGGCGAGGTTATCTACTCCGAGTCGGGCGGCATGTCCTGGATGAGCGCCAACGTGGAGATGCGCACCCACACGGGCGGCGGCCTGGGCAAGATGCTCAAGCGGGCCGTGGCGGGCGAGTCGCTGTTCATCACCGATTTCTTCGTAACCAACGGGCGCGGGATCGTGTCGTTCGCGTCGGAGTTTCCGGGTAAGGTCCTGCCCTTTGACCTCAAGGAGGGCGAGAGCCTCATCGTGCAGAAAGACGCCTTCATGTGCGCCGAGAAGTCGGTGGACCTGGACATGCAGTTCCGCAAGCGGCTGGGAACGGGGCTATTCGGCGGCGAGGGGTTCATCATGCAGCGCCTCACCGGTCCGGGGCTGGTCTTCGTGGAGGTGGACGGCGAGGTGGTGGAATACGACCTCAAGGCCGGCCAGACGCTGAAGGTGGACACCGGCCACATCGCCGCCTACGAGCCGACCGTGGACTTTGACGTTACGCTCATCAAGGGGCTGAGCAACATCCTGCTGGGCGGCGAAGGGCTGTTCCTGGCGACCTTGCGCGGCCCGGGCAAGGTGTGGCTCCAGACGATGCCCATGTCCAAGTTGGCGAACAAGATTGCCCAGTTCATGCCCCAGGTCGGCGGGAAGGGGTCCAGCGGGGGCGTGAACATCAAACTGTTCGGCGATTAGGTCGCGGCTACGGAAAGCCGCCCTGGGATTCACCGCAGAGGACGCGGAGACCACAGAGAATTGATATTGAACTCTCTGCGTTCTCGGCGCTCTCTGCGGTGAAAAGTGATGGCGAGGAGGCGGCCTGTGGAATGGCTTTGCGCGGGTGCGGCAATCTGGGTTGCGTTGGCGGTCATCGGGCTAATCGCGCTGGCAGGGCTTATCCTCCTGCTGGTCAAACTGGGCGTCATCGTTCACTATGCCACCAAGCCGGAGCCGCAGGAAACCAGCGACTACACCCTGGCCGACAGCCACGCACCCGATGAGACCGGAGGACAACATGGGGCATAGGACGATTCGCATTTCGGCGGGAGGGGTATCGGCGCTGGCCGATTTGAACGACACCCGCACGGCCCAGGCCATCTGGGAGGCGCTGCCCATCCGCGCCCAGGCCAGCACCTGGGGCGATGAGGTGTACTTTGAAATCCCCGTGCGGATGGGCACGGAGAAAGGGCAGGCCGTGGTGGCCAAGGGCGACGTCGGGTACTGGGCGCCGGGCCGCGCGTTCTGCATCTTCTTTGGCCTCACGCCTGCCAGCCGTGGGGACGAGATCCGCCCCGCCAGCCCGGTTACGGTTGTCGGGCGGGTGCGGGGCGACGCCACCGTCTTCCGACAGGTGCGGGAGGGCGAGGAGGTCGTCCTGGAGCGGGCCGAGCAGGCTGACTAGAGGCGGACGGACATCGCGCAGCAAACGCCCGACGTCGGGCGTCAGCAATTACGCACATGGAGGAGAGCATTGGATCGGACAGAGGAGTTGTTGCGGAGGCTGACCGAGGCGAGCGGCGTGCCCGGCTTTGAGGCCGAGGTACGCGCGCTGATTCGCGGCGAGTTGGAGGGCATCGCCGCCATTGAGCAGGACCGCATCGGCAGCATCGTGTGCCGCAAGGAGGGGACACAAGCCGCGCCCCGGATTATGCTTGCGGCCCACATGGACGAAATCGGGTTCATGGTCAAGCAAATCACGAAGGAAGGCCACCTGCGGTTTGTGCCGCTGGGCGGGTGGTGGGAGCAGGTGATGCTCGCCCAACGGGTTGTCGTCAAGACCGCCAAGGGCGACGTTCCGGGAATCCTGGGGGCCAAGCCGCCCCACATTCTGACGCCCGACGAGCGCAACAAGGTGGTGGAAAAGCGCAACATGTACATAGACATCGGCGCCACCTCGCGCGAAGAGG
Source organism: Anaerolineae bacterium (assembly GCA_029907165.1). Taxonomy (GTDB): domain Bacteria; phylum Chloroflexota; class Anaerolineae; order DTLA01; family DTLA01; genus DTLA01. The sequence continues at coordinate 4,938 of JARYMK010000007.1, forward strand.
CAGAAGAGATCGGCGTGCGGCCGGGCGACCCGGTGGTGCCGGTCAGCGCCTTCACGCCCCTCGCCGGCGGCAAGACGTACCTGGGCAAGGCGTGGGATGACCGCGTGGGCTGCGCGCTGTTCATCCAGACGATTCAGCGGCTGGCCCAGGAACCCCACCCGAACACGGTGTACGGCGTGGGCACGGTGCAGGAGGAGGTCGGGCTGCGCGGCGCCAAGACGACGGCCTACGTGGTGAATCCCGACGTGGCCATCATCCTGGAGAGCGACATCGCCTACGACGTGCCCGGCATGAACCACGAGGAGCCGCTAGTAGCCCTGGGCAAAGGCCCGTCGCTGCTGGTGTTTGACGCCGGCATGATTCCCAACACGCGCTTGCGGGACCTGGCGGTGGAGACGGCGACGGCCCTGGGCATCCCGCTGCAGTTCTCCAGCATGGAGGGCGGCCGCACCGACGGGAGCATCATCCACCTGCACAACGCGGGCGTGCCCACCATCGTGCTGGGCGTGGCAGCGCGGCACATTCACAGCCACACGGGCATCATCCACCGGGACGACTACGACCGCCTGCTGGACCTGCTCGTGGCGCTCATCAAGCGGCTGGACGCCGAGACCGTGAGCGCGCTGGTTCAGTAGGCGGGGCGCGGGACGGGGGTCTCTGGCCCGCGTGCGTTCGCGCCGAAAATGGCGACTCTGGGCATAGGTGCGACGTGCTTGGGGAAGTGCGTCGCACCCTGGGCCAGCACAAGACGGAGCCGCGTGTCAAATAGGCTGCAGTTTTTGCGCCAATCGGCGACCTGTGTTATACTTGCCGACGGCCTGGCACCGAGGGCGCCGCGCTGTTTCCGAGAACCTCCAGGCGTCGGCGGCTATCCGAAAGAGAGTCGCGCGTGAAACTGGACCGGAAGACCCTGCGCGCCCTAGGCTTAGCATCTGGGGTCGGTTTCTCCATTGTTGGGAGCATTGCGTTCTGGGTTCTCGTGGGCCGCTGGCTGGACAAGCACCTGGGGACCGAGCCGTGCGCCCTCATTGCTGGCATACTCATTGGCCTGATCTCCGCGGGCAGCATCCTCTACGAACTGGCCGCGGTGCGCGAGAGGACGGATGACGAAGGGCAGCATCATCTGGATAGCAACGCTGACGACTAGCGCAGCCTCCGCGGCTTTTGCGGCGCTGGGTCAGCCTGGCTTGGCAAGCATCAGCCTGGGTCTGGCGCTTTGCGCTGCCAACGACTTGTTTTTCATCCTAGCCATTCGTGTGCTCTCCACGCGGATTGCGACGCTGTGGCCCAAGGCCACGGCGTTGCTTTTGCCCCTGGCCTGGCTGGGCAAGCAGGCGGTGCTGTTCGCGGGCGCGTACCTGCTCCTCTCGCAGACGCATCTCCCCGTTGCGCCGTTTGCGCTGGCCGTGGCGGCCTATCAGACCGTCCGCGTCGTCGTGATGATGATCTGGCCGGAGCAGTATGCGCAGTGCTTCGCGCACGAGCCTTCCGTTGCAAAACATGCCTTGACCGGAGGAAACGCGGAATGAAAATTCACGCACCCCTGGCTGCGGAAACCATCTTCCACCTGGGGCCGATACCCGTTACCAACTCCATGCTGACATCGGCTCTGGTGGTCATCCTCCTGCTGGTGATGGCCTGGCTGGTCACGCGAAAGATGCAACTCATCCCAGGCCGCTACCAGGCCATGTGGGAGATGGTCGTGGAGTTCCTGCTGGACCTGTCGGTGGACACCGCCGGCAAGAAGGTGGGCCGCATCGTGTTCCCGCTCATCGCCACGTTCTTCATCTTCATCCTGACGGCCAACTGGATGGGCCTCCTGCCGGGCATCGGCCCGTCCATCTACGTAGAGGTGGCTGAAGCGGCGGAACATGGCACAGAGATCGTGCGCGTCCCGCTGTTCCGCGCCGCCAACGCTGACCTGAACATGACGGCGGCGATGGCGCTCCTGTCCATCACCGTGGTGCAGATCGCAGGCGTCGCGGTCAACGGCGTCAAGGGTTATGTCAAGCACCTGGCATCGCCGATTTTGCTGACCCCCGTCCACATCGTCAGCGAGTTGTCGCACATCATCTCGCTGGCCGCCCGACTCTTCGGCAACATCTTCGGCGGCGAGGTGCTGGTAACCGTCATGTACTCGCTGGTGCCGGTCGTGGTGCCGGCGGTGTTCCTGGGCCTGGAGGTGCTGTTCGGGTTCATCCAGGCGCTGATTTTCAGCGTGCTGAGCATTGTGTACATCGCCCTGGCGACCGCGGGCGGGCATGAGGAAAACGGGGAGCCGGCCCACGCCGCCGCCCATTGAGACGTCTGGAATAATGCACGCAGGATCGCCTTGCGGCCGGACCCGCAGGGCAAGCCGAATGAGCATTTCTAATCAAGCAAGGAGGAAACAAGTCCCATGACCGAGAACGCAATGATCAAACTCGCAGCAGCCATCGCCATCGGAATCGGGTCCATTGGCCCTGCCCTGGGCATCGGCATGGCCGTGAGCAAGGCCATGGAAGCGGTCGGGCGCAACCCCGAGGCCGCAGGCTCCATCCGAACGCTGATGATCCTGGGCGCCGGCCTTGCCGAGGCGGTCGCCATCTACGCGTTCGTGATCGCGCTGGTCCTGAGCCTGGTCGTCTAGGCCCGGCATTCGGGTGCGCCACGGGGGAAGTGCGGTTCGCTTTCCCCCTGCGGCTGCGCCTTTGCCCATGCGCCGGCATAGCGGCGGTCCGATCGCCGTGGTAGGCCCGTTGCGCGGCATGATTCTGGAAGTTACGGAGGCATAGAACGGATGGATAAACTGGGAATCAACCCGGTCGCCCTCCTATGGCAACTCATCGCATTCAGCCTGTTGGTCTTCGGGCTGTACAAACTCCTGTACAAGCCCGTCCTGCGGATGCTGGACGAGCGCGCCGAGCGCATTCGCAAGGGGATGGAGGACGCAGCCAAGGCCCGCGAGTTGGCCGAGCGCGCCCAGGAGGAGTTTGAGAAGCGCATCGCCGAGGCCAGGAAAGAGGGGCAGGAGATCGTCGCCCAGGCGACCCAGATGAGCGAGAAACTGCGCCAGGAGATTCTGGAGCAGGCCCGCGCCGAGGCCGAGCGCATGATTGCCAAGGAGCGCGAGCGGCTGACCCAGGAGCGCGAGCAGGCGATGAGCGAACTCCGCGCCCAGGTGGCCGACCTGTCCATCCTGGTGGCGCAGAAAATCGTCGGCGTGTCGCTGGATGAAGCGGCGCAGCGCAAACTCATCGCCGATTTCTTGCGTGAAGCGGGAGACCTGAAGTGAGAAAGAATCGCCTAGCCCAGACCTACGCGGAAGCGGCCTACGAAGCGGCCACAGGCATCTGGCTGCAGACGCTGGCGGCGTTGCAGCAGGCCCTGGAGAAGAACCCGACCGTGTTCGCCAGCCTGCGGGACCCCGGGCTGGACCTGGCGCAGAAGCAGGCGCTGGCCGATCCGCTGTTGCCCGCCGACGTGCCGCAGGAGGTGCGCAACTTCCTGTACGTGCTCCTGTCGCGCAACGATATCGGCCTGCTGCCCGACGTCATAGAGCAGTTCCGGCGGCTGGCGGTGCGGGGCCCCAGGGCGCAGATTGTCCGGGTTACCAGCGCCGTGCCGCTGACCGACGAGGAGAAACAGGCCCTGGCCGAGAAACTCATGGCCCAGTTCGGCGAGAACCTGGAGTTTGAGTACCGGGAAGACCCCGCCATCCTGGGCGGGCTTATCGTCCGAGTCGGCGACCGGGTGATTGACGCCAGCGTGGCCGGGAAACTGAAGGCGCTGCGGGAGACCCTGGTGGCGCGCGATTAGCCCTACCCGTTCGGGGTTGGATAGGGTGTGCGGGCGATGGTGGGGCAGTTCGTGAATTGCCCTGACGCGAATGCGTCCCCGATTGACACGAAATAGGAGGTGGGACGGTGGCGATACGAGCAGACGAGATAGCCGCCCAGATACGACAACAGATTGAGCGATTTGAAGCGCCCATTACCGCCGCCGATGTGGGGACGGTGCTGGAGGTGGGCGATGGCATCGCCCGCGCCAGCGGCCTGGCAGGCGTGATGGCGAACGAAATCGTGGAGTTTGAGAACGGCGTCCAGGGGCTGGCCTTCAACCTGGAGGCCGACAACGTGGGCATCATCATTATGGGCGACTACACCGAGATTGAGGAAGGCGACCAGGTGCGCAGCACCGGCCGCATCGTCTCGGTGCCTGTGGGCGAGGGGCTTATCGGCCGCGTCGTGAACGCCCTCGGTGAGCCGATTGACGGCAAAGGCCCCATCCAGTTCAGCGGGTACCGCCCTGTAGAGCGCATCGCGCCCAATGTGGTCGTCCGCAAGGAAGTGGACACGCCCGTGCAGACGGGCATCAAGGCCATTGACGCCATGATTCCCATCGGCCGGGGGCAGCGCGAACTCATCATCGGCGACCGCCAGACGGGCAAGACCGCCCTCGCCATTGACACCATCATCAACCAGAAGGGCAAAAACCTCATCTGCATCTACGTCGCCATCGGCCAGAAGTTGTCCAGCATCGCCCAGGTGGTGGCCACACTGGAACGCTACGGCGCGATGGAGCACACCATCGTGGTGGCGGCCTCGGCATCGGAGCCTGCGGCGTTGCAGTACCTCGCGCCCTACGCGGGTTGCGCCATGGGCGAGGAGTTCATGGAGCAGGGCAAGGACGCGCTCATCGTGTACGACGACCTGAGCAAGCACGCCTGGGCCTACCGCCAGGTGTCGCTGCTGCTGCGCCGCCCGCCTGGACGCGAAGCCTACCCGGGCGACATCTTCTACCTGCACTCGCGCCTGCTGGAGCGCGCGGCCAAATTGCACCCGGATTACGGCGGCGGCTCGTTGACCGCGCTGCCCATCATTGAGACGCAGGCCGGCGACGTGTCGGCCTACATCCCGACCAACGTCATCTCCATCACCGACGGCCAGATTTACCTTGAAAGCGACCTGTTCTACGCGGGCATCCGCCCGGCCCTCAACGTGGGCATCTCGGTATCCCGCGTCGGCGGCAAGGCTCAGGTCAAGGCCATGCGCCAGGTCGCGGGCAAACTCAAACTGGAAATGGCTCAGTACCGCGAGTTGGCCGCTTTCGCCCAGTTCGGCTCGGACCTGGACAGGGCCACCCGCGCCCAGTTGGAACGCGGCATGCGCATCCAGGAAGTGCTGAAGCAGCCGCAGTACGAGCCGGTGCCGCTGGATCATCAGGTCATGATCCTGTTCGCCGTTACCAACAACTACCTGGACGACGTTCCGGTGGAGAAGGTGCGCGACTTTGAGACGGCCTTCCGCCGCTTCATGGACACGACACACCCCGAAGTGGGGCAGGCCATCATGCGCGATTTGGCCCTGTCGGACATGACCATCCAGCAACTGCGCAGCGCGATAGAGGAATTTAAGGCCACCGGAGCGTACTAGGCGCGCCGTGAAGGAGTAGCACGTGTCCAGCATCCGAGAGATACGCCGACACATACGAAGCGTGCGCAACATCTCCAAAGTTACGCGCGCCATGCAGATGGTGGCCGCGTCCAAGATGCGCCGCGCCCAAGACCAGGTGCTCGCCACGCGCCCCTACGCGCAGAAGGCGTGGGAGTTGCTGACCCACTTGGCCGCGCTCGCCGTGCGCACCGAGCAGGACGAGCATCCGCTGCTGGCCGTGCGGCCCGTGAACGCGGTGGGCCTGGTGGTCATCACGTCGGACAAGGGGCTGTGCGGCGGGTACAACCACAACCTGCTGCGCGTGGCAACCGAGTACCTGCAGGCGCAAGAGAAGCCGGTGAAGGTCATCACCGTGGGGCGCAAGGGCCGCGATTTCATGCTGCGCATCCGGGCCAACCTGGTGGCGGAGTTCACGGGCGTGCCCGCGCTGCCCACGCTGCTGGACGTGCTGCCCATCGCGCGAACCGTGCTGGACGACTACCTGGCGGGCGTGTACGACGAGGTGCTGCTGGCCTACACCGATTTTGTGAACACGCTGGTGCAGCGGCCCGTGATCCGCAGGCTGCTGCCGCTGCGGGTGGCGGGCGACTTGACGGAGCAGGCCGTGAGCGAGTACGTGGCGGGCGGGCCGCAGGTTCGGATTCCGGAGTACATCTACGAGCCCGACCCGCAGGCGGTGCTGGCCCAGATCGTGCCCCGCTTCACCGAACTGCAAATCTACCAGGCGATTCTAGAATCCATCGCCAGCGAGCACAGCGCGCGCATGGTGGCCATGCGCAACGCCACGGAAAACGCCAACGAGTTGGTAGACCAACTGACGCTCTCCTTCAACCGCGCCCGACAGACGGCCATCACGAAGGAGATTCTGGACATCGTGGGCGGCGCAGAGGCCCTCGCGAAGTCCGCGCAGAGATAATCATACGCACTCGGAATCATCCGCACGGAGGATAGAATGGCACGAGGAACTGTGGGAAAGGTCGTGCAGATCATGGGGCCGGTGGTGGACGTGGATTTCGCCGGTCAGGATTTGCCCGAAATCTACAACGCCCTTGAGATCATCCGCGAGGACGGCAAGCGGCTGGTCTTGGAAGTCCAGCAGCACCTGGGCGGCGACTGGGTTCGCACGGTCGCCATGGACACCACCGACGGCCTGCGGCGCGGCGTGAGCGCCGTGGACACGGGTGGCCCCATCCGCGTGCCCGTTGGCCCCGGCACCCTGGGGCGCATCTTCAACGTCATCGGCGAGCCGATTGACAACCTCGGCCCGGTCAAGGCGGCGGATATGTGGCCCATTCACCGCCCCGCCCCATCCTTTGAGGAGCAGGTAACCGAGCCGCAGTTCTTTGAGACCGGCCTGAAGGTCATTGACCTCATCGCGCCGTTCACGAAGGGTGGCAAGACGGGCATCTTCGGCGGCGCGGGTGTGGGCAAGACCGTCATCATCCAGGAACTCATCCGCAACATCGCCACCGAGCACGGCGGTTACTCCGTCTTCGCGGGCGTGGGCGAGCGTTCCCGCGAGGGCAACGACCTGTGGTACGAGATGAAGAACTCGGGCGTGCTGGACAAGACCGTGATGGTCTTCGGCCAGATGAACGAGCCGCCCGGCGTGCGCCTGCGCGTGGGCCTCACGGGCCTCACCATGGCCGAGTACTTCCGCGACGAGGGCCGCGACGTGCTCCTCTTCATTGACAACATCTTCCGCTTCGTCATGTCCGGTTCCGAGGTGTCGGCGTTGCTGGGGCGCATGCCGTCGGCGGTGGGATACCAGCCCACGCTGAACACCGAGATGGGCGAACTGCAGGAGCGCATCACGTCCACCAGCCGCGGCTCCATCACGTCCATGCAGGCGGTGTACGTGCCCGCGGACGACTACACAGACCCCGCGCCGGTAACGACGTTCGCCCACCTGGACGCGACCATCTCGCTGGAACGCTCCATCGCCGAGCAGGGGCTGTATCCTGCGGTGGACCCGCTGGCGTCCACGTCGCGCATCCTGGACCCGCGCGTGGTGGGGCAGGAGCACTACGACGTGGCCCGCGGCGTGCAGCGCGTGCTCCAGCGGTACAAGGACCTGCAGGACATCATCGCCATCCTCGGAATTGACGAATTGACCGAAGAGGATAAACTGGTGGTGTCGCGCGCCAGGAAGATTCAGCGGTTCCTGTCGCAGCCCATGTTCGTGGCCGAATCGTACACGGGCCGCGAAGGGCGCTACGTGAGCATCAAGGACACGGTGCGCGGGTTCAAGGAGATTCTGGAAGGCAAGCACGACAACGTGCCCGAGCAGGCGTTCTACATGCAAGGCACGATTGAAGATGTGCTGAAGACCGCCGAGACGCTGCGGGCATAGGCGAGGGCGAGCGATGCCCACGACCCGACTGGAAGTTATCACAGCGGAGCGCGTCGTGTATTCCGACGACGTGGATATGGTGCTGGTGCCCGGCGTGGAGGGGCAGTTGGGTATCCTGCCGCGCCATGCGTACCTGCTCACGGCGCTGACCGAGGGCGAACTGGTCATCCGCAAGGCGGGCCAGGAGGACGAGTACATTGCCATCGGCGGCGGGTTCATGGAAGTGGGGCCTGACCACGTAACGATTCTGGCCGACAGCGCGGAGCGGGCCGAGGAGATTGACGTGGCCCGCGCCGAGGCGGCCCGGAAGCGCGCCGAGGCGCTGCTGGCCGAGAAGCGCGACGTTACCGCCCTGGCCGAGGCGGCAGCAGCCTTGCGCCGGTCGCGGGTGCGGTTGCAGGTCGCCCGCCGGCGCAAGCGGGGTGGCCGCGGCGGGTTAGAGAACGAATAGGCAATTCCCAGGGGCCATTCGCAGGGGCGTTTCGTGGGGGCAATTCATGAATTGCCCCTACAGTAACACCAAAGGGGTACATACATGCTGGAAAAGCAAATCGGGGTGGACCTCGGAACGGTCAACATCCGAGTGTTCGTGAGAGGCAAGGGCGTCGTCCTGCACGAGCCGTCCATCGTGGCGATCTCCGTGCTGGAGAACAAGATCGTGGCGGTGGGCAACGAGGCCCGCACCATGCTGGGGCGCACGCCCGAAAGCATAGAGGTGGCGCGCCCGCTCAAGGACGGCGTCATCGCCGAGTTTGACGTTACCGAGAGCATGTTGCGCTACTTCATTGAGAAGGTCTGCGGCAGGTTCCGCTTGTTCCGGCCCGAGGTCATGATCAGCGTGCCGGTAGGGGTTACGTCGGTAGAGAGCCGCGCAGTCCGCGATGCAGCCCTGCAGGCGGGCGGCAAGCAGGCCTACCTCATCCCGGAACCACTGGCGGCGGCGCTGGGCGCGGGGCTGCCCACCGGAACCCCGACGGGCAACATGGTCGTGGACATCGGCGGGGGCACCACGGAAGCCGCCGTGATTTCCATGAACGACATCGTGGTGTCCAATTCCGTGCGAGTGGGCGGCAACAAACTGGATGAGGCCATCGCCGCCTACATCCGCAAGAAGTACAACCTGCTGATCGGCGATTCCACTGCCGAGGAGATCAAGATTCAGATTGGCAGCGCGCTCCCGCTGAACGACGAGTTGGTGATGGAGGTGCGGGGCCGCGATCAGGTGGCGGGCCTACCGCGCACCATCCAGGTGAGTTCAGGCGAGGTAACGGAGGCCATCGCCGAGCCATTGGCGGCCATCGTCGGCGTGGTGAAGGGCGTGCTGGAGAAGACCCCGCCCGAACTGGCGGCGGACATCATTGACCGCGGCATGGTCATCGTGGGCGGCGGCGCGCTCCTGCGCCAGGTGGACGCCATGCTCACCCAGGCTACAGGCGTGCCGTGCTTCGTGGCCGAGGAGCCTCAACTGTGCGTGGCGCTGGGCACGGGCAAGGCGTTTGAGAGCGGGCACATCATGCGCCGCCTCACCCTCCAGGCGAAGATCAGCCCCTTCTAGGAAAGATTTTCACCGCAGAGGCACAGAGAGCGCGGAGAATCCAGGATCAATCTCTGCGGTCTCCGCGCGCTCTGCGGTGAATCCCCACCCCGGCCCTATCACCACAGAGAACGCGGAGAATTCAAAATAACCTCTGCGGTCTCTGCGTGCTCTGCGGTGAATCCAGCACCTTGGGCTACGACTGGTTGCCCTAGAGCGCGAGCGCAATCGCCACGCCGGTGGCCATTACCACAGCCTGCGCGAACAGCACCGGCCGCATCATCTTCCCCCAGTCGGCGCGGAAATAGTCGCGCGTCAGGATGAGGCACAGGTGCACCGGCGACAGCATCAACCCCGTCATCCCGCCCGCGTACATCAGCAGGACGTAGGGCAGGTGCAGCGCTCCGGCCACGTACAGCAGGGGCATGACCACCGGCACGCTGATGCTGAACGCCGCCGTGGTAACGCCCGTCGCCAGGCCCACGATGAACGGGATGGTGGCGATCATCGCCAGGGGCGGCACGCCCGCGGCTGCCAGCGTCTCCGACACCTGCTCCACCACGCCGGTGCTCTGCATGATCTGCTTGAACACCATCGCCCCGATGAGCACCAGAGCAATGTGCCAGTCCAGCCCCTTGCGCAGGACGCACCGAATCTGCGGCCACGAGAACCGCGCGGCCACGCCTAGAACCACAAGGACCACAGGCAGCGTGATGAGCAAGTCCACGTCCAGCGCCATCGTCGCCACCACGACCAGCAGCACCGGCCAGATGCTCCGCGCCAGGTTCCAGAGGCTCCGGCGGCGGTTGATGTGGGGCACATCGCTGTCGTTCTTGTGGAAGCGGGCGAGCACGACGATCCAGCCCGCCACCACCGCGGCCACGGTTAGCAGCCACTGGTTGCGCGTGAACGTGCCCAGGGGGATGGCCAGCAGCGTGGAGCAGAGCACCAGCGCCGGATACAGCGGCATGATGTACTCCCAGATGTGGCGGAACCAATAGTTGGCAAACGCCTTCTGGTTGTTGTCCACCTGGAAGTGGCGGCCCACCTCGGCCACCATGGGAGCGGAGAACATGGCGCCGCCCGGCATCGGCAGCAGGCCGGCCAGCGCGGGAACCATGGCCAGCACCACGCGCGCGTCCGTGATGAGTTCCAGCAGCGCCTGCACCATGGACTCCATGTAGCGGGAAGCCTTCAGCGCCTCGGTGAGGGTGAGGATGAGAATGACGATGACCACCAGGCGGATGGTCTCGGCGCTGGTGATGGCGCTCCAGGCGTCCAGCGCCAGGGCAGTGGGCGCGCGCCCCATGAGCAGGCCCAGGGCCAACGCCCCGGCCAGCAGTGTCGCGCCCACGTCCGCGCGGCGGTTGAGCGCAACGATGACGGTGGCGAAGACGAGCAGCAGTTTCAGGAGTGCGATCATGGCGTTGTCGGCAATGCTCCTTGTTTGCGCAAAAATCGGCCGCAAGCGGCCAGGGGTGAGTATAGGCCGAAGGGGGTTGCGCGTCAAAAGCGGCGGGGGCTTCTCTGCGCGAGGGTTGCCCCACTTACCCTAACTTCTCTTCTCCCGCTGCACGCGGGGTCACCCCGCTCATCCCCATCTCCTTCTCTCCCCGCGGTGCAGGGAGAGAAGGGGGGAGAACGCAGGGCGGGTTTCCATGCCCGCGCAAGGGGCGAGGCGAACCCGCGCGGGCCAGCCCGACGCTGAAGCATCGGGCGGAGCGGCCAAGCCCCTTCGGGGCTGGAGCAGCCCGCAGGGCTTTGTCCTTTCAGCGCGGGGCTTCAGTCCCGCGCGGGGCACGCGCCCGCCCCATGGCATGTACGGGCGACGCATGCGTCGCCCGTACAAGATTTCCCTCACCCTAACCCTCTCCCGGCGGGAGAGGGAACATGACCTCGTCCCCTCAAGCCCCCCTCTCGTCTCGCGGAGAAGGGGACGCCGAAGGCGGGGGTGAGGTTGCGCCCGCAGGGGCACGGCATGCCGTGCCCCTACGGGTTCACTGCGTGTGGAGGGGGACGCCGAAGGCGGGGGCGAGGCGAACCCGCGCGGGCCAGCCCGACGCTAAAGCATCGGGCTGAAGGGCCAAGCCCCTTCGGGGCTGGAGCAGCCCGCAGGGCTTTGTTCTTTCTGCGCGGCGGCTTTAGCCCCGCGCTCCGGACGAGCATCCCCGCTGGCTGTTGCGCGTGCGACACGTCCGCAGGTGCGTCGCACATCCTCCGCCCGCCGTTGCATTTGCCAAAGGCACCGCCCTATGCTAGAATACCGCCTACCACTAGGAGGGTAGGGAATGACCCGTGAGCGTTCCGGGTGCTGGACGCTGACGCTGGCAATCGTTTTCTCTTCGATGTTCGGCACGGTAGCCGGCGGGCTGGCCGGGTTTGGCGTGGCCCGCTGGATGGCGGCGCGCGCCGTTGTGCCCCCGCCAACTCCCACGCCCCAGGTCGTCCAGCAGCCTACCCCCGCCCCCGGCTCGCCCCCGACCACAGTGCTGAAGGTGCAGGAAGAATCCGCGACGATAGACGTGGTGGCGAAGGTGGGCCCGTCGGTCGTTACCGTCGTCAACCTCAAGACGCCGCGATGGGACTTCTTCGGCAACCTGCGCCAGCCCCAATCGCTGGGTAGCGGGGTCGTCATCGCCCCCGATGGGTACGTGGTTACCAACAACCATGTGGTGGAGGGCAACGCCTCGCTCAGCATCATCACCGCCAATGGGGCGAAGTACGACGCGGAACTGGTCGGAGCGGACGACCTGAACGACCTGGCGGTGCTGCGCATCGTGGGGGACCCGGGCCTGCCCATGGCGGAACTGGGCGACTCGGACGCGCTCGTGCAGGGCCAGCGCGTGGTGGCCATTGGCAGCGCCCTGGGCGAGTTCAAGAATACGGTAACCGTTGGCGTCATCAGTGGGTTGGACCGCTCCATTGACATGGGCGAGGGGTTCCGCATGGAGGGTCTCATCCAGACCGACGCGGCCATCAACCACGGCAACAGCGGCGGGCCCCTGGTGAACCTCCAGGGCCAGGTCATCGGTATCAACACGCTCATCATCCGCGGCGATGGCACAACCTATGACGTGGCCGAAGGGCTGGGGTTTGCCATCCCCAGCAACACGGTTCGCGTCGTAACCGCGCAGTTGATTCAGTACGGCTACGTGCGTCGCCCCTACCTGGGCATCAGCCATGTGGAACTGACGCCCGGCATGGCGACGTACTACGGCCTGTCGGTAACGCAGGGGACGCTGGTCGTGCGGGTTGTGCAGGGGTCGCCGGCGGACCGCGCGGGCCTGAAACCCGGCGATGTGCTCCTAGCCATCAACGACGAGAGGCTGGACGAAGAGCACCCGTTCTTGAACGTTCTGTTGCACCATCAGCCGGGCGAGACGGTTACGCTGCACGTGAATCGCTACGGGCAGGACCTCACCCTGCAAGCGACGCTGGGCGAGAGTCCGCGCTAGCGCACCTTCAGCAGTCTGCAATACGGAACACGAACGCACCACCACACCGAACGAGGAGTAACAGAAGACATGCAAAAGGACAACTCCATCTGGAAGTACCTGTCAGGCCAGCGGGCCGAGCAGATCGTAACCTTTGCGATCATCCCGCTGCTGCTGGTAGCGAGCCTGCTACTCCCACCCTTCAGAGTTGTAACTCGCATCTCCGACATCGGTTGGACGGCCGTCAAGTATGACGGCGCTACCCTACAGGACCCGGACGGGACAGTCGTCAACATCCCCGCGGGGCTTCCCGGAAAGACGCTCCGGGTGCTCTTCTCGTCGGTGCCGCGCGAGCGTTTCATGGCCAGCGAGGCGGGCGAGGAACTGGCGAAGGCCGCCAGCGCCATCCCGCAGACCATTCTGCCGCGAAGTCCACTCTACCAGTTGAAGTTCAAGCAGGCGGCGGCCGTGCCGGTAACGCTGACCATCCCCATCCCCAACGACTCCGAGCCGGTCCAGGCGCTGGATTTGTACGCGTGGACAGGCACGGCGTGGCGTTGGCTGCCGTCCATCGTCCATCCGGATGAAGACATCATCACGGCGGAACTGCCTGAAGCGCCGTCGGCGTTCCTGGTGGCGCTGGCGCAGCCCGCGGCGAAGAAGAACGCGTCGTCGGGCCTGAGCGGCGGGAGCGCGGCGGTGGGCATTTCGGGCGCGCAGGCCCCCAACGCGCTGGTGCCTTCGCCGGATGGCTCGGTGCAGGCCGTGTTCCGCGCCGGGGCATCGGAGGTCTCTGCGTCTCCGTGGGCCGCGATGCCCCTGCTCACCAACGTGGACGAGAAGGGCCAGGCCGACCTGGCCACGCTGGATGCCATCTTGGGCGACGAGGCGCGCATGGCCGACCACATCGCCGCCATTGTCAAGCGGGTAACCGACGGTAAGCACGCCGGCATCACGCTGGATTACCGCGGGTTTGACGCTGGTCTGACGGCCCGCTTCAGCGACTTCGTGGGCGACCTGGCCGACGCGCTTCATCAGGCCGGGGCCTTGTTGGCTGTGCGCGTGCCTGCGCCGGTCGCCGTGGATGGCGGCTGGGACACCGGCCCCTACGACTGGGCGGCGCTGGGGCAGCGGGCCGACGTGGTGCGGTTCGCCGCGCCTGCCAACCCCAAGGCATGCATCGCGGGCGGCGCGTTGGAACAGGCACTCGCCTGGGCCGTGAGCCAGGTGCCGCGCCAGAAACTGGCCGTGGAGTTCTGCGCCATGAGTCTGGACGTCTCGGCGGCGGGCGTGCAGCACCTGCCCATGACCGAGGCGCTGCTGCCGCTGAGCCAGTTGGCCGTGCAAGGCGATACGGTGGAGGTGCTGCCGGGCCAGGAAGTGAAACTCAATGCCGGGCTCGGGTCCAATGCGAAACTGACGCTAGATCCCGCGACGAACGCCTATGTCTATGAGTACGCCGACGCCCAGGGCGCGAAGCACACCGTGTGGATTGACGACGGCGCGGCGCTGGCCCGCAAACTCCAGACGCTGGCCCCCTACCGCATCGGCGGCGTGTTCCTGACCGACCTCACGGGCGACCCGGCCGAGGAGCGGATGACTAGCGTGCTAGCGCAGTACGCTGCGGATCAGGCGGCGAGCGTCAAGCCCTGCGACCTGACACTGGTGTACACGGTGCAGGGCGATGGCGGCCCTCTGGCCCAGGCGACCCGCTCGCTCCAGGACGGCGCGTACACGTTCAGCGCCGACCAGCCCGGCGAGTACGTGGTGGCCGCGGGGATTTCGCTGGACGGCGGGCGCACGGTGAGCGGGCGCGGCGATCGCGTGGAGGTGAAAGTGGTTACGCCCACGCCCATACCGACGCCCACGCCCACGCCGAAGCCCACGGCGACCCCGGCGCCGAAGGCCGTCGCGCCGGCTGCGCCCAAAGTGGGCGGGTTCTTCGGCTACGGCATCCAGGCGCACTTCATCAACCAGGGCGATCACGACCGCATCATCGGGGCCATTCACGGACTGGGGTTCTCCTGGGTCAAGCAGCAGGTGCGCTGGGAGGATTTGGAAAAGAGCAAGGGTCAGATTGACTGGGGCGAACTGGACCGCATGGTCAACAACTGCTCCGCCAACGGGCTAAAGATCCTGCTCAGCGTCGTTACGGCCCCCGATTGGGCGCGCCCCGGCGACACCGACCGCAGCGTGGACGGCCCGCCCGCCAACCCGGATGATTACGCCAACTTCATTGGCCAGTTGGCGGCGCGATACAAAGGCAAGGTGCAGGCCTACGAGGTCTGGAACGAGCAGAACCTGTACTACGAATGGGGCGGCCGGGGCAAGAAACTGAGCGCCGCGGCGTACATGGAACTTCTGAAGCGGGCCTACCGCGCCATCAAGGCGGTGGACCCCAACGCCATCGTCGTCAGCGGCGCGCTCACGCCCACCGGCTGGCACGACTACGACACGGCAGTGGACGACGCCATCTACCTGGAAGAGATGTACCAGAACGGCCTGAAGAATTACAGCGACGCCATCGGCGCACACCCCAGCGGCTACAACAACCCGCCCGATGCAACCGTGGGCTACAACGACCCCAACGAGGGCGGGTGCAAGGGGCATCGCTCCTGGTTCTTCCGCGCCACCATGGAGCAGTATCGCAACGTGATGATCAAATACGGCGACGCGGGCAAGCGCATCTGGGTTACCGAGTTCGGGTGGGCGAGCACAGAGAACCTAGGTGGAGGCCCGGCGCCGGGCTACGAGTACGCCGCCAATAACACCGAGGCCGAGCAGGCGCAGTACATCGTCCGCGCCTACCAGATGGCCAAGAACTGGGGCTTCGTCGGCGTGATGTTCCTGTGGAACCTGAACTTCGCACCGGTGGCAGGCCCGGCGGACGAGAAGGCGGCCTTCGGCATCGTGCGGGCCGACTGGAGCCTGCGACCGGCCTACGCGGCGCTGGCCAACATGCCTAAGTAATAGAAGGGACAACCGAGCACTCACATTCGTGAAGCACGGGCCGCTCCCGACCCGTGCTTCGGTTTTGCCACAGAGGACGCAGAGAGACCCGTTATTTCTCTGTGTACTCTGCGGCAGGAGATTTCTGCTGAACCGTAGAGGGTTTCGGCACAGGAGTGCAACCGTACATGCGACGACAACGCTGGCAACCGATTGATGGGCTGGAGCCTGAACCCCCGCCCGAGACAAAATGGCTGAAGGTGGCGACCATCGCCGTCGTCTTCCTGCTCGTCCTGGCGGTGCTGTTTGCGGTCTGGGCGGTGTTCATCTACCAGCCCGCGGCCAGCGTCGCGCCGACGCCGACGAAGACGCCGCGGCCCCCGGCAACGGCGACTCTGGCGCCGCCGACGGCCACGCCGGTGCCGCCCACGTCCACGCTGGCGTTCGCGCCGACGGACACATCCGCGCCCACAGCGACCCCGGCGTCCACCGATACGCCGGAGCCGACGGCCACCGTGCCCCCACCGACACCGACGCCCAAGCCCACGCGGGCTACCTTGCCGCGCATGTCCTCGCCCGACTACGGGATGCAGATATTCGGGTGGTGGCGGCCCGAGGTCGCCGACCGCGACATGGGCTACGTGCGCGACGCAGGGTTCACCTGGATCAAGCAGATATTCGCCTGGTACGACATTGAGGGCGCGGGCAAGGGCCACTACGACTGGTCCCGCAGCGACCGCATTGTCGCCCAGTCGGAGCAGTACAGACTGAAACTGCTGGTGCGCGTGGATACCGCGCCCGAATGGGCCAGGGGCAGCAACGGCCCCATGCGCGATTTCAACGACTTCGGCGATTTCCTGTACGCCATGGCCAGCCGTTACAAGGGTCTGGTGGACGCATATCAAATCTGGAACGAGCCGAACCTGTCGCGCGAATGGGGCGATCAGCCGCCCGACCCGGCCGCCTACGCGCGCATGCTGAAGGTGGCGTACACCCGCATCAAGCAGGCCGACCCGAATGCGTTTGTGGTATCGGCGGGCCTGGCCCCCACGACGCGGGATGACGCCGTCGCCATGCCCGACGAGAAGTTCGTGCGGGGGATGTACGCCGCCGGAGCCAAACCGTACTTTGATTTCTTGGGCGTGCACGGCGCGGGGTACAAGGCTCCGCCCGAAGCCGATCCAGCCGACGTGGCCCGCGATCCGGTGCTGACCAACAACGACCCGTCGCCCGAGTCCATGAAGCGCATCTACTGCTTCCGCCACGTGGAGGACTTGCGCAAGATCATGGTGGAGGCCGGTGACGCCGACAAGCAGGTTGTCGTGCTGGAGTTCGGCTGGACAACGGACACGCGCCCCGACTCGCCCTACCGCTGGCATGCGGTGTCGGAGGAGGAGCAGGCCGACTACCTGGTGCGCGCCTACCAGTGGGCCAGGGAGCACTGGCGGCCCTGGATTGGCCTGATGAGCCTCATTTATATCGCTAACCCCGACTGGACGGAGAACGACGAGCAGTACTGGTGGGCCATCACCTACCCGTCGTGGCCCGTGCCGAAAGTGCGCCCGGCGTACGAGCGGCTGAAGGCGATGCCGAAGTAGCACGCTGGCCGATCACCCTAACAAGGAGACCTGGAGACTGATGCACGCGATAGAACAGCAGATTGTGAATTTCCTGTACAACTTGTTCAACACCATCGGCTGGCCGGGTGTCGTGGCGGCCATGGCTATTGAGAGCGCTTGCATCCCCCTGCCCAGCGAGGTAACGATGCCCCTGGCAGGCTGGATGCTGGTGCAGGCCAAGGGGCTTTCGGCCTGGCATGTGCTCTGGGCCGCGTTCTACGGCGGACTGGGCTGCACCATCGGCTCCATCATCACGTACTGGATCGGCGCGCTGGGCGGGCGGCCCCTGCTGGAGAAGTACGGCAAGTACGTCCTCATCTCGCGCCACGATATGGAGGTCGCCGACCGCTGGTTCGCCAAGTACGGCGAGGCGACGGCGTTCTTCTCGCGCCTGCTGCCTGTGGTGCGCACGTTCATCTCGCTGCCCCTGGGCATGGCGCGGATGAACTTCGCCAAGTTCACCGTGCTGGCTTTCGTGGGGTCTTTCATCTGGTCGGGCGCGCTGGCGTACCTGGGCTACGTGTTCGGCGAGCACTGGGTGCAGGTGCGCGAGGCGATGCGCCCGTTTGACATCCCCATTCTCATCGCGCTGGTGGCGCTGGTGGTTTGGTACATGTACAGTCACATCAAGCGTGGGCGGAAGCACCGAGAAGCCGACGCCGAACCCGCAGCGTAGTAGAGAAACGAGCGACGCACTTTCCCCGGTGCGTCGCTCGTTGTCTGCGACTCTACCCGACCAGCAAGAACCGCAGCAATCCCACGACCGCGCCGCCTGCCACGAGCCACCACATCTCGGCTTTATAACGCAAGAGCAGCACCAGACCAGCCACCGCGATGAGCAGGGCTCACACGTCCGGTACCGATGTCCGCGCCAGCCCAATCGCGACGGCGAGAATCAGCGCGACGACGGCGGCGTTGACGCCCTTCAGGAATGCCTGGCCCAGGGACCAGTTGCGCATCTTCGGCAGGTATTTTCCCAGGAGCGCGGTGATGAAGAACGACGGTAGGAACACGGCGACCGTCGCGACCACCGCGCCGCTCCATCCACTGACCAGATAGCCGATGAACGTGGCCGACGACAGCACCGGCCCGGGCGTCATCTGGCCGACCGCGATGGCGTCCACCAACTGCCGCTGGGTGAGCCATCCCAGGCGGTTCACCACATCCTGCTGGATGAAGGCGAACAGCACCATGCCGCTCCCGAAGATCAGCGCGCCAACTTTTAGGAAGAACAGACCCAGGCCAACCAGCCGGTCATCGGCTGCCAGCGCTGCGAAGGGAAGCGTGATTGGAAGCCCGGGCGCGAAGGCCAGCATGGCTGCGCGGGGAGCCTGTGGACGGGCGTATAGGAGAGCGCCCGCTAGCCCCGCGCCTACCAAGATAACGGCCTGATCAGCCCCCAGCAGCGAGGCGGCCAGGCACAGCGCGGCCAGCAGGGCCAGTTTCCAGTCCTTGATTGCCGACTTGCCCAGCCGATAGGTCGCCGCCAGGATGATGGCAATGATGGTCGGGTTGATGCCGTAGAAAAGAGCGCCCGCCTGCGGCAGCGAGCCATACGTTACGTAGGCCCAGGCCAGTGCGCCGGAGATTAGCGCGGCGGGCAGGATGAAGGCCGCCCCGCCCGCCAGCAGCCCAGGCCACCCCGCCCGCAGGTAGCCGATGTGGATGGCCATCTCGGTGGCATTGGGGCCGGGGACTAGGTTCGTGGCCGAGAGCATGTCCATGAAGTACTCGCGGGTGATCCACTTGCGCTTGTGGACGACCTCGGTCTCCATGAGAGCGATGTGCGCCGCCGGCCCCCCGAACGATATCGTGCCAACTTCAGGAACAGCGCCGCCACTTCCCACAGTCGTTGCCGCAGCGTCGCGCCCTCGGTCATACGCCTCTCGCGCCGCTAGTGCAGCAATTCCGTGTGGTCCACGATGTTGCCGTTGGCGTATGCAAGCACGGCGTCATCAATCCGCGCGATGTCGGTTAGTACGGGTTTGATGCCCAGCCGCCGCATGCTGTCGTAGGCCCCCCAGCCCATGCCCCGGCACAGGAGCGCTTCGCAGTCCGAGATGGCGCTGGCCATGCGGGTGTGCTTGTCGTGGCTGGCGGGGTCGGTGCCGTGGCGCTGGCCGTGCGTTTCCCCATGCTCCTCGTGCACGAACTGGTTGTGGCCCATCTTGTCGCGCAGTTCACGGGTCACGATCTGGCCGTTCTCCACGGTCAGCACGGCGTAGTAGGGCGCGCGCCCGAAGTGCTGGCTGATGGTGATGCCATCGTCAGTAACGCAAGCGATTTTCATGATGTGTGTCCTCCGAAGGAGTAGTGTAGTTATAGCCAAGAAGCCCGCGCCGACTGCGCGCGGAGGCACCTCCTAATGTAGCCACTCAGTGTGATCCACGATGGTGCCTGCCGCGTAGGAGTGCGCGGCCTCGTGCAAATCCTCTATGTCCGTGATGATAGGCCGGATGCCGTTGGCGGCCAGGCATTCCCTGGAAGCCCAACTCATGCCGCCCGCTAGAACCGCCTCGCAGTCGCGGATGGCTGCGGCCACAGCCTGGTGTGCCGCAGCGCCCGCTGCGCCTTCCCCGTGGCAGTCGCGCGCGGCTCCCGGGCTGCCCCGGCGCATCTCATGCGCCTCCAAGTCCAGGCTCTCGCGGCCAGGATTGGGACGCATCTGTACGTCCTGGACACGCCCGCCCTCCAAGGTCAGGACGGCAAAGTGCGCCGCCCGCCCGAAGTGCTTGCTCACGGTCTTCCCGTCGTCTGTTACCACTGCGATCTTCATTTCGTGTCCCTCCTTTCAGGGGGCTCGTCCGATTCGTGAAACTCGCCCTGCCCGTTCTCCATGTGGTGGTCGTAAGCGTCCAGGAATCGGTGCAGGATGCGGTCGGTGGCTCGCAGTTCCTCTACCCATGCCTTTAGGTGCTCATCGCCTGCGTCGGTTAGCCGGTACACGCGGCGGGGCGGCCCTGCGGTCTCCTCGGTCTCCCACTCCGAAGCAATCATGCCCGCTTGTTCCAGGTCGCGTAGGATGCGGTACACGACGCTCTGGTCTGTCGGATAGGCGTCCAGGCCGAGTTTGGCCAGCCCCTCCAGAAGGCCATAGCCATGCGTCGGCCGGTCGTGGAGCAGGAGCAGCACCGCAGGCTCAATGAAGCGGCGAATGCGCCGTGGACGCACTTCATCGCCGTCGCACGGCGGTCCCTGACATCGGCAGCGTTCGCGCATGTCCCTTTTCTCCTGCGGCTACGCGGCGCTCGGGATGTCCCGCATGGCAGCGGCCAGCGCCTGGTTGGCCTGCTCCAGCGCCGCGGCAGCCTCGCGGATGCGCTGCGCCGCTACGGTCTGGCCAGCCGCTTCGGCCCGCTGCGCCCACTGGCGGAACTCCTCCGCGTGCTCGGCGTTGTGCTCGGCCCAATGGGGCAGCAGAACCGCCAGTTTTTTCAAGTCATCCTTCTCGCTCATCGTCTTCTCCGACCTCCTCCGAAGGCTCCAGCGTTACGGTGTGCTTCAGGAAGTCTATCTGTCGCACCCGCGCGCGCAGGGTCTGGGGCGCGTCAAAGAAACTGCGGATGCGCACCTCGTCGCCGTCGGCTTCCAGCGCGATGACGTCGCGCATGATTTCCCGCTTCTCCTCGCCGTGCATCAGGAACACGATAGCCTGACACATGGGTTTACCTCCCTTCCGCCAGCATCTGCTGAATCCGATCCCACACGCGCCGCACCTGCGCCGCCACCGCACCGTCGCCGAATTCGGTTACGGTTTGCCCGCGGACCATCGCTTGGGTAACGGTGTCATCGTAAGGGATTTCGGCAACGACGGGGATGCCCCTCGCCTGGCAGAAGGTTGCGATCTCTTGCGAGCGCGCGCGGTTGATGTCCGCCTTGTTCACGCATACCAGTGATGGGATTCGGAAGTGCTCCGTCGTCTTCAAGATTCTCTCCAGATCGTGGATGCCCGAAAGCGTCGGCTCGGCCACGAGCAAAGCCAGGTCGGCACCGGTAGCGGCGGCGATGACAGGGCACCCAATGCCCGGCGATCCATCTATGATGACCCAGTCGGCGCGGCGCTCGCGGCTGGCCTGCAGCGCCTTCTGCCTCACCAGCGTAACCAGTTTCCCGGAGTTCTCCTCGCCCGGGTATAGCCGGGCGTGGAACAGCGGGCCGAAGCGCGTTTCCGACCGAAACCACCGGCCGGAGATGACCTGCTCCATGCGGATCGCGTCTGCAGGGCACTGGTAGAAACACAGCGCGCACCCCTCGCAGGCCAACTCATCCACACGGTAAGTGTCTGCGCCCGGAAGGATGGCGTCAAATCGGCAGAGTTCGGCGCATCTTCCACATGCCGTGCATAGGGCCGGGTCAATGACGGCCTTCTTGCCCGACGAGAAATCGGCCTGCTCTTGGATTTCCGGCGAGAGCACCAGTTCCAGGTTGGAGGCGTCCACGTCGGCGTCCACCATGATCGCCGAGCCGTTCTGCGAAGCCAGATGGGCCAGCGCAGCGGCTACAGTGGTCTTGCCCGTTCCGCCCTTGCCGCTCAGGATTACGATTTGCTTCATGCGGCCCTCCCCTGGACGGTCTCGCGGATGCGGGCGAGAAGCTCCTCAAAGGCCGGCCGGTATTCCGGCAACGCGTGGATCAACGGCTGGCCCTCAGAGTACGCCTCGGCGATGCGCCTGTCCAGCGGAATGCGCACCAGGACAGGAATCCCCGCCTCGCGGCAGAAGGACTCCACCCCCTGGTCGCCGACGCCGTCCTTGTTGATGACCACGGCGGTAGGGATGCGCAGCACGTCGCGGGCGACCTCGGCCGCGAGTTTCAGGTCGTGCAGGCCGAAGGGTGTCGGCTCCGTAACCAGCAGGGCGAAGTCCGCGCCCCGCAGCGTCTCAATGACCGGGCAGGCCGTGCCTGGGGGCGAGTCCAGGATTACGGTGTCGCCGTCGCGGACTGCAAGTTTGGCCGCCTGTTTCTTCAATTGCCGAATCACCGGCGTTGCCATCGCCTCGCCCACCCGCAGCGTGCCCTGCCCGAAGGCCATCGCGCCTGCGTGTCCGAACTCCAGCACGCCGATGGAGAACGGAATCTCGCGGATGGCGTTCTCCGGACAGTTCACCGAGCAACTGCCGCACCCGTGGCACATCTCGCGGAACACCAAGACCTTCTTCGGCAGCACGGCGATGGCGTGGTATTGGCAGACCTGGCCACACTTGCCGCACAGGGTGCACAGGCCCGCGTCCACCTCGGGAATCAGGCTGATGGCAGCGACCTTGCGGTTCAGTTCCGGTTTCAGGAACAGGGCCGCATTGGGGGCCTCCACGTCGCAGTCCAGCAACGTGGTTCTTCCCCGTTCGGATGCGACGAGGGCCAGGCTCGTGGCGACGAGGGTCTTGCCCGTGCCTCCCTTGCCGCTGGCGACCGCGATTCTCATTGCGATTGCTCCTCCTGCGCGCCCTCGCGCTCCATGGGGATATGCATTACCGCGTCGCCGCGCCGGATATGCCCGCCCCGGATCACGCGGCAGAATACGCCCTCCTGCCGCAGCAGCGACACGCCGTGAAAGTCATACGTGTGCGGCGCGTCGGGTGGCTTGCCGATTTGCACGACCTCCAGGATGGCCGGGCCTACGTGGATTCGGTCGCCCACGCGAATGGCGCCGACGTCCAGCCCCTGCACGGTGAGATTGTCGGCGAAACACCCGGGGCGCGCGTCTATGCCGTACTGTTCCCGTGCCCGCGAGATGCTTTCGTAAGCGATGAGGCTCACCTCAAACGCACCCGTGCCGGCGTGGGCGTCGCCCACCAGACCGTAGTTGACGCGAAGTTCGCCACTTCCGATGTCTACCTTAGGTTCAGTGCGTTCCTTGCTGGCGCAGACTGCTATGAGGGTTCCATGAACCATAGAGGCACACTCCTCCGGGCCCTGTCATTCCCGTTGCATGGGCGTGCCGCACTTCGGGCATTTCACCTGATAGCACGGCTGCGCGACTTTGTGCTCCACTCGGTGGCCGCAGTTGGGGCAGATGCAGTAGCCGCCCGGCCCGGCGCCGGGGCGGTTGCCGCCTCGCCTGCCCTGGCCTCGGCCTCCCCGTTGGCCTCTAGTCCCGATAAACATAGTAACCTCCTTATCTAGCCTGGCGGGCGCCACCGCAGAGATCAGCGGCGATCCCGGTGGCAGCCTCCGCCCGAGTCGCAGGGCGGCTTCTCGCACCGCTCCTCGCGCCCGCAACAGGTGTGTCCTTTGGCGCTCTGGCCTGCGCCTACGCGATGGTGGGGTGCGGATATGCGCTTCTCAAGGAGCGGCGCGCCGCAGTTGGGACACTTGGGATCATCGTCCTTGCCCAGGACCAACACCTCAACGGTCCGCTGGCAATTGCCGCAGCGGTACTCGTAGATGGGCATGTTCCCTCCTCAATACGGTCGTCCTTGGGCCGCGCGGGTTCAAGGTTTGCCCCTGCGCCGACGGCGGAGACGCCGCCCTTCGTTCGCGGCGCCCCGTGTGCGACCGGCGTCGCCGCCAGTGTGTCCTGCGAGCCACGTGTTTACGATGCGGGGCAGGATTTCCCTACCGGCGAAGGCGATGGCCGTGCCTAGCGCGGGCAGCACGCTTCGGCTCAACGCCGACACAATTCCCCGCGGCGCGGGCTTCGCGGGCATCTGCACCTCGCCAGCCGGTTGAACCGCGCGGTTTTCGGCAGGCTCGGCTGCGAAGGAAATGGCTCCCTCCGGGCACGCTTGGATGCACAGCCCGCACGAGTCGCACAGCGCATCATTCACGTCGGCGTACCCGCCGGCGACGAACATCGCACCCTTGGGGCAGGCAGCCACGCACGTGCCGCACCCTGTACAACGCTCACGGCTCACCTGGATCATCGCAGTGCTCCCCGGGCGGTGTGGGCGACGGGGCATCAGCCGCCGCGTCTCCCTCCGCCACATCTGCCGCGCCCGGCACCACCGCCGCGGCCCATCCCTCTGCCGCCACCCTTACCGACGCCTTGCCCCATGCCTCTGCCGGCCCCTTGCCCTGTTCCACGGCCAGCGCCGAGCCCCGCACCCCGGCCCGAGGGCATGCTCACAGTCGTGCCGGTGATGCGCGGCGCAGACTTGCCGGCGTCGGCGGGCACGGTCGCTTCTCCAATGTTCTGCAGATTCCCGGCACGGAACGCCTCTACGGCCTCCCGCACGGTGCCCTGCGTTACGGGATAAACGGCCACACCTGCCGCGTTCAGCACGTCCATCGCGTTGGGGCCGACGTTGCCCGTCAGCAGGGCCTGAGCGCCCTGCTCTACGATGAACTGGGCGGCCTGGATTCCGGCTCCACCCGATGCGCCCGCTGCCGGGTTGGCGACGGCGCTCCACTCCATGCTTTCCGAATCCACGAACAGGTAGAACGGGCATCGCCCGAACACCGGGCTGACCGCCGAGTCCAGATCGTTTCCTGTGGCACTGATCACAACTTTCACTGCTGACTCCTTTGTTTGGATTGCCGATGCTGCTGGCGAGTGGGGGCGGGCATCACGCCCTGGACGCAGGGCCTGAACCCCGCCCCCCGCTTGTTGGGGCCTACACGTTCGCTACGCCCAGCGTGGCCCGCGCCCGGCGCCGCCACGTCCACGGCCTGCGCTTGCGGGGCCTCGGCCCCGACCAGCGCCCCGACCGCCGCGGTTGTATCCGCGATCCTCCTCGGCGCGATGCACGTTCTTGCTGCCGCAGTTCGGGCACGTCATGGACGCTCCGGGCGTGCCCGTGCCATAGGCGACCTCAAACGTGTGGCCACAGTCGGAGCAGCGAAACTTTCGCATTGCCGTCGGTTGTCACCTCCTTTGTATTGCCACTAGAGAACCGGTTTTGTCTGCTTTTCTGGCACGCGCTTCAACAGTTCATCTGCAACGGCCCCAAACGCCGCCGACTCGTAATCTTCCAGGGCGCCCTCATCCGAAAGGGTGGCGATCTGGGGGTCTATCGGAATCTGCCCCAGCAAGGGGACGCCCATGAGCGCCGCCGCCTCTGCCGTGTGGCTGGGGCCGAAGATTTCCAGCCGCTCGCCGCAGTGCGGGCAGACGGCGTAACTCATGTTCTCCACGATGCCCAGCATGGGCACATGGAGTTGCAGCGCCATCTGTGCGGCCTTGCGCACAACCATGCCCGCCAGTTCTTGCGGCGACGTTACCAGGATCATGCCGTTCAGCGGGATGCTCTGCATGACCGTGAGCGGCGCGTCGGCAGTTCCGGGCGGCAGGTCAATCAGCAAGTAGTCCAGGTCGCCCCAGAAGACATCGCCCCAGAACTGCTTGATGGCGCCGCCGATGAGCGGGCCGCGCCAGATGACGGCGTCATCCTCATTGGGCAGCAGTAGGTTGATGGACATGACCCGAATGCCGGTCTTGCTCTTGACCGGGGCAATGCCCAGCGGGGTGGACGCGGGGCGGTCGTTCAGCCCCAGGATTTTGGGGATGCTGGGGCCGGTGATGTCGGCGTCCAGGATGCCGACGCGCAGGCCCTTGCGGCGCAGCGCTATGGCCAACTGAGCCGTTACCAGCGATTTGCCCACGCCGCCCTTGCCGCTCATGATGGCCAGCACGTGTTGGATGCGGTTCAGGTGGGCGGCCATGCCTTGCTCCTCTTGCTGCCCTCGTACCGATGCAAAGGCGTGAGCGCGCTCCTCGTCGGTCATCTCCTCCAGTTTGACGTCCACGCGCGCGACGCCCTCCAGCGCCTGAACGGCCTTGCGGACGTCCTCGGCGATGGAGCCGGACAGGGGGCAGGCCAGGGTGGTGAGGGCGACGGTAACCTCCACGTTGCCGCCGCGAATCTTCACGTCGCGCACCATGCCCAACTCGGTGATACTCTTGCGCAACTCGGGGTCCATGACGTTGTCCGATGCTGCAATGACTTGCTTCTCTGTAACCACGCTGATCCTCCAATTCGTAGTCAGGGCTATGGGTACTAGTGCTTGACCACAGAGAAAACTACCCGTTGTCATTGCGAGCGAAGCGAAGCAATCTCACGCTTCGGGGATTGCTTCGGGCGCTACGCGCCCTCGCAATGACATACCATCAAGAATCCCTGTCGTAGAGTACTAGTTGCATCATGCAACTATATGCAATTTGCATATAGTATACTACCGAATCGCCCTGTTGTCAAGTTTGGCGGGACAAAAATAAAAGGGAGCCAGTAGAAGTGCCCTTTGAACGTGCGACGCACCTGCGAGGTGCGTCGCACGTTCCACGTCGGCGTGAATGGAAGAGCACGCGAAACTCACCCAAGCGATGCCACCGAATCTGGAAAGAAACAAAAGGGCACCGGTGGGAGTGCCCTTTCTTCTCATACGCGGGTCGCCGGAGCCTATCCCATCCGGCCCCGCGGTTTGAGACGCTGAATCGCCTTTGGCCATTAGCCTTGCGCCATCGGTCCTTGACTCATCGCCCAGACGCTTCCCGGCACGGACTGGCTGTCAGGGGCTATAAGCGAGCGGCCAAGGGCTAGCGGCCAAAGGCTAATGGCGCGCCGCTATTCCCGAAACCCGCTGCCCGCGGCGCCAGGCGGGACCAGTATCACCTCCGTTGTTCCGGCCACCTGCAGGACCGATTCGGTGTAGAACACCACCCGCACGTTGACCACGACGTACACGCCGTCTTTCAGTTTGCCCTGCCACACGATGGAGTCGCCGGACTTACGGTAGGGGTATCCCTCCACGCCATCCAGTTCCGCCCCCTTGTCTGCCTTTCCGCGGTAGGTAACCAAGGAACCCGGAATCTTCTTACCCTTGTCCACCGTGTAGGTAACGATGGCGCGGTAGCGCAGGGGAGCCTCGGGGATGTTGGGCACCGCCTGCGGCGCGGGCTTGGAAATCGTCAGCGTGGCCGTGCCCAGGATGTGGCACGTGGTCTCGGTGTACCACACGACGCGCCCCGAAAAGTCCATCTTGGCATTCTCCACCGGCTTGCCCGACCAGTTCAGCGAGTCGCCCTTCTGCTTGTAAGCGTCCTGGCCGTCAATGGTCAGGTGCGCGCCTTTGTCGGTCAGACCCACGTAGCGGACGCCGGTACCGGGCAGGTAGTCGCCTACTGCCACGCCCATCTCATACGGCGCGACGTACACCAGGTCGCCGTCCTTCGCGGGCTTGCACCCGGACATCAGCACGACGGCCAGGATCAGAATCAAGATAGCCCACTTTCGCATGTACTTCCTCCTTGCGTCGCCACGCGCCCCCTCGTTTCGGTCCCGACGTTTGTTGGTAGCCGTCGTTGCGAGAGCGCAGCACGCCCGAAGCAATCTCCCGCAATCGTGAGTTTGCCTCGCTTCGCTCGCAGTAACACGGAAGAAAATATCCGCGCAAATCCCCAACAAAAGATAGAACCGAAACCCCCCTTCTTATCCTTCTCCGAGATAGCGTTCAAAGAACCCCAACACCTTCTGTTTGTACGCTTCGGGTTCCACCTCGTCCACGTTCCGATGCCCAGCCTTGGGCACAACCCACAGGTCTTTCGGCTCGCCCGCCGCTGCGAACATGGCCCGCACTTCCTCGGTGGATGTGTACGGGTCCCGTTCGCCGTGAATCAGCAAGAGCGCCCGTGGCGCGACCTTGCTTGCCCACAGGCCCGGATCGGCTTGCTCCAGGTCGGCCCCCAGCCGCCAACCGGCAGCCTTCACCGCCAGGTATGCCAGCGGCTTCGCCACGCTGCCCGGGATGCCGCGCTCGCGCATCCCCTCAAAGATGGCATCCCTGAGCCAGACGAAGGAACCGTCGGCGGCGACGGCGCGGATGTCCTGGGCCAGCGGCGTGCCGCTGATGGCGACCGCCCCGCCCATGGAGAAGCCCAGCACGCCGATGCGACCGTAGCCGCGCTCCCGCAGGAACTTCTCCGCGGCGAGCAGGTCGCGCCGCTCAAAGTACCCCATGCTCACGTGCTTGCCGCCGCTGCGGCCGTGCCCCCGGAAGTCAAACATCAGGACCGTGATTCCGCGCTCGTGGAACCACGGCGCGTACTTCAGGTCGGGGTCCATGCTTCCCGCGTGCCCGTGCAGGAAGATCACGGCGCGTCGTGCATCCTGGGCCGGTATTAGCCAGCCCCGCAGCGGGATGCCATCCTCGCTTGTAAAGGTAACATCCTCGTACTCCAGGCCGTACTCCGCCGGATTCGTCGCCCTGTCGGGCCGTCTCCGCCGCACAATCTGGTCCGATGCATACCAGACGGCGGCGATGACCACAACGGCGACGATGGCCAGCGCAGCCAAAACACCGATCATCTGTCCTCACCTCGTTCTATGTGCAAGACGTGTACCAACGGCGAAGGTTCCAGCGCCAGGCGCAGAACGATGGCCGCGCCGACACTCAAGAAGAGAAACGCGCCGGCCACTAGCGCCGCGATCCAGACCGAGTCGGTGGCTGTCTGAAGCACCGCAACCGCGATGGCCAGCACGTTCCACGCGCTGTGCAGTCCCATGGCCAGGGCTAGCCCCAGGAAGAATCGCCCCGGCTGCCTGTGCGCGATCCATTCCCACAGGCCCCAAGCCGTGAGAGCCACCGTGCTGGTGTGGATGAGCATGGCCCCCACGCGCAGGACGGCGATGGCCACGCCCGCGCCCGGAAACGGATTCGCGAAGGCGGCTTCGTACACGCTGAAGGTTACGCCGCACGTGATGCCCCACGTCAGGGTCTGGGCGCGGCTGGGACGGTGTGCCAGCGCCAGCACCCCCACTGCCAGCACCTTGCCCACTTCCTCAATCACAGGAACGAACCCCGCCATGAGGACGAGCAGGAATGCGACGACCCCAGGCTGGCGCAGCATCTCCCCGCTGGTGAGGAGGAACGGGTCGGAGAACTGCTCGCGCATCTCCTCCAGCGTGCGCATGCCATCGGGTAAGAGACCAAGGACCACGCCCACGAGGACCGCCATCCCCACCAACGCAAGCACCTCCCAGAACATGCTCCACCAGAGCGACACCGTGAGCGTCGCGCTGGTTTGGGCGGCAACCTGTCGCCAGGTCGCGGGATGGGTCGCGTGGGCGAGTCGCTGGCTCACGAACGCCAGGAGCGCGATACCAGGTAGGAGCGCGCCGAGCACCTGGGCGAGTCCGCCGATGGCCTGGCTGTCGGCGCTCGCGGCGATGAGGGCAATCGCCAGCGCGAACAGGCCAACCCATAGCCACGGGCGGGAAATGCGGAAGGGGGATGAGGGCCGACGGCGCAGGCCCCTCACGCCCTGCACGATGAACCAGCCGCCCAGGAGCGCGCTCAATCCGGCCAGGCCCGCCCAGAGTCCGGTCATGTCGCCCAGCGGTATCTCGCTGTAGACGGCCGACAGAGCGAGCAGTCCCACCACCATGAACGGCAGCAGCACCGATGCCGCGCCGACCAGGATCATCCCCACGAAGCCGATGGTCTTCACAACGTCGTTGTCCAAGTGCACCTCACAATCGCAAGCCCGCCATGCGACGCCTATCGCAGGTTGGGGGTTGCCCCGGGAAAGGTGCGCGGGTTTGCCCCTTGTTCCTGCATGAGTGCATCCAGTATAAGCACGGCGGCGGCTTTGTCCAGCGGCTCGTTGTTGTTGCCGCACTTGGGGCTTTGCACGCACGACGGGCAGCCGTCCTGGCACGGGCAGCCCGCGATGGTCTTGCGCGTGGCGGCCCAGAGTCGCTCCAGCATCTGGAACCCCTTCTCGGCGATGCCGACGCCGCCCGGGTGCCCGTCGTAGATGAAGACCTGCGCCTCACCCGTGTCCTCGTGGCACGGCGTGGACAGCCCGCCGATGTCCAGTCGGTCGCACATGGCGAACAGCGGCAGCAGGCCGATGCTGGCGTGTTCCAGCGCGTGGAGGCCGCCCGCGAAGTCCAGGCCCGCCTGCAACACGCGCATCATGATTCCGGTGGGAACGTTGAACCACAGCGCGGAGGTTACGAAGGACTGGCTCGGCAGGTTCAGCGGCACGTTGTCCAGCACCGTCTCCGTGTACTGCTGCACGCGCTTGTAGCCGATGACCTGCTGGGTTACGCGCACCTGGCCGTAGTAGGCGTCGCACGTCGGGAAATGCCGCACCTGCCACGAGCGCACGATGCTCACGTCGTTGATCTCGCGCGGGGTGGTGTAGTAGTCCACATCCGCCGGCCGCACGCAGGCGGTCTGCGTGTCCAGGTCCAGGCGGGTTACCAGGTACGTCTCGCCCTGGTGGAGGTACACCGCGCCCGGGTGGACGCGGAGCAGGGCAGTGGCCCCGTCCACCTGCTCCAACATGCGGTAGTTGTTGCTCTCATCCAGCAGCGTGAACGTGGAGCCGGAGATGGAGCGGATGTTGACGCGCTCGGCCGGGTAGGAGATGCCGGAGATGAACCAGCGTTCGCCGCGGTACTCCAGCACGCCAGCCCGCTCCAGTTGCACCATGGCCTCGGCGAAGGTGGGGCCAAACAGGCGCTCGTCGTCGTTGGTGAGCGGGCGCTCGTGAGCGGCGCAGGGCAGATGCTGATGCAGGAGGTACAGGTTCCCAGGGTCAATCAAGGCATGCTCAGGACTGCGCCCGAAAAGTTCCTTCGGCTCGCGCATGAAGTACTGATCCAGCGGGTTGTCCAGACCGATGAGGATGGAGATGGAGTCCTTCTTGCCGCGGCCCGCGCGCCCCGCCTGCTGCCACACGCTGGCGATGGTGCCAGGGTAGCCTACGGTAACCGTGGCGTCCAGCGCGCCCACGTCCACGCCCAACTCCAGCGCGTTCGTCGCCGTTACGCCCAGCAGCCGCCCTTGGAACAGACCCTGCTCTATCTGTCGCCGCTGCTCGGGCAGGTAGCCCGCGCGATAGGCGGCGACGCGGGGGGCGAGGTCGGGTTGCGTCTCCTCCAGCGCCTCGCGCGCGTAGCGGAGGATAAGTTCGGCTACCTTGCGCGTCCGCGCGAAGGTGATGTTGCGGATGCCGTGCTGCACCATCTCGCCGAACAGGAACGCCGCCTCGGCGTTGGCGCTGCGTCGCGCGGTCTTGGCCTTGTCCAGGAAGGGCGGGTTCCACAGCAGAAACTCCTTGCTCATTTGAGGGGAGCCGTCATCGTCCACGACAACCACCTTGCGCGAGGTCAGGCGTTCGGCATGTTCGCCTGGGTTGGCGATGGTCGCGGAGCACAGGATGAACTGCGGGTGGGAGCCGTAGAACTCGCAGATGCGCAGAAGCCGCCGCAGCACGCAGGCGACGTGCGAGCCGAAGATGCCCCGATACACGTGCGCCTCGTCAATGACCACGAACCGCAGTTTGGCGAAGAAGCGGCTCCAGAGTTGGTGGTTGGGCAGGATGCCCACATGGAGCATGTCGGGATTCGTGAGGACGATGGCCGCTCGCTGGCGCAGGCGGCCGCGCGCGCCCTGGGGCGTGTCGCCGTCGTAGGTCCCGAACGTGAGGCCGCCCAGGGCATCGGTCAGTTGCCGCAGGGCGCGGAGTTGGTCCTGGGCCAGCGCCTTGGTGGGGAACAGGTAGAACGCGCGCGCCTGCGGGTCCTGGAGGACGGCTTCTAGCACGGGCACGTTGTAGGCCAGGGTCTTGCCGCTGGCAGTGGATGTGGCCAGGATGACATCGTGCCCGTCCCGCGCGGCGTTGATGGCCTGCGCCTGGTGGGTGTACAGGCGCGACGCGCCGATGTCGGCCAGCGCCTGCGCCAGGGGCTTGGGAAGGGGACGATCCAGTCGCCCATAGCGGGCTGGCCGCGCAGGTAGGTGCTCCTGGTGCACGATTTGCCCGCGGTAGAATGGCAGGGCCTTTAGATGGTCAATGAACTCTTGACTGTTCACGGCACTCACGGACGGGCGTTGTTGCGTGTGGTCGGGAGCGAAGCGCACCCCCAGCCCCAAGTTTACCCGTGTTCCGCTAGGGGCGCAAGTCGGGGGCTGTTTTCCCTCTCCCGTCAGGAGAGAGTTGGGGTGAGGGGCAGTCGTATACGGGCGACGCGAAAGGGCGCAGCCGCCGCGCGGGGCTAAATCCCGCCCTGAAAGGACAAAGCCCTATCGGCTACCCCAGCCCCGAAGGGGCTTGGCTCGGTTAGCCGATGCTTTAGCGTTGGGCAGGGCCGCGCGCGTTCACCTCGCCCCCGGCCCTCGGCCTCCCCACGGAGGAGGCCGGCGCTCCCTCTCCCGGCGGGAGAGGGTCAGGGTGAGGGGCCGTCGCACACGGGCGACCTCAGTCATGGATGACGACGAGCGTGCCCACGCCGGCGGCGCTGTTGGCCCCCAGCGGCACGTGGGGCTCTGTCCACTCAAACAGCCACTTGGCGTCCTCTATCTTCAGGTTGACGCATCCGTGGCTCATGGGCCGGCCGAAGTTGTTGTGCCAGTACGCGCCGTGGAGGCCGTAGCCCTTGTAGAAGTACATGATGTAGGGCACATTGGGCAGGTAGTAGCCAGGGCCGGACATGGGCGCACTTCGGTACTTGACGTAGATGTTGAAGCGGCCCTTGACAGTGGGCGTGGCCGGTAGGCCCGACGAGATCACCGCCCAGTACACGGCGCGGTTGCCTTCATACGCCACAAGGCGTTGCGAAGACAGGTCCACATCTATCCACTTCTCGCCGTCGCCAACGCCGGCCGGCGGCGCGGCTGTCGGCTGGGTCTTGGGCGTGGGTTTCGGCGGCACGGGCGTGGCCGTAGGTGTGGGGGTGGGCGTAGGTGTCTCGGTGGGGGTGGGCGTCGGCGTCTCCGTCGGGGTCGGCGTCGGCGTTTCGGTGGGCGTGTTCGTCGGCGTGGGCGTCGGCGTTTCGGTGGGCGTGTTCGTCGGCGTGGGCGTCGGCGTCTCGGTCGGGGTGTTGGTGGGCGTGAAGGTCGGCGTGGCGGTGGGCGTGTGGGT
>JARYMK010000080.1 GCA_029907165.1 Anaerolineae bacterium
CCGCCCCGCCCACAAACCGCTTGAACAGGAACTTTCGCGGCTCCTCAATGTTGCGCAGTTCCACATAGCCCAGGCCGTAGAGCGCCTGCGCCGCCGCCAGTTCCGACTCCGGCGGCACGAGCAGGTCCACGTTGTCGCTGCGGTACGGGAATGAGGGCGCGATGCCCGCCGACTTGATGAGGACGCACGGGACGCCAAGGGACGCCAGCGCGTCGCGCACCTTTAGGTACTCGCTTCGCTGGCGGTCCAGGCTGGCCTGCTCCTGCGCCAGCGCCTCGGCGAAAGGCGGCACGCCCCAGATAGGCAAGTCGGGGCGCACGCGCCGCGCCGACAGCAGAGGCACCTTGTTGCGCCGCAGGCATGCCACCAGCGCGTCCATGTCGGCCTGCGCCCAGTCGTTGGGATTCACGGGCTTCGCGCCCGCGTCGCTGAGGAACACCGCCAACCGCAACTCGCGCCCGCTCATGCTGGCTTCCCCGCAATCAGCATCCGCGCGGCGGCCGCCCAACTGTACCCCTCCACGCGGGAGCGGGTCCGCACTGGCTTCTCGGCCAGCGCCTGGCGCACGGCATCGGCCAAATCCGCGTCGGCAGCCACATAGCGCACGCCGTCGCCTGGCGGGAACAGCCTCGGGAGTTCCCCGAACGGCGTGCTCACGACCGGCAAGTTGCACGCCATCGCCTCCAGCACCGAAAGCGGAATTTCCACGCTCCCCCGAACCGAATGGACGGGGAAGACATAGCAATCGGCCATCTGGTACAACTCCACGAGGCGCTCCACATAGTGAGTGATGACAATGGCCCCGGCATCTTTCAACGCGCGCGCCAGCGCCTCATCCACTCCGAACGCCGAACTCCCCACGACCATGACCTGGGCCTCGCCTTGCAGCGCCTGCTGGAGAGACACCAGCGCCTGCATGTTGCGATTGGGCAAGATATGCCCCGCATGGAGCACGAGCGGAACATCGGGGGCCAGCCCATACTGCGCCCGCAACACGCGCCGCTGAGTCTCGTCGGCCGGGGCGAACGCCTCGGTATCCACGGCAGGCGGCAGGATGCGCACGTCGCATCCCAGGTCGCGTAAGGGCGTCGCGGTGGCCTCGCCCTGTGCCCAGACTGGCCCGGCGCGTAGGAGCGGGATGAGAACCCGCGCCAATCGCCCGTACTCGCGCGGCTGGAATGCCACCATTGCCACAGGGGTTCGCGCGTATGTCGCGAGCACGCGCGCCCGCACGAAACTGAACAGCGTGGCGCACGCTGTCGGGAAGTAGAACGTGCGCTCCGGAGCAAAAGCGCGCACCCGCCGCACAAGGCCCGCGCTGAGGAGCAAGCGGTTGGCCCGAACGCGGTGCACACCTCCGTCGGGGATGCCGCTGCCGCGATTCGTCAGCGCCAGCACCTCGTGCGACGACTGCAACGCCCTGAGCAGATGCCAGGATGCCTTCTTGATGCCCTCGTCAAACGGCGGCACCAGCGCTTCGGAGAAGTACAGCACGCGCATGGCCATCACCCTCCCCGCGCCACGTCGCGGTATAGGTCCATGTACTGTGCGACGACGCGGTGTAGGCTGTAGCGCTCTTCCACACGCTGCTTGGCGGCTGCGCCCAAGCGGCGCCGCAAATCGTCATCGGTCAGCACGCGCACCAGGCGGTCGGCCAGGTCTGGGGTGTTATCCTGCGGCTCGACGTAGCCGCTGACGCCGTCCTCAATCATGTCGCCCACGCTGCCCACGAGCACCGACACGGAAGGCTTGCCCGCCGCTGCCGCTTCAAGGATCACGCGCGGAGAGGACTCCTCGCGCGAGGTCAGCGCCAAAACCGCGCACTCCGAGTAGGTTTGCAGCATCTTCTCATAGCGGACAAGGCCGTGGAAGACCACTGCCTCTGCCAGGCCGTTCTCGGCGGCGTAGGCTTCCATGCGCCTGAGATACTGGGGATCGTCTATGCGGCCAACGAAATGGACATGCGCGTCGGGCACCCACTCGCGCACGAGTCTCAGGGCCTGGAGCAACGCCAGCCCGTTCTTGAGTTCGGTAATGGTGCCCGCGCACAGGATACGGCCGGGGACGGTGCGATCTGGCACCGCGAAGTAGTCGTCGGAAACCGGGATTGGGATTTCCGTCCAGCGCGGGTCGTGTTCGGCGCGGTACTGCTCGCGCACATAGGGGTTGATGGCCACCACCCTGCGCACCCGCTGCACGGCGAATCGGTCGTACAACATTTCAACGCGGTAGCGCAGGCGGTCAAACCACTTCCGGAAGGCCTTCGCTTCCCGCCACGAGATGCTGTGGACGGTGAACACCGTTGGGGCCCGTGCCAGGATGCCCGCGGTCGCATAGTGGCCCATGTGCGCATTGACCACATCGGGTTGAATTCGGCGGAACTCGCGGCGCAGTTTCCAGACCGACGTGAGCATGTTCGGCACCACGCGGCGGCGCGGCACGTGGAGATAGTGGACGAACACAGGACCATCCTGCACCACCAGGTCGGAATCCACCTCCTTGGTGCAGTGCACGACGTGGAGTTCCAGGTCGTCCACCGTCTTGAACCCGCGCACCAGGTCGCAGCCGACGGCCTGCAACCCGCCCGACCGCCGCGACGGGTCCAGCGGGTACATGATGGCCAGCACCACTCTGAGGGGTCTGCTCACAGCACTCTCTCCCAACCCCATTCAGGAGTATTCCACATACGGGCAGGTATGTCCTTCCTTCGTGGCGATGTAGATGTACTCCGACGTAAAGCCCAGGCACTCCATCCAGCGCCGCAAGGTGTCCAGCCCGAACCCGTACCCCGATGCCACAGGGCCTTTCCGCACCCTCACGACCTGAAGCCCCGCGCGGCGGAACTCGGCCAGCCAGCGGGACTTGCGAAAGGCCCGGAACTCTTCCAGATGCCCCGATGAAACCCCGTGGGTCTCTGGGATGAACCACCGGTACAGAAATGAATGGTGGCGCTTTTGCACCTTCGGGTTGTTGTCGGGCTCCTGGGGCAGCGAGGTGTCCTCAGCCTCGTGGTGCATGTGTCGGCGTACCTTCTCCATCAGCACCCTGCCTCCACCGCGCGCGAGCACCTGCTCCAGAAGGACAACAACGTGATTCGGAAAGTACAGTAGGAGTTCGCACAGTTTCCAAAACGGGCTCGGAACGACATGGATCGTTACGCCGTCGTCCTTCAGGACCTGACAAGTGCCCGCCAACGCCCGCTGCGGCGCGGGCAGATGCTCCAGCAGATTGGACGAGAACACCAGTTCAAACGAACATGGCGGGAAGTGGTCGCCCACCTCCTCTGCGTCCAACACCTGGTAGTCCAGGCCGTCGTGTGGGGGCAATTGCAGGATGGCAGGGTTGATGTCGGTGGCGGTCAGGCGGCCCACGTACTTCATCAGCAGGGTGCTCTGGAACCCGTCCCCCGCCCCCAGTTCCAGACCTGTTGCAAAAAGGCCATCCGGGCACCCGCCGAAGATGAGGGCAATCTCACGGATCCTGTACCCATGTAGCCACTGAAGCCAATCGGGCTTGATCTTCACGGCACGCTACTCCTTTCGCCGTCGCCCCGTTCCAAGCGAAGCACATCCGCATAGACATCCAGGACCCGCTGAGCGACTACTGCACTTCGGAAATTGGCCTCTGCATAAGCGCGAGCCGCATCCGCCACGGACTTGGCCAGAGGCGCATCGGTTAGCGCCCGCAGGAGCGCATCGGCCAGCCCCGCCACATCCCCCGGCCGCACCAGCAGGCCGGTCTGGCCGTCTTGCACCACATCGGGGACGCCGCCCACCGCCGTGGCGACGACCGGCACGCCCGCAGCCATGGCCTGGGCGACGGCCGCCGGCAGCGTCTCCTGCCACGACGGCAGGGCGAGCGCGGCCGCATGGGCGTACTCGGCCAGGATGTCCGACTCGGGCAGCGGGCCGAGAAATCGGACGTTCTCCTCAAGCCCCTGCTCCGCCACCAGTCGCCGGATGCGCGCAACGTAGTCGGGGAACAGCCGCATGTCGCCCGCGATCCGCAGGCGCACGTCGGGCAGGCTGCGCCGGACGCGGGCAACCGCCTGCACCAACTCGTACACCGCCTTGCGTGGGCTGACCACACCGGCGAACAGGATGGTGCGCGGTTCGGGCGCGCGCGGCAACGCGAAGAACCGCTCGGAGATGGCGTTGGGCACGTGCCAGACGCGGGCGCGGGTCCAGCGGGCGAACTCGCGGGCCACGTAGGGCGCTATGGCTATCAGGTAGCGCGTTCGGTGGATGCAGCGGCGTTCGTACCAGGCGTCCCACAGCCCACGCGCGCGCTGCGAAAGCCCGTGCAGGTACGCCAACTCGCGGAAGGCCACGCCGTGCGCAGTGATAACGGCAGGCACGCCCGACGCAAGCGCCGCGCCCGCGTAGAACGTTGTGCCCTGTCCGTGCACCAGGTCGGGCTGCTCCTGCTCCACGATGCGGCGGATGGCGCGAAAATCGTCCGCGTACCCCGCCGCCCTGCCCCACCGAAGCCGGGGCAAATAGGTAATCTTCACCGCGCCACGCATGCGAGACTTGGGCGTGCGCACCGACGGCAGCGATGTTACCACGTGCAGGCTCACATCCCCGCACGCCGCCGCGCCGTCCAGAAGATACATCACCGTGGACTCCACGCCGCCGTACACACGCTCCCAATCCAGCGGGAACGGGCTTAGCATCAGAACCTTCACGCCGCCCCCTCTGCCGGTTCTCTCGGCGCGATCAGGGCTTGTCCCTCGCCCAGAATCCACCCCAGAACGCCGCCGATCAGAACGTAGAACAACACCGAACCGAATGGGAAGAGGACCAAGTCCCCGGCCATGGCGGGTAAGAGGTGCCCCACGAACGCGCCCCACGTCGCCACGATGAGACTCCGCGCCTTTGCGTCCCTCACGCTGCGGTAGAACCGCACGGTAACCCAAAAGGCCGACAGCATAAACCCCAAATACGGCAGCAACGCCAGCAATCCGCCGTGGACGAGGATGTACACAAAGGAATTATGCGGCGACACGAGCACGCGGGGGTTCGGGTCCGCGTATTGGTACGCTGCCCCCCGGGCATATAGGGTGTACTGCGTCGCGAAGTTCCCTTGTCCCACGCCGATGAGCGGGTTAGCCTTGATCATCTTCCATGCGGTACCCAGCACCTGCATGCGCCAGGCGATAGGACCTTCAGCCCGTAGACGCTCGCGGATCGCCGGCGTCGCGCTGACCGCGCCCCAGGCCACGATCAGCAGCATAGCCGCCGCAAGGAAGACCGGCAGGAAGACCTTGCGGAAACGCGGGTAGAACGGCAGCATCACCAGCAGACTGGCGATGAAGGCCGCCCAACCGGCGCGGTTGTAGCACATAAAGGAGCCAACCGCCAGGGCGAGGAGCACCCCGAGCCACACCAAGCGCCGATTCCGCGTCTTGCTCTCAACCATGCCGCGTGCCGCCAGAGGGGCCGCCACCGCCAGACACATCGCTGTGAACGCCGGATTGCCCAGCAGGTTCACCACGCGCCGAACATGGGCGGTGTAGACAACGCTGCGGTCTTCGGGATAGAACAGGATGATCCCCGTTGTCTGCTCGTGGGTGGCCAGCAACGCCAGGTACAGCCCCACGACGGCGATGGTGATGGCGATGCGCTTGACGTCGCGCTCGGTGGAGAAGAACTGCCGCGCCAGGAAATAGGCCAGAGCGGGCACAAGCCAGGTATCCCAAAAAGACTGGAGGGCGGTCTTCGTGGACATAGAGGCTCCGGAGTAACTCACAAGGGTAGAAATCATGAGCAGAGCCACGAAGATGTCGCCCCAGATAACGCGGGACAACTTGCGCCTTCCGATGGCCATCTGCGCCGCCCACAGCGCCAACAACACCAGCGTAACCAGGCGGCTCAGCTTGAGGTCAGGGATGCCGTGTCCCAACTGGATGTCCAGTGGGATAAACCGCGCGTAGGGTGCGATGATGATCCACAGGAGCATGCCGATCTTCGGGTCCACGAGAATCGCGCCCAGGCAGAACGCCACACCCACGGCGGTAACCACCGTAGCGTACTGCGGCGAGACGAGCATCGCGCCCAGCGCGTAGCCCAAAGCAAGTGCAATAGCGACGAGGACAATCCGCCCGATGAGGCGGAGCACCTTCCCGTCGCCCGAAAGCCATTCCAACCTACGAATCATCGCAACTCCTCATAAACCGCTTGTACCCCCGCGACGTACTGCTGCACTGTGAAGCGCGCCTCCACTTCCTGGCGGGCGGCGTCGGACAGTCGCCGGCGCAGGTCCGGGTCGCGCATCAGTCGCTCCAGCGCCTGCGCCAGGCGGTCGGCGTCGCCGGGGGGCACCAGAAGGCTCGTGCGCTCGTCCTCCAGGATCTCGGGCACTGCGCCGGCGGCGGTCGCCACGATGGGCAGCCGCACCGCCATCGCTTCCACGATGACGCGGCCGAACGGCTCCGGCTCCACCGACGTGTGCGCCAGCGCATCCACCGCTTGCAGAAGCGCGGGCACGTCCGGCCGGAATCCGGCGAAGACCACACGCCCCTTCAGCGGGCCGCTCTCCACGCGGGCACGGAGCCTCTGCTCAAAGTCGTGGCCGCGCCACCCCTCGCCCACGATACACCCTCTCAGGTTCGGGTGCGACGGAATCAGCCGTTCCATCGCGTCCAAGAACACCTCGTGCCCCTTCCACGGGACCACGCGGCCGAGCAACGCCACGACAAACGCATCGTTGGGCAGGCCCAACTCCGCCCGAAGGCGAGGCCGCGCGTCCGCTGGGATTTGGAACTCCCCCAGGTCCACGCCGTTATGGACCACGTACCACTTGCGGAGCCTCACGCCCGTGCCCAGAATCCAGTCCGCAATGGCATGGGAGATGAAGATGTAAGCCGCGATGCGGGGCGCAAGGAGCCGGTCAAAGTGGGTGGGCGGTTCAAAGGACCGCACGTGGCACACCACCGGCACCCGCGCCCACAGTGCCCCCAGAATCTCGCCGCGGTTGAATGGGATGCCATCATTCACGTGCACCCAGTCGGGCCTTACATCGTAGAGCAGGTTCGCGAATGCCTCGGCCCTCTCCAAGATGCGCGGTAGGTATTTGACCAGGAAACCGACGCTATGATAGAGGCGGCGGCCCCATTCCCAGTCGCGTAACTTTCGCACCGCCGAGGTCCGCGTCAGCCCTTGCAGTAGCGGCGAGGCCTGGGGCGGCGTGTTGGCCCACGGGCGGGTGAGCACCCGCACGCCCAGTGCCGAGAACCGCGCGGAGGATGGATTGCCCTCCGCCACCAGAACAATCGGCTCAAACCGCGTCCGGTCCAGTCCTCGCACCAGGTGATACAGGCTCACCAGAGACCCGCCCATCTGCGGGGCCTTGTCCACGAACAGCACACGCCGCATCCGTGCCGACTCCGAAACCTACTGCGCCTTCGCTTTGGCCCGTAACCGGCCCAGCGACTCAATGAACTCCAGGATGAACGCCAGGATGATGCCCACCGCCGCGCTGATCGCGACGCCCACCACCAGAAGCCGCGGCAACTGCGATGGAGCAGGACGGTCTGGCTGGCGCGCCGGTTCGGCCACCTGGATGAAGCCTGCGTTCAGCGACTGGCTTTCCTTCAGCGCGGCCTCGTTCAGTTTCCCCGACAAGAAGTCCACATTCGCCTGGACCTTGTACACCGCCGTCTGCTTGGCGTCGTACTCCGAGGTTAGGCCGATGAGCGACAGCAGGCGGGTCTCGCGGTCGGAGATCATCTGTTCATATTCCAGCCTGGCCACTTGGGCAGCCTCGGCGCTGATGCCAGCCTCCACGGCCTTCTGGGCGTAGTCCCGCGCCAGGCCGTAGTAGTACGAGGCCGTCGCGGTGGCCCCACGCGCCGACGCCGATTCGGCCTCCTCGGTCGCCTTCTGCGCCTGCTCTCGGTACAGCGCCGCCTCGCGGGTCTTCTGCTCGCCCTGCAACACGGCCATGTCGCGGTTGAACCGCAGTTGGCGCAGTTCATCCTGGTACGCCGTCAGTTCGCGCTGGAGCGAATCCAGGTTGTGCTGGAGTTTGAACTGCAAGAAGGCCTCCTTGGCCGTGTCCAGGTTCCTCCGCTCCTTCTCCAGTTCCTGCGCGATGAACACGCGCAAAACGGTGGCCCGCTTCGCCCGCAGGTTGCGATAGTAAGTCAGCGCATTGTCCACCAACTGCGTAACGATGGTCTCGGCGTCTTGGGGAGAATCAGCCTCGTAGGTGATGTAGATGAATTCCTCCTCGGTGCCCACCGTCATGCGGTCCAGCAGGTCAACGGCACTGATGCCCAGGTTCAAGTCGGCGATGGTCTGCCACGCCACGATGGGACGCTTCAGCGCTGCGATGAAGTCCTGCTGGGCGGTGGAGATTTCCTCCGCGGCGGGGCCCGAACGGAACTCCGAGAACAGCGCCACGTCGCCAGGCTCCGAGGCGATAACCTGAAGCCGCACGGTGGCCTGGTACACCGGCCCTGCGGTCAGCGATGTCATCAGGATGACGCCCACCGTCAGCGCCATGATGAGAGCGATGAGCCAGGCGCGTTTCCAGATCACCCTCAAGTACATCAGAAAATCCGTTGTTTCCATCCTTCTCCTCTCCAATCTGCGCCCCCGCAAAGTTTCAAGCAAGGATCGGGAGCGCCTTCGTGTCTACGTCTCGTGCTGCAAGAAGGCGGCCAGTTGAGACGCGATGAACTCCACGCGGGCCTCCCAGGAATGCTGGGCGGCGACGCGGCGGCGCTCGGCGCGGGCTGTCTCGTCGTCCTGCGCCATCGCCGCCTCCACCGCCGCGGCGAAACGCTCGCGGTCGGCGATGGATACCCACTGCGCGAAGGCCACCGCCGCTGGTATGGGCGTGGAGACCACCGGCCTCCCGGCCGCCAGGTACTCGTACATCTTGAGCGGGTCAATGCTCCGCGTCCACTCGTTTAGTTTATACGGCATGAGGCAAATGTCCAAACCCTTGATGTAGTGCGGCACCAGGGCCACGTCCTTCTTGCCCAGGAGATGCACGTTGGGCTCCTGGCGAAGGGCAAACCCCGTCGCATCCCCGCGGACAGCCCACGGCCCCACGAGCACAATGGACCAGTCGGGCCGTGCCCGCGCTAGATCGCGCAGCAGAGCATAGTCCACCTTGTCGTTCAGCGCACCCACGTACCCGATGCGCGGCCTGGGCAGCGCCTCCAGGTCGGCAGGTAGGCTAGGGTCTTCCAGCGCCCGTGAGAACGCCTCGCAGTCCACGCCGTTGGGCACAAGGTACGTGCGCGGGTTATTCCCGCCCTTGCTCTCCATGAGCGCGGGGGACGTTACGAACACCATGTCCACGCGCTCAATCAGCCGCCGTTCGCGCTCCAGGAACGCCGCGCGGCGCTCGGGGGTCAGCCCGCCGTAGCCCGTGTAGTCGTCCACAATCTGGTACACGCGCATCTTCTCGCCGAACTGGCCGATGACGTCCGACTGGTCGGGGCGCACCAGCCACAGAATAGGCCGCCCTGCGCCCAGCCGCCGCATCGCCGCCCGCAAGTCCCAGCGGCGCAAGCACCCGAACAGCGACGCCGGAGGCTCCCGCCCGCTGATGGGCGCCCAAAGCGGCGGTGTGTACACGTACAGGTTGTCCAGCGCCTTGCGAAGGCGTGGGCGTGAGCGCAGGGGGCGGATCGCGCCGCTGCGGAGTCCGGCCCAGACCTGCCGCAGATAGGGCCGCGGCTCTACGTAGATGACCAGATTCTGCCGCGCCAGGCGACTCATGATCTGGTGCCGGTTGCGCCAGATGTCGTCCCACGGGTCTGGCGCGAAGCAGAGAATCGTCTCCCCTGCAATCATCGCCGCGACCTCCACGCCTTGCGGTATGCGTCCAGATGCTGGCACGCCAGCCGGTCCCAGCCCAGCGATTCTGCGTAGGCCAGCGTTTCGCGGCGCGCGGCGTCCCTGTCCAGCGTTGCGGCCCGCGACAGGGCCTCCGCCAGGCCGCGCGGGTCGTCCGCCTCGTAGAGCACGCCGCGATTGCCCTCCACCAGCGCCGGAAAGCAGCCGATGCGCGGCGCTACGATGGGCAGGCCGAACGAGAACGCCAGCAGCGCCGCGCCCGAGGTCGTTACCTCGCGGTAGGGCAACACGTCCACGTCGGCGGCCAGCAGGTAGCGGTGGAGTTCCTCGTCGGGCACATAGCCCAGCCGCAGGTGGATGCGCGAATCGCCCTGCGCCGCTGCCGCAACGCGGGCCGCGTAGTCCGCGTCCTGCGGGTTGCCCGCGATGAGCAGGATATAGTCCTCACCCTCCAGCCGACGAAACGCCGCGATGAGTTGCTCAACGCCCTTGTACGGCCGAATCTGCCCCAGGAAGAGAAAGACCTTGTGGTGCGGCAACAGCCCCAGCCGCTGGCGGGCTTCCTCGCGCGTGCCGCTCACCGGGTACGCGCCGATGTAGTTGCCGTGCGGGACGACGTACACTCCGCGCCTGCGGCCGTACAGCGTGGCCAACTGCATCGCGACGCCCTCGTCGTGCACGTGCACCGCGTCGGCCAGGGCGAAGACGCACCGGTTGGCCCAGCGATTCAGGCGGGCGTGCCGCCCCTCGTGGTGGGCCAGGTTGTGGACCGTGTACACGAACGTGATGCCCTCCAGCCGCGCCAGCGCCACCGCGGCAACCAGGCGCACGAACTTCTTCAGCGCCCGCCCGCGCGACGGCGACGCGATTTGCAGTTCCACCCAGTGCAGGTGAATCACGTCCACGTGTCGGCGATGTCGCCACGCCCAGGCGGGCGTGAGGTTGCGGGCGGACTCGGCGCGCACGCCTGGAATGTCATCCAGGGCGCGGCGGAGCAGTTCCACGTAGGGGTTCATGGTGACAGTGGAGACCAGCACCACGCGAAGGCCCCTATCCGCGCCATTCGGGCTGTTGTCGGCCCATGCTGTCACCTCAAGCCTCCTTCGCCACCGCGCTGCGCCGCCCCGGGCGCACGAATTCCCACGCGGCCTGCCCCAACTGCCGCACCTCGGGGTCAATCGCCCACATGATGGCGGCGTACACGATGACCACTGCCACACCTGCCGCGCCCAGCCGGACGATGGCGCGGGCCAGCCCCCACGTGTTCCAGTAAACCAGTTTCCCCGCCAGCACGGCCACGACCGAAGCCAGCCCCTGCGGCAGCAGAATCTGCACGTACTTGCCCCACGAAGCGCGGATAATCTTGTTGGCGAGATACACGGAGATTGCAAAGTCTATCACCGAGATGATGGCCGAGAACAGGCTGACGCCCACAATTCCGCCCCACTTGATGGACGGGTACAGGAAGATGAGCATCATGGTGAGCCGCCACAGCGCGATGTAGGTGAGCCATCGCGGCTGCCCACCCGCCTTGAACACATTGCCCATGTTGGCCGCGATAGACCGCACCAGACCGTAGACGCCCAGCAACTGCATGGGCAGGATGGCGGGGCTCCACTCTTTTCCATAAGCCTGCGTTACGAAGTTGTCGGCAAAGCCGATGGTGGCGACTGCGATAGGCACCGACAGGAGCGACACGTACTTCAATGCGCGGAAGTACACGCTGCGGAA
The DNA here is from genome assembly GCA_029907165.1 of Anaerolineae bacterium. Classification (GTDB taxonomy): domain Bacteria; phylum Chloroflexota; class Anaerolineae; order DTLA01; family DTLA01; genus DTLA01. The sequence continues at coordinate 11,547 of JARYMK010000080.1, forward strand.
CATCTCCAAATCACTCTGGACTTTGGAGAACGTCGGGAACATGACCTGGTTCACCAGGCGGGTGATCTGCGTCGCGGGCAGATTGGCAATGGTGTACGCCAGGTCGTAGAACCCCAGCGTCGCTGTCGCCAGGAACTTGCCCACGAACACGTTGTCCACGTTGGTGATGGCGAAGACCAGCGCCTGGCTCCCCACGATGTGCTTGCCGTAGTCAATGAGTTCCTTGGCGCGCGCCTTGCTGAAGCGCAACTTGGGCCGCCACGGCGTAACGAACCAGATGAGACCCGCGGCGATGAGCGACACCGCCACCTGCCCGTACACCAGGCTCCACACGCCGAAGCCCAGCATCGCCAGCACGATAGACAGCCCGTTGCCCAGCACGCCTGCAGCCATCTCGGGGAGCACCTTGCGCTTGAACGACAACTCCTTGACAAGGAGCGCCACTGGCACCTGGGCGAATGACGACAGGAGCATCGTCAGCGCCAGCACCCGCATCACCGACACCAACTGCGGCTCGTTGAAGAAATCGGCCACCCAGGGAGCCGACAGGAACCCGAAGATGTAAAGCACCAGGCTGCTGCCCAGCACCGTCCAGAAGGCGGTGTCGGCAGCCTCCTCCACGTCCGTCTGTCGGTAGATGAGAGCCGCCGTGAATCCCAACTCCTGGAACATCATGAGCAGGTTGATGGCGGGGTTCGCCAGGGCGCGCAGGCCGAAATCGTCAGGGGCCAGAAACCGCGCCAGCACCAGTTTCGTGACGAACGACAGGAAGCGCGTGAAGACCACCGACAGCGCGACCCAGATGATGGCCGAACCCACCTGCCGCTTCAGGCTCATCGTGCCTCCCTCTTTCGGCAGACCAGCACGAAGTCGCGCGCGAACATGGACGGCCACGCATGGGCGAGCCACTTGTAGATGTTACGCACGACGCGCTTGCGGAAGAAGGCCGGGTAGAAGTCCCGCGCCCACAGCGATGCGCTGCCGTCCACCTCCACAGGCTCCAATCCCCGCGCATGGCACAGCCGTTTCGCCTCGCGCACGGTGAAGAACCGCAGGTGCATGGCGTCGGTGGGCGAGTGCTGCACGTAGGGGAATCGGCCGAACAGCACCCACAGGCGGCACTTCCAATGGGCAATGTTGGGCAGGCAGACGATGAACCGCCCGCCGGGTTTCAGCACTCGCGCGCATTCGTCAAAGGAGCGCTCGTGGAAGAAACGATGCTCAATGGCCGAGTTGGATACGACGACGTCAAATGCGGCGTCGGCAAAGGGCAGGTCCTCCGTGTCTATGTCCACTTGCTGCGCGGGGATGCCTTTGTCCCGGGCACGCTGCACGGCGACCGCCGACAGGTCCGTGGCGGTAACGTCCGCGCCCCGCTCCTGCATCTTCTTGGCGAGGACGCCCGGCCCGCAGTCCACCTCCAGCACCTTCTCGCCGGGCTTCACGCGGCTGGCCAGCAACTCTAGCCGCTCGTGGTCAAAGGTATCATCGGCCTGCCTCCAGTATGCGTCGTAGTAGGCGACTAAATCCATGCTCGCTCCTCTGTGTAGTGACATCAGGCGCAGCGCAAGGCCCGCTTGGCCCTGCGCCAGACGTTCAGCACGCGCTCCATCTTGGCCTCGTCGCCGCCCAGGAGCGCACGCAGCGCCTTCTTGGCGCGGTACTTCCAGGGGTGGGTGCGGCGAAGGCTCAACTCGCTCTTCAGTGCCATGAAGCGGTCGTACTCGTAGGCCAGTTCCTCCGGCGTCAGCGTGGGCAGGTTGAGCACGCTGGTGCGCGCGTAGTACGTGGACAGCGCGCCCGCCTGCGGCACGTAGTACCCCTTCTCCACGGCGATGTCGTGCAGTTCCGTCATGGGGTACGGGTAGAACACCGAGAACTGCAAGTCGTCGGGCTCCAGGCGGCGGTTCAGTTCGATGGTCTCCTCTATCATCTCCTTCGTCTCGCCCGGGATGCCCAGCATGTTGCAGGTGTAGGCCTTCAGGCCGTGCTTGCGCAGACGGCGAAATGCGGCGATGATGTCCTCGTTGCTCATGCGGCGCTTCAGGATGTCGCGGCGCAACAGTTCGTTGCCCGACTCAATGCCGATGCGCACGCCCCTGCACCCCGCGCGGGCCAGCGCTGCCACAATCTCCTCCGACAGGCGCTCTACCCGCGTGTTGATCCAGAAGGGCAGTCTGAACTCCCGCCCGTAGGCTTCGCAGAACTCCAGCGTCCACTTCTCGTCCAGGGTGAAGGTATCGTCCTGGAAGTTGATGGTCTTGACCCGATAGCGCGCTTGGAGTTGGCGGATTTCGGCCAGGACGTTGGGCACGCTGCGGAAGCGCACGTACTTGCCCAGCCCCTTGTAGCGGTTCTGCAGGCCAGGGTTGCAGCAATACGAGCAGTGGTAGGGGCAGCCGCGCCCGCTCATCATGTCCACCCAGCCGTCGTTGGCCGCCAGGATGCCTTCAAAGTCAAAAAGGTCGCGGTCGGCGAAGGGCAGTTCGTCCAGGTTGGC
>JARYMK010000081.1 GCA_029907165.1 Anaerolineae bacterium
AAGACGCTGTTCGGGGCCATCTTTGAGCACCCTGTGCCCAAGCGCCGCGTCTACGTGGAATGGGTCAAACCGGACCACAAACTGCCTGTGCTGTGCCGCCACTGCGAAGACGCGCCCTGCATGCACGCCTGCATCAGCGGCGCCATCCGCCGCACTCCCGAAGGAGTCGTCATCACCGACGAGGACAAGTGCATCGGCTGCTGGACGTGCGTAATGGTGTGCCCCTATGGCGTCATCGGCAGGCATCTGGAGACCCACCGCTCCTATCGGTGCGACCGCTGCCCCGACCGCGACGAGCCAGCCTGTGTGAGCGCGTGCCCCACCAAGGCCCTGGTCTATCAGACAGTGGATGAGTTCTCGGCCAATGTGCGCCACGCAGCCGCTTCGGAGATGGTGGCCGGGGAAAGGGGGTGAACCAATGTCCCCCACACGATACGTGATCGTGGGAGGGAGCGCGGCGGGGATGGCCGCGGCGCAGTCCATCCGGGAACTGGATGCCCACGGGGACATCCTGATCCTGTCCGCCGAGGCTGACGCGCCGTACTATCGCCCGCTCATCCCATACATCGTGATGCAAAAGAAGACCGCCGAAGAAATCGCGCTCATGGGCCAGGGGCCTTACACCGCTCGGAACATCCACGTGCGGCTCAACTCGCCCGCGATTCGCGTGGACACAGCGGCCCGCGTCGTGAACGTGCTCGGCGGCGATGCCGTGCCCTACGACAAGCTGCTCATCGCAACGGGCGCCCGCCCCTACATCCCGCCCGAAATCAAGGGCGTAGACACGCCTGGAGTCTACGCTCCGCGCACTCTGGCCGACGCCCGCAGCCTGGCAGCACGGGCTGGAATGGCCCGCCATGCAGTGATGGCGGGCGGTGGCCTGCTGAACCTCAAGACCTCGTTCGCGCTACTGGAACGGGGCGTAGCGGTAACGCTGGTCGTTGCGTCGCCAGAAGTGCTGTCGCAGGTGATGGAGCCCGACGGCGCGGCCCTGATCCGCGCCGCGCTGGAGAAGGCGGGGCTGCGCATCCTCACGGGCCGCAATGTCGTGGAGGTCCTCGCCGGTCCCAATGGCGTCTCAGGCGTGCGCCTGGACACCGGCGAGGAATTGCCATGTGAGATTCTCTGCATTGGCAAGGGAGTGCGCCCCAATGTGGAGTTTCTGGAAGGCAGTGGCATCGTGGTGGAGCGCGGCGTGGTCGCCGACGAGTACACAGCCTGCTCCGTGCCCGATGTCTACACCGCGGGCGACGTGGCAAGTACCTTTGACCCTATCACCGGAAAGCGGATCATGACCGCCCTGTGGACCAATGCGGTGGAGATGGGGCGGTGCGCTGGCCGCAATATGGCTGGCCACCGCACGGCGTACTCCGGCACCTTTGGCGTCCTCAACGCCACGCAGGTAGCCGACGTCCCGTTCGTCTCCATGGGTATTGTCCACACCAGTGGAACGCCCTATGAGGTGCACGTCCACGCCACAGCGGACACGTACCGCAAAGTCGTGTTCTCCGAAGACGGCAAGCGGCTCATCGGGGCCACGCTCGTGGGCGACATCTCATGCGCGGGGTTCTACCGCCACCTCATCCGCGAGCGCACGCCGGTCAACGGCCTCAAGGCCGAAATCATCGGCCAGCGCCTGCACTACGGTCACTTCATTCGTTGGTAGCCGCCAAAGAGGTTCAGGTGCGACGCGCTTCTGAAGTGCGTCGCACCTGAACTGTGTTCCCGGAACGCATGCGCAGGGTGAACCCGCGGCGTCGCGCACAGGCCTGTCGCAGACCCGCTCCCACAAACAGGTCAGCCCGCCGCCCAACGGCTTTGGCCCAGAGCCACGCAGTTCCCTGGGCACTCTGGACGGGTTGGCGCGGAGTTCGCAAGTTGCCCTCCCCGCGCCCCGCGAGTACAATTGCGGCACATCTACCAGGAGGGCGCATTGTGGACTATTCGCTCCGCACCGTGGACGACGTAGAAGCCAAGCGGATTGACGAAGACTGGGGAAGCCTGCGCTGGCTCGCGGGCCAAGACATCGGCAACGCCCAGGGCATGGTCGTGGGCCGCGTCATCATCAAGCCAGGTCGCTCCAACCCCAGGCACAGCCACCCCAACTGCGAGGAGATGCTGTACCTCCTGCGCGGGCGGCTGGAGCACACCGTGGGCGATCAGACCGTCATCACCGACGCGGGCGACGTCATCGTCGTACCGGCCGGCGTGCCCCATGTGGCCCGCAACATCGGTGACGAGGACGCCGACATGATCGTTGCCTACTCCGCGGGTGTAAGGGGCTTCCGGCTGGAGCCGTAGGTCAGACCCTGGCGGCAGCCACAATCTCCACAGGCAGGCCCCACATACGGGCCTCCACAGCGCGGACGATGCGAAAGCCCGCATCCTCCAGCGCGCGCCGCGCGTAGATGGGCCGGCAATCCACCCACACAGGCCAGCGGCGATGCGCCCACTCATACAGCCGCACCATGCGCCCGCCGCCCTCGCGGGACAGCGCGACCACGCCCAGCCGCCCGCCCGGATGCAGGACGCGCGCGCATTCGGCCAGCACGAGGGGGATGTCCGGCGTGTCAAAGAGTTCCAGTGTGAACGCCATGAACACGGCGTCAAACGCGCCGTCGGTGAAGGGGAGCGCCACCGCGTCCGCCATCATCAGCGGCGGTCGCCTTGGCAATTCGGCCCGCTCCAGCCGCGCCCTTGCCGCAGCCAACATGCCCTCGGCAATGTCCAGGCCGACGGCCAGCCCCGACGCGCCCGCCGCCCTCGCGATGGGCACAAGAGCGTATCCCGTGCCGCAGCCGATTTCCAGAACGCGCTCGCCGGCCTGCACCGCCAGCATTCGCAGGCCCGCATCCACGAAGCGCCGCTCCGAATGGGCCAGCGCATCGTACCAGCGGCTGATGCGGTTGTAGGCAGCCCTGGCCGCCTGCCTGGGCCGATTTACGCGACTCGCCTCGTTGTCCATAATCTCCCCGCCGACTCCGTGGCACCCATGCTACACTCCAGGCCGCTGTGCGTCAAACGGGGGTAAAGTTGTCATTGCGAGGGCACAACGCGCCGAAGCAATCCCGGCAGACTGTCATTCTGAGGCGCGGAGCGCCGAAGAATCTCGCCAACCGAGATGCTTCGCTTCGCTCAGCATGACAGATAGAGCGTGAGCACGTGCGACGCACCTCGGAGGTGCGTCGCACGTGGGCCGACTGGATGGCTTCGCTTCGCTCGCAATGCCAGTCCCAAATCGTCATTGCGAGGGCGCGAAGCGCCCGAAGTAATCCCCCCGCGCCCATTTTGTAACCGCTGTGTAACTGCAATATGCTATGCTAGAATCGCGGTGCGGAGGGAAAGATGGCTGGACGAAGGCTGTCGGCAATCGGGTACAAGGCTGCCCCGTTGTTCTCGTTTCCGTTCGCCCTGCTCGTGGCTCCAATCCTCGTCGCCTGCTCGGCCTCGCCTACCCCCACTGCCCTGCCCACAATCAACGGCGCGGCCAAGGTCAACGGCGTATCCCTGCACTACGAAATCACCGGCCAGGGAGAGCCGCTCATCCTCATAGAGGGCCTCGGCACGGCCACCTGGCTCTGGTGGAAGCAGGTGCCCGAACTATCCCGCCACTTCCGCGTCATCGCCTACGACCTGCGCGGCTCCGGCTGGAGCGACAAACCCGACGAGCCGTACTCCATCCCGATGTTCGCCGACGACCTGGCGGGCCTCATGGACGCGCTGAAAATCAAGCAGGCCCACATTCTCGGAATCTCGCTGGGGGGCTATGTCGCGCAGGAATTCGCCATTCGCCACCCCGACAGGGCCAAGCGCCTCGTCCTCTGCTCCACGAGCACCAATGGCCCCCACGCCGTGCCGCCGAGTGCCGACATCATCCTCGCCCTGATGACGCCCGTGGCGGGCAAGGACGACCTGCGCGGCCGCATCGCCCTGTCCCTGAGCCCTGGGTACGCCACGGCGCACCCGTCGGATGTGGAGCAGATGATGGCGTGGCGGCTGGACAACCCACAGCCTGCCTACGCCTACAACCGCCAGTTGATGAGCGCCGTCGGCTGGACATCCGAGGGGCGGCTTGGCGAGATCACCATGCCCACGCTGGTGCTGGCCGGGTCGGAGGATCGCGTGGTGCCGCCGCAAAACGCCGACGTCCTCGCGGCGGGCATCCCCCACGCCGAGAAGGTCGTCCTGCAGGGCGCCGGCCATCTCATCAACGTGGAGCAGCCGGACAAATTCAACAAGGAGGTCATTCGGTTTCTGACATGGAAATAAACGAAATCAGTGCCGCGTCTTTTGAAGCCTTCCTGCAACGAGCGCGCGCCAGCACCTGGGCCAGCGGCGCGGAGCCAACGCGGGTAACCCCGCAAGGCGAAACCCTATACGAATACAAAGAAGAAGTACGCCTGTATCGGGACACCTACATGGGAACAGCCGACTCGTTCTTCGGGCAGGAGACGGTGTACGAGGTGGAGATGCCCCTGTGGAACATCATCTACGCCGGGCAGGTACATCCCCACGCCGTTGGCGACCCAGGCCCCGATGCCATCTACGCCTTCCTGCGGCGCGCCCTCATCGCCACCGGTGAGAACAGCCGACTGGGCCGCCAAGCGCACTACGAAGAGGGCGACTGGGTGTACACCGACCAGGGCGAGACTCACGGCAACGAGTTCTGGGGCAACGAATGGATCTCATACCGCGGGGTGGAGGTGTACCGCCTGAAGTACGGCGGCGGCTGGATGGGATAGGCCCAACAGTCCAAGAAGGAGATGAAATCATGGAGCGATTGAAAGGGAAGGTAGCCATCATCACCGGCTCGGCCATGGGCATCGGCAAGGCCACGGCACTGAAGTTCGCCCGCGAGGGCGCGAAGGTCGTCGTCTGCGATGTGGTGGCCGAGGCCGGCCAGGCCGTCGTGGACGAGATTGCCGCCATGGGCGGCGAGGCGTTCTTCGTCGCGGTGGACGTAACGTCCGCGGAATCCGTCCAGGCGCTGGTGGACACCGTGATGGCCCGCTGGGGCCGCGTGGACATCCTGGTCAACAACGCGGGCATCACCCGCGACGCCCTGCTGGTCAAAGTCAAGGACGGCGAACTGGTTGACCAGATGAGCGAGGCCGCCTTTGACGCCGTGGTCAGCGTCAACCTGAAGGGCGTGTTCCTGTGCACGCGTGCCGTGGCACCCATCATGATCCGCCAGGGCAGCGGCGTCATCCTCAACGCCGCGTCGGTCGTCGGCCTCTACGGCAACTTCGGCCAGACGAACTACGTGGCCACCAAGGCCGGCGTCATCGGCATGACGCGGGTGTGGGCGCGGGAACTGGGGCGCAAGGGCATCCGCGTGAACACCGTCGCCCCCGGCTTCATCCTGACCGACATGGTTAAGAAGATGCCCGAAAAGGTGCTTGCGTCCATGCAGGAGAAGGTGCCGCTGGGTCGGCTCGGCGAACCGGAGGATGTAGTCAACGCCTACGCCTGGCTCGCCAGCGATGAGGCATCTTATGTCAACGGAGCCATCATCTCGGTGGATGGCGGCATCGTCATCGGAACCTAACCACGCGCTCTATGCGCAAGACACCAGGAGGAAAGCATATGGCAAGATACGCAACCATCATCGGGACCGGCAGGTACCTGCCGCCCATTGAGCGAACCAACGAGCAGTTCAAGCAGGACATGATGGCCGTCAACCCTGCCCTGGGCGAGGTCGTGGACAAGTTTGAGGCGTCCACCGGCATCAAGACGCGCTGGTACGCCCCCGACGACTGGGCCACGTCCGACCTGGCCGCCGAGGCCGCGAAGGACGCCCTGGCCGACGCGGGCATCAAGGCCGAAGACCTGGACTGGATTCTGCTGGGCACCGACTCGCCCGACTACATCACCCCGGCCACGTCGGTGGTCGTACAGCACAAAATCGGCGCGGTCAACGCGGGCACGGTGGACCTGGGGTGCGCGTGCGCGTCCTTCCCCACGGGTTTGGCGCTGGGCGCGGGCCTCATCGCCACAAACCCCTACATCAAGTACATCCTGGTCATCGGCGCGTACATGATGCACAAACTAGCCGACTGGAAGACCGACGTGGTGTCGTTCTTCTACGGCGACGGTGCCGGCGCGGCGGTGCTCGCCGTCAGCGACAAGCCCGGCTTCGTCTGCTCCACCGCCTTCGCCGACGGGTCCTACCACAAGCACTGGGGCATCTATTCGGGCGGGACCTACGAACCCGCCACGGTGGAATCCGTGCAGGCGGGGCGCACCAAAGTCCGCCTCATCACCCCCTTCCCGCCCGACGTGAACAACGTGGGTTGGCCCAAGCGCATGCGCGAGCTGGCGGCCCACGGCAACTTTGACCTGCAGGACGTGGACATGGCCATCTTCACCCAGGTGCGGCTGAACTCCATCCAACTGGTCATGCAGGACCTGGGGCTGCCCATTGAGCGGGCGCACTGGATCATGGACAAGTGGGGCTACACCGGCTCGGCGTGCCTGCCCATGTGCTTTGACGACGCGCGGAAACTGGGCAAGGTCAAGAGCGGCGATTTGGTAACCTTCGTCGGCTCCGGCGTCGGGTACAATCAGGCGGGCGCCGCCTTCATCATGCCGTAACCAAGGACTGCCTATGACATCGGCCAACGACTTGTACAAACGGAAACGAATCTCCATCCCCGACGCCGTGAGCCTGGTCCAGTCGCACCAGACCATCGGCGTGGCGATGGCCGCATCGGAGCCGCCCGGCCTGCTCACCGAACTGGGGCGGCAGGGCGAGCGCCTGGAAGACGTGCACCTCTGGGTCTGCCTGCCCATGCGCGAGTACGAAGCGGTGCTGAGCCCTCGCATGGCCGGCCACATCTTCGTGGAGAATTGGTTCTACGGCGCGCCCGACCGCAAGGCCCACCCGCAAGGCCGCATGTCGTACATCCCCAACAACCTGCACCAGGCGGCCCGCGACAAACTGGCGCGGGATGGCAAGGTCAACATCTTCTGGGGCACGGCCACGCCGCCCGACCGCTATGGGAACATGTCGCTGTCCCTCGGCCTGGTGATTGAAAAGGCGCTCATGGAGGCTGCCGACCTGGTCGTGCTGGAGATCAACGAGAACCTGCCCTGGACCCTGGGCGATACCCAGGTGCACATCTCGCAGGTGGACTACGTCGTGGAGAACACCTGCCCGCTGGTGGAACTCCCCCCTGCCCCATCCACGCCGGAAGAGGAGGCCATCGGCGGGTACATCGCCGACCTCATTGAGGACGGGGCCACAATCCAACTGGGCATCGGCGGGATTCCCAACGCCATCACGCGGTACCTCATGAATCGGCGCGACTTGGGCGTCCACACCGAGATGTTCACCGACGGCATGGTGGACCTGTTTGAGGCCGGGGTCATCACGGGCAAGCGCAAGACCCTGTGGAAAGGCAAGATGGTCGGGGCCTTCGCGCTGGGCACGCAGAAACTGTACAACTTCATCCACAACAACGTGGGCGTGGAGTTCCAGCAGGGCAAGGTAACCAACGACCCCTACATCATCGGGCAGAACTACAAGATGGTGAGCGTCAACACCGCCCTGCAGGTGGACATCATCGGGCAGGTCTGTTCGCAATCGCTGGGCGTGCGCCATTTCAGCGGCACGGGCGGGCAACTGGACACCCACCGCGGCGCCCAGCGTTCGCCCGGCGGGCGCGGCATCATCGCGCTCCGCTCCACCGCCCGCAACGGGACCGTGAGCACCATCGTGCCCATCCTGGAGCCTGGCGCGGAAGTAACCGTCCCGTCCCAGGATGTGGACACCATCGTTACCGAGTTCGGCGTCGCCGAGTTGAGAGGGCGGTGCGTGCGCGACCGCGCCGAGGCGCTGATTCGCATCGCCCACCCCAATTTCCGCGACTACCTGCGCGAGGAAGTGGAGCGGCTGGGCATCGTGCCACGGCTGGTGGTGCCGGGCGTTCAGGTGGGCGAGGGCCAACAAGGGCAGCAGGCCAAGTGAGGCCGCTGTCCAGGAGACGAGTTCTCTGGAGGTTGAGCGATGAGCACACAAACGATTGTAGGGCTCTGGGAAATCCCCGCGGGCCAGGAGTACGCCGGGCTGCGATTCCGCTACAACCCCGACGGAACCTTTGAGGCCGACTATCCGCCCATGGGCATCAAGTCCAGCGGGACGTGGACCCTCACCGGCAACGAACTGGACATGAACCAGACGCAGCATACTCTGGGCTGGGTGGGCGTCTTCCGCGCGCTGGTGGACATCTCGGAGGACGGCCAGACCATGAAGGTGGCGGTCGCTGCCGGGCCAAACCTGCCCAGGCCGACGGACTTCACCAAGTACCGCCTGTACAAACGGCTGGAGTGAGCCACGACGGAATCCGGTCCAGACAGGAGTGGACATGAGCAGCATACAGGTCAACGGCGTAACGCTGCACTACGAGTGGCACGGGCCGGAGGACGCGCCGGTCGTCGTGCTGTCCAACGGCGTCCTCGCCAACACCGCCTCGTGGTTCAATCAGACGCCCGTGCTGAGCAAGCGGTTCCGGCTCCTGCTGTACGACTGCCGGGGGCAGGGCCGCTCGGAGCATCCCGCCGGCCCGTACAGCATGGAGATGCACGCGGACGACCTGGCGGCCCTGCTCCGCGCCCTGGGCGTGGAAAAGGCCCACATCGGCGGCATCTCCTACGGCGGTGAAATCAGCCTGCTGTTCGCCGCCAAGTACCCGGAGCTGACCCGCACCGTCGTGGCCATGAGCGCGGTGAGCGAGGTGCATCCGTTCCTCAAGGCCCAGATTGACCTGTGGGCGGCGGCAGCGAAGACGCGCGACCCGGCGCTGTTCTTCCAGGCCACGGTTACGCACAACTTCAGCGCGGGCTTCATCGCCGCCAACCAGGCCTTCCTGCAGGCGTCGGTGCCCCGCTTCGCGGCGCTGGACATTGACGCCGTGCTGGCGCTGCTGGATGCGTTCCAGCGCCTGGACATCACGGAGCAACTCTCGGCCATCACCGCGCCCACGCTGCTCCTGTACGGCGCGGAGGACGCCCTGAAACCGCCCGCCGTGTACGGGCGCATCATCGCCGAGCGGATTCCGCACGCCGAGTTTCTCACCGTCCCTGGCGCGGGGCACGTGGTCATCTGGGAGAAACCCGACGCCGTCAATTCCGCGCTCATGGGTTTCCTGGTCAAACATTCGTAGCGCGGGCACTGCCCGCAAGGAGGCATCATGCCAGACGAAATTCACATTCGGGACGACTTTCAAATCGGCGACACAGCGTCGTTCTCCAAGACCATCACGGAGTCGGACATCTACGCCTATGCGGGGGTCAGCGGCGACTTCAACCCCGTCCACGTGAACGCCGAGTTCGCCAAGAAGACCCGCTTCAAGGCGCGCATCGCCCACGGGATGCTGACCGCAGGGCTGGTTTCCGCCGTGCTGGGGATGAAACTCCCCGGCCCGGGCGCCATCTACCTCAGCCAGCAGATGGAGTTCCTGAAACCCGTGCGAATCGGGGATACCATCACGGCCACGGCGGAGGTGCAGGCCTACAACGCCGAGAAGCGCATCCTGACGTTGCGAACCACATGCACCAACCAGCGCGGCGAGGCGGTCCTGGAGGGGCGTGCCGTGGTGATGATGGACCGCATTCAGGCGTGATGCTGCCCGTGCTATTTGGCTTGTGGACACGTTGTCCATGCCATCGCGAGCGCCGAAAGGGAAAGGGGGTGAGGCCATCCTGGTAAAGTGAGCCCGTGTAAGGCCCGGCCTATCAAGTGCGTTTACCCAAAGCCATGTAGTTCTTGAGGAGGAAAAGAAAGATGAAGCGTCTGTTCAGTGTTCTGACAGTCCTGGCTCTGCTGGGAATGGTGCTGTCCGGCTGCGTGCAGAAGGCTACGCCCACGGCCCCGCCGCCGTACCAGGCCAAGCCCACGCCGACCCCGGAACCCACCGTGCCGCCCACGCCGACCGAAGCCCCCAAACTCGGCCCCGTGCTGAAGATCGGGCAGATTTCCATGCTGTCCGGCGTCATGGCCCTCTACGGCCAGCAGCAGGTGCGCGGGTTCGCGCTCGGCCTGGAGTATGCTTCGGGCGGGAAGAAGGACGACCAGGGCCGCTGGATCATCGCCAACCGTCCGGTTGAGGTCATCACCCGCGACGACGAAGGCAACCCCGAGAAAGGCGTGCAGATTGCCCGCGAGTTGATTGAGAAGGAAGGCGTGGAGATTCTGCAGGGCCCCGTGAGCAGCGCGGTCGCGGCGGCGCTCACCACCGTGGCGCTGGAGAACAAGATCATCCTCATGGTGGACCCGGCGGCGTCGGCGTTCATCACGGGCGAGTACTTCAACCCCTACGTCTTCCGCACCAGCCGCACCAGTTTTGACGATACCCTCGTCATCGCCAAGTACCTGGTGGAGAACGTGGGCAAGACGTTCGCCCACATCGGCGTGGACAACGCCTTCGGGCGCGGGAGTGGCGAGGCCCTGGCCTACTCGGTCGGCAAGTTCGGCGGCAAGGTCATCGCCGACATCTACGCCCCGCTGAACACCACCGACTTCACCCCGTACATCCAGCAGGCGATGGATTCCGGCGCCGAATGCCTGTTCCTCACCTGGTCGGGCACGGGCTACGTAACGCTGTTCCAGCAACTGGGCGACCTGGGCGCGCTGGAGAAGATGCGCGTGGCCACCGGCTTCGGCGACAACGCCTCGTTCGCCGCAGTGTACGGGACTGCTGTGGGGCAGATCGGTCTCAACGTCTACCACTACACTGCGCCCAAGAACCCGGTCAACGACTGGCTTGTCCAGCGGCACCTGGAACTCTACAATGAGCCGCCAGACCTGTTCACCGCGGGCGGCATGGCGTCGGCCATCGCCCTGACCAAGGCGCTGGAGAAGACCGGCGGCGACACCAGCGGCGACAAGATGATCGCGGCGCTGGAAGGGCTGATGTTTGAAGGCCCCAAGGGCACCTACTACATCCGCCCCGAGGACCATGTCTGCCTCCAGCCCATGAACATCCTGAAACTGGTGGACATCAACCCGCCGAAGGACGAGAAGGGCCGCCCGACGTACAAGTTCTTTGAGACGGTGTACGTCTCCAAGTACGACGAACTCGGCGTGCCCTGCACGCTGACCGGCCAGTACGCCGACCGCTGCGGCAACCTGCCGAGAATCGGGCAGTAGTCCGACCACCCTACAGGGGGGCGTCCTCGCGCGCCCCCCTGTAGGACCTGCGGCACCGCGGCACAAAGGCACAATTCTGGCCGTGCGACGCACTGGGAATACCGGTGTTCTCTTATACCGTCAGGAGAAGGCGATGGTACCTGAACCCGAAAAGGGCGAGATTATCCTGGAAGCGCGAAACCTGCGCAAGGAGTTCGGCGGCCTGGTGGCGGTGGACGACGTGAGCATCCAGGTGCGCGCGCGCACGCTGCATTCCATCATCGGCCCCAACGGCGCAGGCAAGACAACCCTGTTCAACCTGCTGAGCGGCACGATGCCCCCCACCCGTGGGTCCGTGTTCTTCAAGGGCCGCGACATCACCCACCTGCCGCCGCACCGCATCGCACACCTGGGCCTGGGCCGCACTTTCCAAATCACCAACATCTTCCCCAATCTCACCGTGCTGGAAAACGTGCGGCTGGGAGCGCAGGCCATGGGCCACCACAACCTGCGCCTGCTCACCCACTCGGACAAATACACGCAGTACCTGGAACAGGCCGAGCAGGTCATCGCGCAGGTGGGCCTTCGCGGGCGCGAGCACACGCTAGCGGCAAACCTGCCCCACGGCGACAAGCGCAAACTGGAACTCGGCATCATGCTGGCCGGGAACCCGGAGGTCCTCCTGCTGGATGAGCCGACCGCAGGGATGTCGTCCGAACAAGTCCCGGCTCTGTTGGCAATCATCCATAACATTCTCACATCAGGGAATCGCACGATTGTCCTGGTAGAACATCGCATGGACATGGTAATGAGCATTTCGGACTACATCACCGTCATGCACCAGGGGCGGGTGCTGGCCGAGGGAACGCCGCGCGAAATCGCGTCCAACGAAGTCGTCCAGAGCGCCTACCTCGGCGCGTTGTATGGTGATCTGACTGCCCAGGCGGAGAAGTAGTATGGATGCAATTCTACGGGTTGAGCACATCCACACCTTCATCGGCCAGTTCCACATTCTGCAGGACGTGTCCCTGACCGTGGAACGAGGCAGCATCACGGTGCTCCTGGGCCGCAACGGCGCAGGCAAGACCACGACGCTCAAGTCTATCCTCGGCCTAACCCCGCCGAGCGAGGGCCGCATCATCTTTGACGGGGAGGACATCCGGGGCAGGCGCGCCTTTGAAATCGCCGCCATGGGCATCGGGTACGTGCCGGAGCACCGCGCCATCTTCCGCGACCTCACCGTGGCCGAGAACCTGAAGATCGCCGAACGGAGGCGCGGCGACCTGGACCGCAAGGCCGACTTCATCTTTGGCCTGTTCCCCGACCTGAAGCGGCTATACCGCCTTCCGGGCAACCACCTGTCGGGCGGGCAGCAGCAGATGCTCGCCATCGCCCGCGCCCTGGTGCCCGACAACAAACTTCTGCTCATAGACGAGCCGAGCAACGGCCTCGCGCCCGTCCTCATTGAGCAGATGATGGAAGCCATACGCGGGTTGAGCGCCACCACCACGGTGCTCCTGGTGGAGCAGAACTTCATCATGGCCAGCCAGTTGGCGCAGGCGTATTACATCCTGGACGACGGGGAAACTGTCCACAGCGGTGCGATGGCCGACCTGGTGAAAGACAAGGCGCTGATCCACCGATACCTCGGCGCGGTGGGGGAATCTGTCGGAGGTGAACGGTGAGGCTGAAGACAATCTGGCAATCCGGTAAGGTGTATATCATCCTTCTCGTCGGGCTGGTCATCCTCAGCGTCGTCGGGTGGCGCGCCATGGGGCAGCAATCGTTCGTGCGCACGGCGCTGTCGGGCCTAACGCTGGGCGCGTTGTACTTCATGGTCGCCGCGGGCCTGACCCTCATCTTCGGCCTGATGGACGTGCTCAACTTCGCCCACGGCGCCATGTTCATGATCGGCGCCTACGCCGGCTGGCAATTCTACACGAACCCGACGTTCCTGTTCGGCCTGGCTCCGCTGGTGCTCGCCCTCGTGGCCGGAATCGTGGTTACCCCGCTCATCCAGCCGCTGGCCATGCGCTGGGGCGTTCCCGCTCGCTGGCAGCAGACACTGCGCGCGATGGTCATCATCATCGCCGTTATCCTTGTCATCGTCGCGCTGCTCGGATTGGACGTGCGAGGGCTGGCCAAGACGGCGATGGTCGCCACCATGGTGGACCCGCTGGCAGAGGCCACTCCACAAGAGCCGCTGGCCGTGTTCTGGAAGCGTCCGCTCCTGTTCTTCCTGGCGGGGCTGCTCATCGCCCTGGCCCAGGCGCGTCCTGGCGACCGAACGCAGGTCGTCCGCCCAGGTGCAGCGCCGCGGGCCATCGTCGCGCTCGTTGGCTTCGTGCTGCTGACGGTGGCGGCGACGCTGGCCCGCGAATCGGGCGCCATCGCCGTGCTCAAGATGAACGCGGACATCCGCTTCTTCCTGTCATTGGCGGCGGGCGCGCTGATCGGCGCCGGCATCGGAGCCGCCATTGAAATCAGCCTGGTGCGCCCGCTGTATGTGCGACCGACTTTCCTCATCCTGGCGACGATGGGCCTGTCGTTCGTCCTGCGCGAACTCACGCAGTTGCTGTGGGATCCCTTACCCTACGCCATGAGCCGACCGCCGCTGTTCTCGCAGCCGGGCAAGGCCGCGTCCATCCTGGAGTGGTTCTCCAAACACACGCTGACGGTAGAAATCATGGGCGTAACGTTCCCCAGTTACCGCCTGTTCATCATCGCGCTGGGCCTGGCGATGTTCATCCTGCTCATGCTCGTGATGAACTACTCGCGCCTGGGCATGACCATCCGCGCGGGCGTGCAAGACCGCGACATGGTGGAGGCGCTGGGCATCAACGTGCGCCGCGTCTTCACGCTGGTGTTCGC
>JARYMK010000082.1 GCA_029907165.1 Anaerolineae bacterium
GTACACACTCATAGAGCAGCCATTGTATCTTCCTTTCATCTCCTGTCCAGTGTCACTAACCTATCTGAACGAGCTCAGCCGCGAGCGTTACACAGTTCGGTTCCAGAGTGCATTGGCAACTGTCATTGCGAGCGAAGCGGAGCAATCCTGGATATGCATGGGATTGCTTCGGGCGCTGCGCGCCCTCGCAATGACAGAACACAACGAGCGTTACTCACTCCCAAGGGCCATCAGCCGCCCGATCAGCGAGCGCCGAAGTTCCACCGCATTCTCCGGGCAGACCTCATGGCAACAGTAGCAGCGAATGCACTTGTTCCAGTCCATGTGCGCGCGCCCGTTCACCAGGCTAATGGCCTGCACCGGGCAACTCCGCACGCACACTCCGCAGCCGATGCACCGCTCCGTCGCCTGGGGGTTCGCCACCACCTGGCGGATAACCCAACTGCGGATGGACTTGGGGGCAGTACCCACGTCCAGCGCGGCGTAGTCCTCGGTATCGCAGGCGGGTTTCCCATCCACTGTCCGCGCAGCAAGGAGCCTCCGCCCCAGCCGCCGTATGGCCCGCGGGAAGATGCCCGTGTCCATCGTGGTCGCCGTGCCGTAGCGAAAGCCCTCCAGCCGGACATCCTCCAGGCGCAGCCCGACAATCGGCACGTCCTCCACGCGGCACGACGAGAGCCCCCGCGACGCCGCCACCCTGAGCGGCGGCACGCTCATGGGCTCCATCCCGACAAGCGTGGCGAAGACCACATCCATGGCGAACGGGTCTGCAGACGCCAGCAGCAGGTTGGCCGGGTAGGGGTCGCCGCCCGACGGCCCGTTGCCGTGCATCCCCACGATGCCGTCCATGACCGTCAGCACAGGCTTCACGTAGGTGATGATGTCCACCAGAGCCTCGGAGAAACGCATGGCGTCCTGCAACTTGGCGTGATAGCCGAACTTGGTAACGCCAGGCACCACGCCGAAGAGGATTTTCGTCGCGCCGGTGATGCGGGTCAGGTTGTGCGTCTTGAACTTCGGCAGTGCGATGACCGCGTCGGCGTCGGCAACGGCTTTCAGGATGTCCAGCCGCTTGATAAGGCGACCTTCGGGGTGCGACACCTGCAAGGTGGATACATCGTAGTTCAGTTCCATCCCGACTTCCTCGGCGACCTTGTCGTAGCCGCCGCGGGTATAGGCAAGCCGCAGCGCTGCCTTGTTGAACGGCCCCGCCGGGCTTTCGGCCAGGACGGGGGTCGCGCCCGCCTCGCGCACCAGGATCGCCACCGCACGCACCACGGCCGGGTGGGTGATGATGGCTGAATCGGGGGTGGCGGCGCGCAGGATGTTAGGCTTCAGCACCACCCGCCACCCTGGCTTCACGAAGGCACCCATGCCCCCCAACAGCCCAACGGCCGAGCGCACGGCGTGCTCAACCTCCTCCGTGTTGTAGGTGGTGCAGCGAAGCATGGCAACAGGACCCGACATGTTCAAGCGCCTCCGCGCAGGATGGAGAATCACACTACGACGGGTTGGAGTATAACACGCCTCCGCCTTCACACCAAAAGCGGCTACTTGGGCTCCACATTGCCCATGATGCGCTCCTCCAGCCGCGGCGCGCCGAAACGGATGGCCACCACGCCCTCCAGCGAGCGCAGGGGGGTCTCCGCCGTGATGGTGGACGAGCCGCGCGCCACATAGGTTACCCGGCCAATCCCACGGCACAGCCCCTCTGCGTCCACAAAGGCGCAAATGCGTTGGGCCGTCGGGAGCAGCCAGTTGATGGCCGCAATGGACTGGAGCGGGAAGGTCAAGGGCACCGCCTGTCGGAAGTAGGCCTCCCATCGCTCGCGCCGCCACGCCACGCGCTCCGCTCGGCTCCGCACGCGGGCGTGAGGCGAGGCGCGCAGCGTCGTGATCCGAACGAGCGGGTGATTGCGCCACGAGGTCAGGATGGGGTTCAATTCCGCGCCCCGCGCCAGGGTGATCACGTGGCAGGGCATCAGCAGGTCAATCTTCGCTGACTTCAGCGCCAAGCCCCCCTGCCCCGGATCCACAAGGCCCGTAGAATCCACGATGACGGTCTCGGCCCCCAGCGAAAGGGCCTTCTTGTACAGCGTATGCACGCCTACGAGGATGCGAAGCATGTGCCCGCGAGGGGAAATCGCGCCGACGAAGAAGCAGTAGTCCGTGTACGTGGAGCCCGTGAACACCCGCAGGGTCATTGTGGCGGGCAGGCCCAGCACACCCTGCCCCACGTCGCAATCCATCAGGGCAATGCTTCGCGACCGCGCCGACCACTGCTGCACCAGATACGAGGCCAACGAAGTCTTGCCGCTGTCCGTGCCGCCGATGAGGAGCACCGCGCCCCGCATATCCTGAGCCGCTAGCGACTCCCATTCGGGCGGCACGATGAGATTGGAAACCGCGTTCGCCTGCGCCATGATCCCCACCTCCAGCCACCCTCGCGCAGATGCATTATAGCCACCCCGTCGCACCCTGACAAGAGGAACGCCACAGCATACGCCGGAAGGCAATAGTTGACAAAATCAGTCAACTACTTCAAAATAGCAGCGGAGGAGTGCCATGCGCATTACAAGCAAGGGTCGCTACGCGGTGAGGGTGCTGGTGGACATCGCGCTGAGCCAGGGCGCGCCGGTGAACCGCCGCGTGCTGGCCGCGCGGCAGGGAATCCCGCCCGACTACCTCGCCCAAATCCTGCAGCCGCTGCGGGCCGCAGGGTTCGTTACGGGGGTCAAAGGCCCGGGCGGGGGTTATGCACTGGCGCGAGACGCCGCGGAGATTCGCGTGGGCGACGTCCTCCGGGCAACCGAGGGGCCCATCGCCCTGTCCGACTGCACCGCTGAGGACGCGACCATCAAGTGCCAGTTCCTGGAAACGTGCAAGAGCCGCTTGTTCTGGGAGGGCCTCGCACGGGTCATTGCGGAGTACGCCGACGGCTGGACCATCGCCGACCTCTGCGATCTTCCGCCACACGTAACCGCACAGGAGCCAAGAGCATGAGAATCCACAACGACATCACGGAGACCATCGGCAACACGCCCCTCGTCCGGCTGAACCGAGTTGTCGCCGGTCTTCACGCCACCGTCGTCGCCAAGGTGGAGGCGTTCAACCCGCTGGGCAGCGTCAAGGACCGCATCGGCGCGGCGATGATCCGCGCCGCAGAGGAGGCCGGCTTGATTCGCGAGGACACCATCATCCTGGAGCCCACCAGCGGGAACACGGGCATCGCCCTGGCAGCCGTCTGTGCCGCGCGGGGGTACCGACTGGTGCTCACCATGCCCGAGACGATGAGCGTGGAGCGGCGCAAGTTGCTCCAGGCGCTGGGCGCAGAGTTGATCCTGACGCCCGGGGCCGAGGGCATGACCGGCGCGGTCCGCAAGGCCGAGGAGATGGCCGCCGCGGACCCGCGCTACTTCATCCCGCAGCAGTTTCGCAACCCCGCTAATCCCGACATCCATCGGCGCACCACAGCCGAGGAAATCTGGCGCGACACCGACGGCCAGGTAGACATCTTCGTCGCGGGTGTCGGGACCGGAGGCACCATCACCGGCGTGGCCGAGCGGCTGAAGCAGTACAAGCCCGGCCTCATCGCCGTGGCAGTGGAGCCGGCGGGTTCGCCCGTGCTGTCGGGAGGCCAGCGCGGGCCGCACAAGATTCAGGGAATCGGCGCCGGGTTTATCCCCGACGTGCTACGGCTTGACCTGGTGGACGAGATTGTGCGGGTTACCGACGAGGATGCGATGGCCATGGCCCGCAGGCTCGCAAGGGAGGAGGGGCTTCTCGTGGGGATATCGTCGGGCGCGGCGGCCTTCGCGGCCCTGCAAGTGGCAGCCAGGCCCGAGAACGCGCGGCGGCTCATCGTCGTCATCCTGCCCGACACCGGCGAGCGATACCTGAGCACGGAGTTGTTCGCCTGCGCCTAGCAGCGCGATGGCATTTTACAGGATGGAGGACCCATGTTCGCCCGCATTAAAGAAGACATCGCCACGGTATTCGCCAAGGACCCCGCCGCCCGCACGGTGTGGGAGGTGCTATTCTGCTATCCCGGGCTGCATGCGATCTGGCTGCACCGTATCGCGCACGCGCTGTGGAAGTGGCGGCTTCACTTTGTCGCCCGCCTGGTTTCCCACATCAACCGCTGGCTGACAGGCGTGGAGATTCACCCAGGCGCCAAGATCGGGCGGCGCTGCTTCATTGACCACGGCATGGGCGTCGTCATCGGCGAGACGACCGAAATCGGCGATGACGTGTTGCTCTACCAGGGAGTCGTCCTCGGCGGCACCAGTTCGGAGAAGGTGAAGCGGCACCCGACGGTCGGCAACCACGTTGTCATCGGAGCCGGCGCCATTGTGCTGGGCCCCATCCACATCGGCGACCGCGCGCGGATTGGCGCCGGGTCGGTGGTCATCAAGTCCGTCCCGCCGGGCATGACCGTGGTGGGCGTCCCGGGCCGCTTCGCAGAGCCCGAACGCGAGGCCGCGCCCAAGCCCGATCTGGCCCACGGCGACTTGCCCGACCCCGCCCTGAAGACACTGGCCGAGGTTCTGGCGCGGCAAAGCCAGTTGGAGGAGCGCGTGCGGCAGTTGGAGCGGGCGCTTGCCAAGGCCGAAGGTGTGGCTCCGCAGGTTGCGACGCGAGCCATCCTGGACAAAGCGCAGGTACTTTATGCGCTGAGAGAGGTCATTGACCCAGAGGTGGGCATCAGCGTCGTGGACCTGGGCCTGATTCGGGACATCGCGGTGGACGGGCATCGCGTGGAGGTCGTGATGACGCTGACCACTGCCGCGTGCCCGCTGGCCGACTACCTCATGGACCAGGTGCGGCGCAAGATAAGCGGCATCCGCCCTGACATCCAGGTGGACGTGATGCTCAAAGGTCCGGCGCACAATGGGACGGCCCTACCCGAACACGCCGACGCGGGCGCTAGCCCACCGCGTCAATGAGTTGCGCATCCACCGCGCGGATGAGGTCCTGCGGCGACAGGCGTAGGTTCACCCCGCGCTTGCCCGCGCTGACCATGATCCGCTCGTGGGCCAGCGCGGAGCGGTCCAGAAACACAGGGAACCGCTTGTCGCGCAGCGCCAGCGCCGAGATGCCGCCGACCTGCAGGCCGGTCAATGCTTCGGCCTCGCGGTGCGACGCCAGGGCCACCTTCTTCTCGCCCACCGCCGCCGCGACCTTGCGCAGGTCAACTTCGCTGTCGCCTGGGGCGATCACGAGCAAAGGCTTGCCGTTGGGCCGCAGGAGCACCAGCGTCTTGAACACTTCCCGCGACGGGATCCCCGTAACTTCCGCCACGCCGACCGCAGAATGGATGTCCGGCGAGAAAGTATAGACCTCGTAGGGGACGCCCAGCCGGTCCAGCAATCGCATGCTGTTCGTCTTTTCCATGCCGCCCTCCCTGGAAGGTCTAGGGCATGTAGTCGGCCAGGATGGAGTCGCCGATGAATTCGCGCAGGATGGAGTTGTCGGGAACCAAGTGCGAATCGCAGGGCAGGAACCACTGGAGGAACGCCAGCAACCGCTTGGCCTCCACGT
Organism: Anaerolineae bacterium; assembly: GCA_029907165.1. Classification (GTDB taxonomy): domain Bacteria; phylum Chloroflexota; class Anaerolineae; order DTLA01; family DTLA01; genus DTLA01. The sequence goes on from JARYMK010000082.1 coordinate 5,542, forward strand.
ACTCCAGCGTGCCCGGCTCCACCTGCCGCAGCAACGGCTCCACGAAGGGCTTCAGCACCGCCAACTCGTAGGCCAGCGCCGAGTTGAACATGGCATCGGCGTTCTCCTGGTACGGGAAGATGCGCAACGCCTCGCTCCGCGTTACGCTCCCCCAGCGGCTGATGGTATTCGCAGCGTTGTACCCGCGCGTGCGGGCGTCGCGGACGATGCGCCGCAGCAGGCGCGTGTCCGTCGTGGGAATGCGATTGTGCATATCCAGGTTCAGTTGGGTGAGCGCCGAGACGTAGATGCGGAACACGCTGCCCTGCGGGAGGTCGGGCAACAAATCCGGATTCAGCCCATGAATCCCCTCGGCGATGACAATCTGGTCATCCCTCAGCCGTGCTTTGGGCCCCTCCTCACGCTTTCCCAAACGGAAGTTGTAGTGCGGCAGCATAACCTCCTCGCCGCGGAACAGTTGCAGCAAGTGGCGGTTCAACAGCGAGCGGTCCAGCGCATCCAGCGATTCAAAGTCGTACGCCCCGTGTTCGTCTCGCGGCGTCTTCTCGCGGTCCACGAAGTAATCGTCCATCTCCAGTGTGAACGGGCGCACGCCGTGGGCCAGCAATTGCACCGCCAGGCGCTTGGAGAACGTCGTCTTGCCCGACGACGTAGGCCCAGCGATGAGCACCAGCCGCACATGGGGGCGCAGGTCAGCAATCTGGTGGGCGATGGCCGCGATGCGATCCTCGTGGAGCGCCTCGGAGACCAGGATGGCCTCGCGGATGCGTTTGCTCTCCACCGCCTCGTTCAGCGAACCCACGTCGTTGATGTGCAGCAGGTTCATCCACGTCGTATGTTCGCTGAACACGGCGGCCAGTTTGGGCGAGTCGCGGTACTCGGGCAGGACCAGTGGGTTCTCCCGGCGCGGAAACCGCAGGATGAACCCAGGCGGGTAGGAATGCAGGGCGAACGTCGTCAGGTACCCCGTAGAAGGGACCAGGTATCCGTAGAAGTAATCCGTAACCCCCCGCAACCGGTACACGGTGAGATAGTCCTTCGTCCGGTAACGCAACAGGCGGACCTTGTCCGCATATCCCTGCTGCTGGAAAATGGCCTTCGCCTCGTCCAGCGGAAGCCGCTCCTTGACGATGGGCTCGTCCGCCTGAGCGATCTCGCGCATCCGTGTCTCAAGGCGCGCCAGTTCGTCCTCGGTGAGCGGGTCCCGCCCGATGAGCCGACAGTAGAGGCCGGACAGCGTGAGCGAATGATCCACCAGCACCTGCGCCTCGGGGAAGAGTTCGCGCGCCGCCACGACCAGCAGGAGCGACAGCGACCGCTGCAGAATGCGCAGCCCGTCGCTGGTAGCCGTGGTCAAGGGGATGACCTCGCAGTCCTGCGTAACTGGCCAGCAGAGGTCGCGAATCTCGCGGTTCACCAGGGCGGCCACGACCGGCGCTTCCTGCCGGCTGCATGCCACCCGTATGAATTCTTCCAGTCGCGTGCCCACCGGACCTTCGTATGTCCGGCCATCGGGCAGATGGATTTGAACAGTATCGCGAGGTCGGGCCTCGCGAATCAGGGTTTTGGCCATTGGTCTCCTGGATTGATGCGGCCGAGACGATGGGCAACCATTGTCCCACCATGCGCAAGATGTGCCCAAAGTATAATCAATACCGAGATGCTGGGCAAACGGAACAGCACAAGGATTTGGCTACAAGTCGTAACGGTGCGTTTTCTCCTAGAGCAGAAGGTACCCTCCCCACCCAATGTGCCTGGTCGCCCCGGCCCAGTTGACACCGCACCGCCCGCGGTGTTATAGTGCAGCCAGTCATCTGCACGAGGCGAGCGGTCGCGGATATGAACCTAGACCCTCGCCACGCCGACGAGCGGCATCAACAGGGAGGTGAAGCGCGATGATGGAACACATCCACTGGCTGGGCCATGCCACTGTCCGCCTGGACTTTGACAAGGTCATCTACTTGGACCCGTGGAAACTCCGCAGCGGAGCGCCCCAGGCAGATATCATCCTCATCACCCACGACCACTACGACCACTTCTCCAAACCCGACATTGACAAAATCCGCAAGGATTCCACGGCGCTCGTTACTATTGCGAGCGTCGCTGCCGGCCTCAAGGGCAACGTCCACGTGGTCAAGCCCGGCGACGCCGTAACCGTACAGGGCGTCGGCATCCAGGCCGTCCCCGCGTACAACATCGGCAAGCAGTTCCACCCCAAGAGCGCCGGACATGTGGGCTTCGTGATCCAGACCGGCGGGCACACCATCTACATCGCCGGGGACAGCGACCTCACGCCCGAGATGAAATCTGTTCGGGCCGAGATCGTGCTCCTGCCGGTAGGCGGGAAGTACACCATGACCGCCGAAGAGGCCGCCCAGGCCGCCAATGCCATCCAGCCCAAACTCGCCATCCCCTTGCACTACGGCGACATCGTCGGCTCCAAGGCTGACGCGGAGCGATTCCGCTCCCTGTGCAAGGTGCCGGTGCAAATCCTACAGCACGAATAGGACGGACAGGAGACCCAATGCCGCAGACATCCAACCCAGCGTCTCGCTCGTTGCGCCGCGTTCGTATCGTGGTGGCCATTCTCGCCTGCGCGGTGCTCGCCGCCGGATGCAGCACACCCACGGCGACGCCCCCCACGCCGGTCCCGACCGCGCCGCCGACCCTGCCCGTAGCCACGCCTTCCTTCGGCCTCACGCTGCCCTTCCCAAAGGAAGCCAATACTGGCCGGACACCGGCTTTCGTTACGATAGAGGACATTCCCATCATGGGATTTTATGTCAACAAAGGCGGACTGGTGCTGGCCCCGCACGAGGCTACGCTAGTGGAGGTTATGCTGGTAACGCAGCCGACCGCCCTGCTCAAGGAAGGCGGGCTGGTGCTGAATTTCATCCATCCTGCGGGGTTCGCCAGCCAAATCTACCTGTGGCAGGGCCAGGCGGTGCAGCAGGACAAGTCGGGCAACCTCAGGCCGCTCAACCTGACCCCCGCCCAGCCCTCGGTCAGTTACGGTCCGGCCTACCGGGGGCAGGTCGTGGCGCTGGCGGGCGACCCCTTCCCCCAGCCCCAGTTCAAGGGGGCGAACCTGCTGCTCACGCTGGCGCGCCAGGACGGCTCCCATGTCCCGCCCGACACCCTGTGGCTCCATGGCAAGCCGCAGTACATCGCCACGCCCACGCCCGCGAAGTGATCACTCGCTGAAGAACCACCGGCGGTAGAAGTCGTCCAAATCGCGGCCCGCTTCCTGCTCCAGCAGGGCCAGCAAATCCTGTCCGCGCGCTACCCTGAACCGCGACTGCTCATAGTGGCGGCGCAGCGCACGGAAAAAGGCGTCGTCGCCGATGTCCATGCGCATCGCGTGGAGGGCAATCGCACCTTTATAATACACGGTGGTAACGTAGTCCCAACTTGCCCGGAATCGCCCCACAGGCCACGTAACCGCGCCCACGGTCCCGTTCCGTTGGCCGGTCTCGTACCGAGCCATCCACTGCCCGTACTGGGTTTGGAATGCATCTCGGCCCATGATATCCTGCACGTACACGCCCGATGAGAACGTGGCCAGCGCCTCGTCCAGCCACGGCTCGCGCAGGATGTCGTTGCCCACCACGCCATACCACCACTGGTGCGCGACCTCGTGAGCGGTGGTAATGTCCAGCCGCCACTTCTCGGCAGGGGTGTACAGCGCATCGGACACCAGCACCACGCCCGGATATTCCATGCCCAGCAGGCCGATGAGGGGCGCTTCTACGATGTCCAACTCACGGTACAGGTAAGCCCCGAAGCGATTGGCATACACGGTTACCGCATCCCGCCCGGCGGACAGTGCCTCGCTGCCCGACGCGGCATGTTCGCGATACGCATACGAGCGCACCGTAACGTCGCCGATGCGCACGGTAGCCACGCTCAGGTTGGTTCCCAGCGCCACGAAGAAATCGCGGGCCGGTCCCGACCGGAAGGCATGAGTAACGCTGCCGCCCGCGCGCGCCGACGCAACCTCGCTGCCCGTCGCGACGACTGTGTACGCTTCGGGCGCGGTGAACCACACCTCGTAGAATGCGATCTCGCTGTACACCGGATCGCCCCACTCGGGCACCGGGTCCAGCCGCCAAGCCCCCTCCTCATACACCGCCAGCATGGGGAACCACTCGGCCAGGACAATCAGCCCCTCCGCCTGCCGGAAGATGCCGTAACCCTGCTCGCGGGTCCAGGGCTCATCGCCCTCCACGGGAATGCGGGTCTGCCACTCCAGGGTCAGCACCTGCGCGTCGCCGGCCTCCCATCGTACCGGCAGGGCGACCCGCACCACAGATGCATCGGCCCCCGCCGACCAACTCAGCGCGCGGCCCGCGTCGTCGGCCACCTGGGTGAGTTCCAGCCGCGCCGGGCCATACAGCCTGCCCGTGTTGGGGTACAGGCGGAAGTAGAGTTCATCCAGCGCCACGCCCGACCGATTGACCACGCGCACGCGCTCCCTGCCGCGCAAGGTCATTGTGACCGGGTCAAACGACGCCGCAATCTGATAGCGCGGAGCATCTCGCAGATCGTCTAGGTAGGACACCGCCGATGGAATCATCACGCTGGCGTGGCCGCGCGGTTCCAGCGGGGGCGCGGCGAAGGGAACCGCCGGGTCGGGCGTCGCGGTCGGGGGGACGGGCGTGGGCGAGGGAGTCGGCGGGATTGGCGTGAGGCTTGGTGCAGGAGAGGCGATGGCCGTGGGCGCGGGCGCACCCGCGTGCGGAACGCATCCCGCCAGGGCCAGCGCAGCCAGCATCACGCCCCAGGCAAGCCACCGCGCCACCCGCGCCCATTGGAGCGCCAGGGGGCAATCTGCTTTCACCAAGTGTCTCGGCTCCTTGCACATCCCGCGCGGTTCCTAACAAAAAGGGATGAAGGGCTTGTCCCCTTCACCCCTTCTGGCAAGCGCCTACGGAGCGGGCTAGGCGGTCTCTTCCAGGCCCACGATGCCCCTGTCGGACTGGGTTACGAGAATCGGCTTGGAACGCTGGTAGATGGTGTCCTCGTTCACGACGACCTTGCGCACGTCGCGCCGCGAGGGAATCTCGTACATCACGTCCAGCAGGGCCTCCTCAATAATCGTGCGCAGGCCGCGCGCCCCGGTCTTGTGCTTCATGGCCTCGCGAGCCGCCGCCCGCAGCGCCCCTTCGGTGAACGTCAACTCCACCTTGTCCATGGCGAACAGGCGCTGGTACTGCTTGACGATGGCATTCTTGGGACGGGTGAGCACTTCCACCAGCGCGTCCTCGTCCAGCGGGTCCACGCTCACCGTAACGGGCATGCGCCCGACGAACTCCGGAATCATGCCGTAGGCCAGCAGGTCGTCCGGCGTAACCTGGCGGAGCAATTCGGCGGCGGTCCATTCGGTCCTGCGGCGCGCCTCGGTGCCTTTCGGGAACCCCACCTGCCCCTTGACGCCGATGCGCTCGGCGATGATGCGGTCCAGGTCGTCAAAGGCCCCACCGCAGATGAACAGGATGTTACGCGTGTCCAGTTGGATGAACTCCTGGTGGGGGTGCTTTCGTCCGCCCTGAGGCGGCACGTTGGCCACCGTGCCCTCAATGATCTTCAGCAGCGCCTGCTGCACCCCTTCGCCCGACACGTCGCGGGTGATGGAGGGATTGTCGCCGCTCTTGCGGGCGATCTTGTCAATCTCGTCAATGTACACGATGCCCTTGGACGCCTTGGCGAGGTCAAAGTCCGCCGCCTGGATGAGACGCAGCAGGATATTCTCCACGTCCTCGCCCACATAGCCGGCCTCGGTCAGGGCTGTGGCGTCGGCGATGCAGAACGGCACATCTAGAATCTTCGCCAGCGTCTGCGCCAGGAGAGTCTTGCCGCAGCCCGTTGGGCCGATGAGCAGGATGTTGCTTTTCTGCAGTTCCACATCGTCGCACTTGTCGCCGGACACGATGCGCTTGTAGTGATTGTACACGGCGACGGAGAGGACCTTCTTGGCGCGCTCCTGGCCCACCACGTACTCGTCCAGGCGCTGGTAAATCTCCTGGGGGCTGGGGATGCGCTGGGGCACGAACTCGGCCGCCTCGCCCTTGGACTGGAGCATCTCGGCCTCAAGGATTTCGCGGCACAGGTTCACGCAGTCGTTGCAGATATAGACCCCATCCGGCCCGGCGATAAGCCGATCCACCTCATGCTGGCTGCGCCGGCAGAACGAACAGACCTCTTCCGCGCGGCTGAGTCTAGGCATCTTTGGACTCCTCGGCCTGTACGGACTCTTCCACCTTCTGAGACGGTGGCACCAAAACCTCGTCCACGATCCCGTATTCTTTTGCCATGTGCGCATCCATGAAGAAGTCGCGATCAAAGTCCCGCTTGATGCGCTCCAGCGGCTGGCCCGTGTGCCGGGCCAAGATGCGGTGCAACAGGTCCTGTGTCCGCAGCAATTCTTTTGCGGCGATCTCCACGTCGGGCGCGTAGCCTTGCATCCCGCCGCCGGCGGGGTGCATGTGAATCGTCGCGTTGGGCAGCGCGTAGCGGCGCCCCTTGCTACCGGCGGCCAGCAGGACGGTCCCCATGCTCGCGGTCCACCCCACCGCGATGGTGGAGATGGGCGCGCGCACCTGCTGCATCGTGTCGTAGATGGCGAGGCCCGCGTAGATCGCACCGCCCGGGCAGTTAATGTACAGCGAAATCTCCTTGTCCGGGTCCTCCCGGTCCAGGTACAGCAACTGCGCTACCACGAGGTTGGCCACCTGGTCGGTGATGGGCGTGCCCAGGAAGATGACGCGCTCCTTCAACAGCAACGAGTAGATGTCGTAGGCACGCTCGCCACGCCCCGTGTTCTCAATGATCATGGGAATCAGGTTTTCCATGGCGGCCTCCGAATCAGTCCTCGTCCGAGTCCTGAAGGTCCTCATCGTCTGCCGGAATTTCGGGAGCCTGGCCCATTGCGATTTGCCGAACGCGCTCCAGGACCTTCTCAGTCAGCATGTGCGCGTAGAAGCGCTGCTTGAGGTTACTCTCCTCCAACGCCTGGGCCGGAACGCCCGCGCGCAAGTAGTGGTCTCTCAACTCCTCGTAGGCCTCCGTAAACTCCCGCGGGTCCACCTCAATCCGCTCGGCAGCGCGAATCCTTGCCAACACCAGCGAGCGGTGCAAGTTCCGTTCCGCGCGCGGCTTCAGGCTCTCCCGGAATTGTTCGCGGGTCTGCCCAGCCAGGTTCAGGTAGGAGTCCAGGTCGCGATCCTGCTGCTTCAACTGCGACTCAATGTCCTCCATGATCTCATCCAGTTCCTCCTCAAGGGCCACGGGAGGGTACTGAATGCTGCTCTGAGCCACTATCATGTCCAGCACATCGGCCTCAAACTGGTCTTCGGCATGGCGCTTGCGCTCCTCCAGCAGGGCCTCGCGCACCCGCGCCCGGAGCGCGTCCAGGGTCTCGTAGTCGCCCACCATCTTGGCCAGGTCGTCGTCCAGCGGCGGGATGTCCAGCGTGCGGACCGACACCACGTGCACGCGAAACTCGCACGTCTTGCCGGCCAGTTCACCCCTCGGATGGTCGTCCGGGGCAGTCAGAGTGAACTCCAGGTCGTCGCCGGGCTTGGCCCCCGCCAGCCGCTCACTGAAGCCTGGGAGCGGCTCCCCATACGTCTCGCCGACGATGAGCGGAAAATCCTCCGGCTCCTCAAAGACCGTCTCGCCGTCCACAGTGCCGGTGAACGTTACGAAGATCATGTCGCCCTTTTCCGCCGGCCTGTCCACGGGCACCCACGATCCTTGATCGCGGCGGATGCGCTCCAGGGCCTCGTTCACCTCTTCGTCCGACACGGTAACCTCGGGGAACTCCTTGCGAATCTCGCGGTAGTTGCCGAGGTCCACCTCCGGAGCCAGCGGGACAGTGAGTTTCAGGGTGAGGGGGTCTTGCGTGATCTCGTTCAAAATGGCGGGCGCGTAGGGTTGAATCCCCGTCTCCTGCAGCGCCTCGCGCAGCGCGTGATCCATGAAACCGTCCAGCATTTCCTCAAAGATCGCTTCCTCGCCGTAGTGACGGGCAACGGCAGCGTAGGGGGCCTTGCCCTTGCGATATCCGGGGATACGCCCCCGACCCGCGAGACGCCGCGCGGCCTTCTGCATCTCCGACTGTACGCGCTCCGGCTCCACCTCTATCGTGAGCGAAACCTGGCGGTTCTCCAGGGGTTCTGTGGTGAATTTCAAAGCCTCTTCTCCTTCCGTTCTGTTACATCCTTACCTGAAACGCGCGAATTGTAGCACAGGCCGCCCACGACCCCAAAGCCCTGACGCTCTGGCAGGCGAACCTGACGAGGAGCGGAAGACGGGATTTGAACCCGCGACCCTCTCCTTGGCAAGGAGATGCTCTACCGCTGAGCCACTTCCGCCC